>NZ_JBFUGY010000009.1:0-213187 GCF_056402655.1 Bradyrhizobium sp. P3_C3 | reverse complement strand
GCGCAGGCTGCTGCTCCTGCGGCGCCGGCTGCGAAGAAGCCGCCGGCGCCGAAGGCCGCGCGTGCGCCGGCCGCAGCACCGGTTCCGCTCGCCCCGCCGGCCCCAGCCGCGGCTCCTGCGGCTGCGGATAACGAATAGTTCGGCATTCCAAATGCGTGGCGGCCCGGCTAATGCTGGGGCCATGCCGCTACATCTGATCAAGCTCGCCGTCGGCTGCGACTCCGTCAAGGAATTGAAGGGGTGGGTCGCCGAACGGATGCAGACCGCCAAGAAGAAGGGTCTGCCGCAACATCACATCCACATCACCCGCATGGTGCCCAAGCGCGACGCCGAGATCCTGGCGGGCGGATCGCTCTACTGGGTGATCAAGGGCGAGATCGCCGCGCGTGAAAAGATCATCGGCATCGAGCCGTTCCGCGACAAGGACGGCATCGGCCGTTGCCGGATCGTGATGCAGCCGAAGGTGATCTCGGTATCGCCGCGGCCGATGCGGCCGTTCCAGGGCTGGCGCTACCTCAGCGACGATTCCGTGCCGCCCGATCTCGGCAAGTCGGCCGCGGGCTCGATCGCGGCGATGCCGGAGCCGATGCGACGCGAGCTGCGCGATCTCGGACTGCTCTGACGCGGCCGCTCATGGCGGCGTGACGATGTGCAGCCGCGCCCAGTCGGAGGACGGCATCACGACCGGACGTCCGCCTTCGCCGATGGCGTCGATGATGTCGACCAGCTCGGGCTCGACGCCCATCTCGTGCAGGTACTTGCGATACTGCTCGCCAAAGATCGCCGTCAGGCTCTCGCGCTGTTCGGGCGCCACGTTGGGCGCGCGGCGATTGCGGATGGAGCGGCCGGCCAGCACCACCGTCGCACCTTGCGGGAGGCTGCGATGCACCCCGCCGGCGAGCATGAGGACGCACGCGAAATCGCACGCCGGATCCGGCAAGGATACCTTGGCGTCGAGCGGCCCGCCCGGGCGCTTCAGCGCAAAACAATCCGCCTCCGGTTTGCCGGCGCAGGCCTCGACCTCGGTCGCGCCGGCGGTGGCATCCAGGCCGCGGTCGCGCAGGATGCGGCCCATGCTGACCGCAACATTGAGGTTGGAGCCGCCCCGGCTATGGATGACGAGCGGCAGCTTGTGTCCCGCCTGGCGATCGAGAATTGCGATCAGCCGCTTGTAGCTGTCCCATTGCACCGTGCCCTCGGCGGCGATCCAGTCGGAGCAGCCCGGTCCGCAGGCCCCGGCGGCGCCATGGGCGACGTAGAAGATCATCGCATCCGGCGGCGACCCGTAGAGGCCGATCGGCGGGCGCTGTTGTGCCTGGGCGGCAGTCGCGGCGACAAGCGCCAGCACGCCGTTCACGATCATCGTGCGGATGAATGACATGCCCCTGCCGGTCGGCTCGTTTCCTCGCCCCGATCATCCATCCGGGCGAGGCAACGCGCAAGATCGACCCTGGCGGTTACACCGCGATATTGTCGATCAGCCGGGTCGTGCCGAGCTTGGCCGCCACCAGGATCCGCAACGGGCCGTCCTTGCGCGAGGTGACCTGCGCCAGCGTCTCGGCATGGCGCGCCTCGAAATAGTCGAGCGCAAAGCCGGCCGCCGTGATCATCCCGGCGCCGCGCGCCATCGCGGATGCGATCGCTTCGCCGGCGCGGATGCGCCCGGCGCTGTCCTTCATGGCGCGGTACAACGTGGTCGCGGTCTGCCGCTCCTCCGGCGAGAGATAGACGTTGCGCGAAGACATCGCGAGCCCGTCGCGCTCGCGCACGGTGCGGGAGCCGGTCACCTTGACGCCGAGGTCGAGGTCGCGCGCCATCTGCGTCACCACCCGCAGTTGCTGAAAGTCCTTCTCGCCGAAGATTGCGACATCCGGCCGGCATTGCGTGAACAGCTTGCCGACGACGGTGGCGACGCCGCCGAAGAAGTGCGGCCTGAAGCGGTCCTCGAGGCCGGCCAGCGCCGGCCCCTCCGGCACGATGCGGGTCGCAAAGCCGTCCGGATACATCGCCTCGGCGCCGGGGTGCCAGACGATGTCGACGTCCTCGGCGGCGAGCTTGGCGAGATCGGACTTCCAGGTGCGCGGATAGGCACCAAAGTCCTCGGTCGGCGCGAACTGGGTCGGGTTGACGAAGATCGACACCACGACGCGACTCGCGCGCCGCCTGGCGAGGCGCACCAGCGACACATGTCCGTCATGGAGCGCCCCCATGGTCGGGACCAGCGCGATCGTGGCCTTTCGCTTGCGAAGATTGTCGACGGCGCGTCGCAAGGCGGGGACCGTGCGGGCGATCAAGGGGCTTCGTGACATCAGGACTCGACGGGGTTGGGAATGGGAAGCGGGCGCGTCCCGGCGCCCGGCCGGCTAACCTTAACAAGCGCCGATCGTGGACGCCATGCATTCGGATGCGGCACAGCATCCCGCGCGAGGCCGCGCACGATGTCGCGACATGGCTGAATCACAAGCGAGAGATGGTGCCGTGATTCATTTCGAACACGGCGCGCTGCGATTTGCATTTACTGTCACGCATTTCACTTGACCGCAGACGCGGCCAACTCGAAGATATTCATCAGGGGTGTTGAGGATCGCTATGCTTGTGCAGGCTAGCCAAGGCCAATCCGGCTCGGCGCATGTCGTCGTGCTCGGCAACGAAAAAGGCGGCTCCGGCAAGTCGACCACCGCCCTGCACATCGCGGTCGCGCTGCTGAAGGCCGGCCAGCGCGTCGCCACGATCGACCTCGACTGCCGTCAGCAGAGCTTTACCCGCTACATCGGCAACCGTTCCGCCTGGGCGCGCCGCACCGGCCTCGGCCTCGAGCTGCCGGTGCATCGCTGCATCAAGCTCGGCGAGACCATGCAGATCGCCGAGAACGAGAATTCCGAGTTCCAGCAGTTCATGGAGGCGGTCTCGGCGGTCGAAAGCAATTTCGACTTCATCGTCATCGATACGCCGGGCACCGACAGCTATCTGATGCGCTTGGCGCACTCGATGGCCGACACGCTGGTCACGCCGATCAACGACAGCTTCCTCGATTTCGACGTGCTCGGCACCGTCGATCCCGCCAACTACGCAGTGACGGGCGAGAGCCACTATGCCGAGATGGTGCGGGATGTCAGGCGCAAGCGGCGCCAGCTCGACGGCTCCAGCACCGATTGGATCGTCGTGCGCAACCGCCTGTCGATGCTCGGCTCCCGCAACAAGCAGCTCGTCGCCGAGGGCCTCAAGGATTTGTCGCTACGGCTCGGCTTCCGCTACGTCGACGGCTTCGCCGAGCGCGTCGTCTATCGCGAATTTTTTCCGCGCGGCCTGACCGCGCTCGATGAGATCGACGAGGCCACGCTCGGCATGCGGCCCAACCTTGGCCATCTCACCGCGCGGGAAGAGGTGACGGGCCTGCTCCGCCAGCTCAAGCTGCCGCTCGACGAACGCGGCCGCCGCCGTGCGGCAAATCGCGCCGAGTGGTTCAGCCAGGTCGACAAGCCGCTCGAGGTCCACGACATCCTCGGCGCCTGAGGTGGCGGTATATCGCTACTTCCAGCCGATTGAAGCTGCCGGTTCCCGCCGGAACTGAGTGCGGACTTCGCGGTTTCACCCTGTGTTTACCGTGAAATTGAAGCCAATCGAGACCGGTTGCGTCGGATGGTAGCCTGCACCTGACGTAGCCGCCTGAGAACGGGATGCCCAAGAAACGCGTGCGCCGCACAATGAAAGGGCTGAAGGTTCACAATATTTAAGCTTCCTGTCACGCGGCTGTGACATATATTAGGGAATAGGCGACCAGGGGCCGAAGAGCCCCGGAAGAACACGATTTTCAACAGGGATTCAGGCCGCAAGAGCCTGAGGCTGAGGACGAAAATGAAGCGTGGAATTGCCGTTCTGGTTTCGGTTAGTGCCCTCTTTGGCGTCGCCTATGTCACGGCGAGCAAGTGGGCCATCAAGCACGAGACCGTCACCTTCTACGACGCCTCGCGCGACAACCGTCCCGTGCCTGTCGATATCGCGGTCCGCCGCGACAAGGAAATGCAGGCCAATGCCGGCATGATCACGCTGCCGGTTGCCGTGATCAATCACGGCAACACCGTCAAGAATACCGAGTACGGCTTCCTCGCCAACATCTTCGCGGCGCGCGGCTATATGGTCGTAAGCCCGCAGCATGATTTGCCGACCGATCCTCCCATGGTGACGAAGCCCGGTGAGCTCTATGTCGGCCGGCTGCCGCAGATCCTGCGCGGCGTTGCCAACATCCATCTCGCCATGCAGGAGATGAAGAAGGTTCAGCCCAACGCCGATTACGACAGGGTGACGATGGTCGGCCACTCCATGGGCGGCGACATCACGATGTATTTCGCCAAGCAGTATCCCGATGAGGTCAAGAAGGTCGTCACGCTCGACAATCTGCGCGTGCCCTTCGTCACTGCCGGCAAGTTCAAGATCCTTTCGTTCCGTTCGCAGGATCCGCAGTTCAAGACCGACGCGGGTGTCATCCCGACCGATGAGGAATGCGAGAAGGCCGGCATCCAGGTCGTGAAGACCGAATTCCAGCACAACGACATGCGCGACACCGGTCCGGATGCGGCGAAGAACTCGATCCAGAGCATGCTCGACAAGTTCCTGAGCGACGGCGACAGCGCCGTCGCGCCCGTCGATACGCGCTCGGCCCCGCCCAATATCCTGGAGCCTGGTCCGGTCGCTCTGATGGCGCCTGCCAAGAGCTGACACCGACACAGGCTGACACCGACACCGCTCCGATCGTCTGCACGACCTGCAAAGCCTCCGCCGGCATCCGCCAGCGGAGGCTTTGCACATTGACCGGGCCGCAGGCGCTATCCACATTAGCCGCTCACGCAAGAAGCGAGCAGGGATGCCCGGCGAACCCGTCAAACCGCGTGGCCGTGATGCCGTATCGAGCCAAACCGGCGGCACGCTGCCTCAAGCCAGCACCGCGGAGGACATCGCCGCGTTCGTCGCCAAGGCGCGTGCGCTGTCGCCGCATGCCCCCGGCGCGAAGGGGCGGCTGATTTTCGCGCTGGATGCGACGATGAGCCGGCAGCCGACCTGGGACATGGCCTGCGCGCTCCAGGCGGACATGTTCCGCGAGGCCGCAGCGATCGGCAGCCTCGACATCCGGCTTGTCTATTATCGCGGCTTGAACGAGTGTCGCGCCACGGGCTGGATCTCCGACAGCGCCAGGCTGGCGACGCTGATGAGCAAGATCGACTGTCGCGGCGGCGACACCCAGATCGGCAAGGTGCTGAGCGACGTGCGGCGCGAGGCGGTCGCTTCGGGCGTGCGTGCGGTCGTCTTCGTCGGCGATGCCATGGAGGAGAAGGTCGACGAGCTCTGCGCAAAAGCCGGCGAGCTCGGCATGCTCAAGGTGCCCGTGTTCGTGTTTCAGGAAGGCGCCGACGCCGTGGCCGAGCAGGCCTTTCGCGAGATCGCGCGGCTGACCGGAGGGGCCTGGTGCCGGTTCGATCCCGGCGCGGCGGCGCAGCTTCGCGAGCTGCTGCGCGCGGCCGCGGCTTATGCCGCCGGCGGCCGCGAGGCGCTGTTGAAACTCGCCAAGAGTGCGAGCGGTGCGGCCAAGCTGATCGGGCAGATGAAGTAGCGGCCCGCGTCGGAGACGGACGCCATGCATTTTGCCGTGAGGGCGACTATATTCCGGCCATGACCCTGATCGCCGGCGCCATCGCCGTTATCACGCTTTATCTGCTGCTCCAGATGTTCCGCTCCGCCAATCCGGCGGTGCTGGCGCGCACCATCAAGTTCGGTGGCGGCGTGGTGGCGCTCGCGGTCGCAGCGTTCACTGGCCTGCGGGGCGAGCTGGCGGTGGCGATCCCGCTCGGGATTTTCGGCGCCGGGCTCCTGGGCTGGACGCCGCTGGCCAATGCCGGCTTCGGCAATATCGGCGGGCTGTTCGGCGGTGGCGCAACGCGGCCGGCCGGACAGGCCTCGCGCGTACGCTCGCAATTCCTGGACATGCGGCTCGACCACGATTCGGGGCAGCTCGCCGGCCAGATCGTCGCCGGTCCTCACGCCGGGCGCGATCTCCAGGAGTTCGATCTCGCTGGCCTGCTGGCGATGGCTCCGGCGTTCGACGCCGAGAGCGTGGCCCTACTTGAAAGCTATCTGGACCGCCGGTTTCCCGCTTGGCGTCAGAACGCGGAGGGCGATGCGGCAGGGCGGCAACGCCGCACGGCGCCGAGCGGCAAAATGACGGCGGAGGAAGCCTATCAGATCCTTGGCCTGCAGCCGGGCGCGGGGCGCGACGACATCAGCCGGGCGCACAAGTCCCTGATGAAGAAACTCCATCCCGACCAAGGGGGCTCGACGTATCTCGCTGCCCGTGTGAACGAGGCCAAGGATACTCTGCTTCGCACGCATAACGGCTAACTCCGGCACTACGCTACAAACGCCCGTACCGCGTAAGCTCCGCTTGCTCTGTCTGCCGTCGCCCCGATGCCCGCCTTTGTCGGCGTGGTCGATCCCTTGAGTAAAGTTTTAACCGTAAATCCTTGACGAGAGGTTGTCGCGGAACTGGCATCGCCGCATCCCCCAAACAAAAATGCCCGCGCAAGGCGCGGGCATTTTGATTGGAGCGGTACGACAGATCAGTTGCGGACGGTGATGCAGGAGATGTCGGCGCGCTTCAGGGCGCGGCAGACGGCTTCGGCCTGGTCCCGCTCGAGCCCGGCGAAACGGGCCCGGTAAAGCTTGCGATTGTCCTTGGCGAGGACCGGCTCGGTGAACGGGTCGGCCTTGCTGAGCAGGCCGCGAGCAGAGCTGCGGGCGGCGTCGATGCGCTGCTGGGCTTCGTTCTCGCTCTCGAGTGCGCCGACCTGGACGATCCAGCCGCTATGGGTGACGACCGGCTTGGTGGTGGCGCTCAGCTGGATCGGCTGCGGCACAGGATCGGCCGAAGCGAGCTTCGCAGCAGCCGGAGCGGGCGCGGCGGCCGGCAGCACGCCGAGGATGCCGTTGCCGGTGCCGAAGCCCGCCGGCTGACGGGGCATCTCGGTGCGGGCGAGCTCGGCCTTCGGCGCTTCGGGCTGGCTCGCCATCTCGGGCTTGTTGATGAGATCGGCGCGGGCGACGACGGCGCCGGAGGTCTCCGCGACGTCGGAGCGGGCCGCAATCGTGCTCGTGACCTGCGGTGCGACCTGAGCCGGGGCGGCGGAGGCGACCTTCACGGTGCCGGCCTTGACCTGAACAGTCTTCACCCGGACCGGCTTCATCGGCTCGGACGAGCCGGGGATGATGGAGAGCGGCTGGCTGGAGATCACGCCATTGGTGAGCGGCGCGGGCTCGATCCTGGATTCAGTCGGCCGAACCTCGGGCTTGCCGGTGTCCGGCCTGGCTTGAGCCGGCGGCATCGCGGCGGTCGCTGCCGCCAGCGCTGAGAGGCGCGAGGCGAGGCGCTGAGGGGCCGTTTCGGGGGCAGGGGCGGCCGCGGCCTGCTGGACCTGCGGAGCGGGGCGGGCCGGGGTCTCCGATGCATCGGCGACGTCGGTATTGGCATCTGCGCCGTTGCGCTCGGTGACAGCGACGACGGTGTGGGTGGTGGCGCCCTTCTCGAGGTTCTCCGCGAGCAGGTTGCGCATGGTGGCGTCGCGCGAGCCGCCGCTGCGGCCGCCGAGCACCACGCCGATCAGGTGGCGGTTGCCGCGACGCATCGAGGTCACGAGGTTGAAGCCGGAGGCGCGGGTGTAGCCGGTCTTGATGCCGTCCACGCCCTCGACGCTGCCGAGCAGGTGGTTGTGGTTGCGGATCGACTGTCCGCGCCAATTGAACGTCGAGGTCGCGAAATAGCGATAGTAGCGCGGGAAGCGCTCCTGGATGGCGCGGCCGAGCGTGGCCTGGTCGCGCGCGGTCGTGACCTGCTCGTCGTTGGGAAGGCCGTTGGCGTTGCGGTAGACCGTCTTGGACATGCCGAGCGAGCGCGCCTTGCGCGTCATCATCTGGGCGAAGTCGTCCTCGTCGCCGCCGATCGCTTCCGCGATCACGACGGCCGCATCGTTGGCGGAGCGGGTGACGAGGCCCTTGATCGCGTCCTCGACGCGGATGGTCTGGCCGGCACGCAGGTTCAGCTTGGTCGGATCCTGATCGGCGGCGTGCTGCGAAACCGGCATCTCGGTGTCGAGCTTCATCCTGCCGGACTCGAGGCGCTCGAACAGCAGATAGAGCGTCATGATCTTGGTGAGCGAGGCGGGGTGGCGGATTCCGTCTGGGCTCGTTGCCTGGAGCACGGAGCCGGAATTGCCGTCGACGATGATCGATGCGAATTTCGGGCTGGAGCTGTCGGACACATCGCGCTGCACCCGGTGGTGCGCGTAATTGCGCCGGTGACGCCGTGCCTCGGCAGCATCGGTGAAGATGACTACGGCGGTGACCGTAAGAAGCCCGAAAACGCCAACCCGCGCCAAGCGCGAGGAAGACAAGTTTTTACGAAGCATGAAACCCCGTCCCCGTTTCTGACTTGATCACCGGCCCGTGAGGCGAAATTGTGCCCACTCGACCCGGGATCATTACCTGCTCAGGCTGTCTCTCCGCTGGTGTTCGCTGCGGGAAACGTTGGGCCTGAGCCGCTGTTCTGGCTAAGGTGATGTTCTCGAACGGCTTTTGACCGTTCGCGGAAGCTGAACACGTCCAGGGAATCAGGGTAGGGGTCCGCGGTTTCCAAAAGCTTAAGGAACCATTGCAGGGAACCCCGGGAATCTCAGCGATTTGCATCCAATTTTGTGCGTCGCACAAGATTCTTGACTTTTTTGTGCGTTGCACTATTTTTGGGCGGAGTCAGGGAGCCGGGGCTTCCGGACCAGAGCCAGGGAAAAAGGATTCCGAAATGTTCAAGGTTGAAGACTTTCAGAGCTACGGGAAAGAGCAGTTCGAGCAGTGCGTTGCTTCCGCGACCTCGATGCAGCATGGCCTCCAGGCGATCGCCAGCGCGTATGGCGACTACACCAAGAAGTCGTTTGAAGACACCAAGTCCTTCGTCGAGAAGCTTTCCGGCGTGAAGTCGCTGGACAAGGCCGTGGAAGCGCAGACTGACTTCGCCCGTTCCAGCTACGAGACCTTCGTTGCGGAATCGCAGAAGATCGCCGGCCTCTACAGCGACCTCGCCAAGCAGGCGTTCAAACCGGTCGAGACCATCGTTTCGAAGTTCACCCCGGCTGCCAACTAACGTCCTCTGGAACTCCTGGAATCGAAAAGCCCGGCTGGTTCAGCCGGGTTTTTTTGTTGTCGCGACAGAGATCAGGTTCAGCGCGCCACGCGCAGCTTCGACAGCGACATACCGACGTCAACCCCACACGGTCTGACTCGCCGACATCACCGGACAGAACGCGTCGATGCCGCTCGTGCAATGCTCGCCGCCTTGGCGTCGTCGCGCAGGTTCTTTCGTCGCGTGTCGATCTGCGAGGCATTGCTGTACCACCAGCGATTCTGCGCATCGAGACCGCCGGCGAGGAGCACGAGCCCACTGAGCTGATCGACCAGGTTCTTCGCGGCCGTCTGCATCGTCGACATCTTGCCGTCCTGGGCCATCGAGCCGGCCTTGTCGAGCAGCATGGCGACGCGCATGCGCACCAGGGGCCACGCGATTGAACGGCAGCTCGATTGGACCGTAGAAAACCGGAGGTTTCCCGCGAAATCGCCGCTGCCGCTTAACGGCCGGATTCCTGGTGAAGATGTTCTAAACGGTGCCGGCCGAAACTTTTGTCAAATCGGTCCGGATTGACTAACCTTGGTCAGGATCGCCGGACCGGGAATCGGGACTGCCTCGACCATTTTGGCCGGACCGTTGCACGCTTGCGGCGAGCCGGGGGCGGGCCCATATTCCCTACAATCGAGCCGGGCTTGACCGGACCGGTTGGAAGCGGTGATCCAACAAGGCGGCGCGCCCGTGCAAAGCTCCGAAGGGCGGGGCCGCGCGGCTGACCGTCACTCGCTTCCGTGGGGAATTTGAACGCCTGAGCCATGCCGCACCTGACTTTCAGACTAGACCTGTCCGCGCAAGCCGCTGCCCACGCTCCTCGTATGAGCAATGACGAGAACCGTTCGGGCGGACCGACGGGGCCGAATACGTCTGTCATCACCAAGGTCAAGCCGAAGACCAAACGGCCGAACCTGTATCGTGTGCTGATCCTGAACGACGACTACACGCCGATGGAATTCGTCGTCCATGTGCTGGAGAAGTTCTTCCAGAAGGACATCGAGGCCGCGACCAAGATCATGCTGCATGTCCATCATCACGGCATCGGCGAGTGCGGCGTATTCACCTACGAGATCGCCGAGACCAAGGTGACGCAGGTGATGGACTTCGCCCGCAAGCACCAGCATCCGCTGCAATGCGTGATGGAAAAGAAATAACTGCGCGTTCACATCCAGAGTTATTTAGATCGGTTCTGGTTGCGCGGTATGTGACGGCAGCACATCCTGCTGCGTGATCCCGCGAAAATCAGCGGCGTCAATCCTGCCCAAATGGGTAGTTCTGCCCAAATCGGAACGGGTTTTGCATCGAGCGTGCCGTGGGCGCGTAATGCCCATTTGAGTCGCGGAACCGGTCTTTCGCCGCGGTCTTGTATAACTATATGTGACAAAGGTTGTTGTTGCCTGACCGGGCGATGGCGATCATGATGGTGGGGGCCATAGAGGACGCGAATGCCGACTTTTTCCCAAAGCCTTGAACAATCCCTGCATCGTGCGCTGGCGATCGCAAACGAGCGTCATCACCAATACGCGACGCTCGAGCATCTCTTGCTCTCCCTGATCGACGATTCCGATGCAGCCGCCGTCATGCGCGCCTGTAGCGTCGATCTCGACAAGCTCCGCACGAGCCTCGTCAATTACCTTGAAACCGAATTCGAGAATCTGGTGACGGATGGCGCCGACGACGCCAAGCCGACCGCCGGTTTCCAGCGCGTGATCCAGCGCGCGGTGATCCATGTGCAGTCGTCCGGTCGCGAAGAGGTGACCGGCGCCAACGTGCTGATCGCGATCTTCGCCGAGCGCGAGAGCCATGCCGCGTACTTCCTGCAGGAGCAGGACATGACGCGCTATGACGCCGTCAACTACATCAGCCACGGCATCGCCAAGCGGCCGGGCGTCTCCGAGGCGCGGCCGGTGCGCGGCGTCGACGAAGAGACCGAGGCAAAGGGTACCGAGGACGCCAAGAAGAAGGGCGAAGCGCTCGATACCTATTGCGTCAACCTCAACAAGAAGGCGCGCGACGGCAAGATCGATCCGGTGATCGGACGCAATTCCGAGATCAACCGCGCGATCCAGGTGCTGTGCCGCCGGCAGAAGAACAATCCGCTGTTCGTGGGCGAGGCCGGTGTCGGCAAGACCGCGATCGCGGAGGGCCTCGCCAAGCGCATCGTCGACAGCGAGGTGCCGGAGGTTCTTGCGGCTGCGACCGTGTTCTCGCTCGACATGGGCACGCTGCTTGCGGGCACGCGCTATCGCGGCGACTTCGAGGAGCGCCTGAAGCAGGTGCTGAAGGAGCTCGAAGCGCATCCCAACGCCATCCTGTTCATCGACGAGATCCACACCGTGATCGGTGCGGGCGCGACGTCGGGCGGGGCGATGGATGCGTCGAACCTGCTCAAGCCGGCGCTTGCCTCGGGCACGATCCGCTGCATGGGCTCGACCACCTACAAGGAATACCGCCAGCACTTCGAGAAGGACCGCGCGCTGGTGCGGCGCTTCCAGAAGATCGACATCAACGAGCCGACGGTCGAGGACGCGATCGCGATCCTCAAGGGTCTCAAGCCTTACTTCGAGGACTACCATCGGCTGAAGTACACCAATGAGGCGATCGAGGCCGCGGTGCAGCTCTCCTCGCGCTACATCCACGACCGCAAGCTGCCCGACAAGGCGATCGACGTGATCGACGAGTCAGGCGCGGCGCAGATGCTGGTGGCCGAGAACAAGCGCAAGAAGACCATCGGCATCAAGGAGATCGAGACCACGATCGCGTCGATGGCGCGGATCCCGCCGAAGAGCGTGTCGAAGGACGATGCCGAGGTGCTCAAGCATCTCGAGCAGACCCTGAAGCGCACCGTGTTCGGCCAGGACAAGGCGATCGAGTCGCTCGCCGCTTCGATCAAGCTGGCGCGTGCCGGCCTGCGCGAGCCGGAGAAGCCGATCGGCTGCTATTTGTTCTCGGGTCCGACCGGCGTCGGCAAGACCGAAGTCGCGAAGCAGCTGGCGGCGTCGCTCGGCGTCGAGCTGTTGCGCTTCGACATGTCCGAATACATGGAGCGGCACACCGTGTCGCGCCTGATCGGCGCACCTCCCGGCTATGTCGGCTTCGACCAGGGCGGCCTGCTCACCGACGGCGTCGACCAGCATCCGCATTGCGTCGTTCTGCTCGACGAAATCGAGAAGGCGCATCCCGACCTCTACAACGTGCTGCTCCAGATCATGGATCACGGCCGGCTCACCGACCACAACGGCAAGCAGGTCAACTTCCGCAACGTGATCCTGATCATGACCACGAATGCGGGTGCTTCGGATCTCGCCAAGCAGGCGTTCGGCTTCACCCGCTCGAAGCGAGAAGGCGACGACCACGAGGCGATCAACCGGCAGTTCGCGCCGGAATTCCGCAACCGTCTCGATGCCATCGTCTCGTTCGGCCATCTCAGCGTCGAGGTGATCGGCACGGTCGTGGAGAAGTTCGTGCTTCAGCTCGAGGCTCAGCTCGGCGATCGCGACGTCACGATCGAACTGTCCGAGCCCGCCAAGACCTGGCTGGTCCAGCATGGTTACGACGAGCAGATGGGCGCACGGCCCATGGCCCGCGTCATCCAGGAGCACATCAAGAAGCCGCTGGCTGACGAGGTGCTGTTCGGCAAGCTCAAGGGTGGCGGCCACGTCCGCGTCGTCCTGGTCAAGGACGAGGCCGACGAGACCAAGGACAAGATCGGGTTCGAGTTCCTCGACGGTCCGATCACGCCGAAGCAGGAGAAGCTGCCCGGCGCCCGCAAGCGTCCGCCGGGCAAGTCCAAGCCGGGCGGTGGTGGCTCCGGCGGCTCGAAGGGGCCGACCTCGAAGGGCCCGCTGGTCAAGGCTTGATTGCGAGCGATATGAATTGAAAAGGCCGGCTGAAAAGCCGGCCTTTTTGTTTGCGTGGCGGTCGCGAGGCGCTAGGTGCCGGTGTCAGGCGCAGGCGCCGCCGGCGGCCGCGGCTTCTTCGGCGCGGGTGGCCGTGCGCGGGCAGGGGCTGACGGCTGCATGGTCACGATGACAGGATTCGGCTTGTGATCGGTTGCCGCCCCGGTGGCAGCATCGACGCCCATGCCGACGACACCTCCGAGCAAAAGATTTCCCGCGAAGCCGGCGGCCCCGGAGGTCGGTATGTCCCGGCTGAGCGGCACGATCTGCGGTTCATAGCCTTCCTTCTGGAAGGTGATCGAAATGTCGGCATTCCGCTTGACGACCACGGAGCACGGCGTCGTGCAGGTGGTCGGAACTTCCATACCGCTGACGACGGCTTCCACGCCCGACGGTGTCGATGAGATGCTGATATTTTCGGTCGTGCCCCGCGTGACAGACGCGCAGCCGCCCAGCATGACGCTGAGCGCCACAATTCCAAATGAACGCATGAAATGCCCCTTATTCCCCGCGTCAATGAAGCGCAACCGGAGCGGGAGGGCAATACGTCATTGGTCCAGATAGTTAAGCCACGCACAAGTTGCGCGCGAGAGCAGCAGAACCTGGACGTGAGCTATTCGCCGCGCAGGCGCTGGTCGTCCTGCACCCGGACGTGCTCGGCGCCGCGCGCGCCCGCGGGCGACAGCCGCAGCATGCTCAGCACGGCACCGCACAGCGCAAATCCGACGCCGACAAGGAGCGCGATCCTGGTTCCCTCGGTCGGATAGCGGCCGAGCAGCAGCGCCACCAGCGCCGCGCCGGTGGTCTGGCCGAGCAGGCGCGCCGTGCCCAGCATGCCGCTGGCGCCGCCGGCGCGCTCGCGCGGGGCGGCCGCGATCATGGTGCGGTTGTTGGGTGTCTGGAACAGGCCGAAGCCGGCCCCCGCCAGCGCCATCCGCCAGATCACGTCGACCGGTGTCGGGCTTGCAGGCAGGAAGGCGAGTGCGCCGAGGCCGCAGGCAAACAGCGTGAGCCCGATGCCGCCGAGCAGGCCGGCCGGATAATGCTCGACCAGGCGGCCGGCGAGCGGGGCTGCGAACGCCACCGCGATCGGCCATGGCGTGATCAGGAGCCCCATATGCACCGCCGAATAGCCGAAGCGGCTCTGGAGGTAGAAGGGGATCGCGACGAAGGCCAGCATCTGTCCGCAGAACGAGGCGATCGAGGTCGCAATCGACAGCGCGAACACCGGGATGCGCAACAGGTCGACCGGCAGCAGCGGCGAGGTCATGTGGGTTTCGCGGTAGATCAGCAGCGCGCCTGCGACGATTGCGATGGCGAATTGAACGAGACAGGTGATGGCGGCTTCGCCATGACCGACGCTGTCGACGGCCGCGATGCCGACGCCGAAGGTGATCGCGGATAGTCCTGCGCTCTGCCAGTCGAAGGAACGGCTGGCGGGTTTTGTGTGCGGCAGGCTGCGCAGGCCGAGCACCAGCGTCACCGCACCCAGCGGGACGTTGATGGCGAACAGCCAGGGCCAGGTTCCGACCGCCAGGATGCCCGCGGCGAGCGTCGGGCCGACCGCGGCCGAGAAGGCGACGACGAGCGCGTTGATCCCGATGCCGCGGCCGAGCTGGCTGCGCGGGTAGGTGAAGCGCACCAATGCCGCGTTGACGCTCATGATGCCGGCGGCGCCAAAACCCTGGATGATGCGCGCGATCGTCAGCAGCGGTAGCGTATGCGCCAGCGCGCAGAAGGCAGATGCGAGCGTGAACAGTACGAGCCCCGCCAGATAGACGCGGCGATAGCCGACGATCTCGCCGAGCGACGCCAGCGGCAAGAGCGAGATCGTGATCGCGAGCTGGTAGCCATTGACGATCCAGATCGAGAAGGCCGGGCTCGCATCGAGGTCGGCTGCGATCGTCGGCAGCGCCACGTTGGCGATGGCGCTGTCGACGACCGCCATGATGATGCCGAGCGCAATCGTCAGCACCGCCTGGTTGCGCTGCGGCTGCGGCAGGCCATCGGCATGCTCGATCGGGGCAGACGACATGATGGAGGCGCGCCTGATTGGAGCCGTGATTCATCCCCGGATTAGGAAATTGCAGGATGGATCGCAACCCGGCAGGACCCGGACGGTTCCTGCGCCGGAAGCAGGCCTTCCGGCGCAGGAAAACGGGTCGGGACCGCTTTCGCGAGGGCTCGGGGAGCCGAGCGATCGGGCAGTTGGCCGTCTCTACACCGCCGGCGGATTGCGGTCGGTGAAGGTGGTGCGCTGGTGCCAGTAGGGATAGGGCAAGGTCACCTTGCTCGCGGCATCGAGCTTTGCGATCTGGTCCTTGGTCAACGTCCAGCCGACCGCGCCGAGATTTTCGCGCAGCTGCGTCTCGTTGCGCGCGCCGATGATCAGCGTCGAGACCGTCGGACGCTGGAGCAGCCAGTTCAGCGCGATCTGAGAGACGCTCTTGCCCGTCTCCTTGGCGACCTCGTCGATCGCCTCGACGACGCGATAGACGTGCTCATCGGGCACGGGTGGGCCGAAATCGGCGGTCTTGGGCAGGCGACTGACCTCGGGCTTCGGCTGGCCGCGGCGGATTTTTCCGGTGAGGCGTCCCCATCCGAGCGGTGACCAGACCACGGCGCCCAGCCCTTGGTCGAGACCGAGCGGCATCAGCTCCCATTCGTAGTCGCGCCCGATCAGTGAATAGTAGGTCTGGTTGGCGACATAGCGTGGGAAGCCATGCTTGTCGGCAACCGAGAGCGACTTCATCAGGTGCCAGCCCGAAAAGTTGGAGACGCCGACATAGCGGATCTTGCCGGCGCGCACGAGCACGTCGAGAGTCGCAAGCACCTCTTCAGGCGGGGTGAAGGCGTCGAAGCCGTGAAGCTGGAACAGGTCGATGTAATCGGTGCCGAGCCGGCTCAGCGAACCGTCGATGGCCGCGAGCAGATGCTGCCGTGACGAGCCGATGTCGTTGGGCCCATCGCCGAAGCGGAAGGTGGCCTTGGTCGAGATCAGAACCTTGTCGCGGCGGCCCTTGACGGCCTCGCCGAGGACGCGCTCGGATTCGCCGAGCGAATAGACGTTGGCGGTGTCGAACATCGACACCCCGGCATCGAGGCAGATATCCAGAAGGCGCCGCGCCTCGGCCGCGTCCGTCGTGCCCCATGCAGCAAGGCGGCCGACGCCGCCGAAGGTGCCCGTTCCCAGGCTCAAAGCGGGCACCATGAGGCCGGATCGGCCCAAGCGTCGGTATTCCATCGATATGCTCCTCGGCTGGCCGCTGGTTGATCGGTGCGGCCTTGGGGTGCGATGGTAATGCAAGCCCGGGCCGCGTCCTATCACGCGCTCACATACCGGCCTTGCTCGGGAATGGCCTAGTCGTGCAGGCGCATGTCATCGAATGCTGCATCGGCAACGCGTGCGCCGGGCGACTTCACCGATGACTGAACCTCGACCCTGGTTGCGGGCGAGGGGAAGCAGGCGGCTTCGCCGTCACGCGCCTGCCGCGGCAGCAGCGTCAGGCCCCAGCCCACCAGGACCAGCACCGCGAGCCGGATCGCGATCACACCCAGCAACAGCTCCGATCCGCTTATGGTGGCGTGAGTCCTCATGCACGCCAGCCTGATGCGCGCAGCCGGACAAGGCAATCTGGAATTGACGAGCCTTGCCTTCGCCTGCAGCGAAGGCTCAAGGTGATAGCTGGCTGGATGTCAGTGCCGCAACTGGCTCTGCCTGAAGTCGCGCGGCGACATTCCGAAATGCTCGCGGAAAACGCGGCCGAAATGCGAGAGGTCGTTGAAGCCCCAGGCGAAGGCGATCTCGCTGACATGGCGATGGGCCAGCACGGGCGAGGCGAGGTCACGCCGGCATTGGGCGAGACGCTCGGCAAGCACATGGCGCTGGAACGAGGTATCCTCGTCGGCGAGGAGATCGTTCACATAGCGCGGCGAGATGCCGAGTGCAGCCGCGGCCTCCGACAGCGAGAGGTCGGGATCCGCTAGGTGAGTGCGGATGTGGGCCTTCAAGCGATAGAGCAGGGCGGAGCGATGGGTGGAGGACGGCAGCGATGTCTTGCCAAGCCGTTCGCTCAGCGCCATCGCGAGCAGATCGACGGCCTGCTCTGACAACGCCGCAGCGTTGTCCGGGGCAAGTCGGTCCGCGCTCTGGCAAAGCCTGAAGATGAAATCATAGGCGAGCCGTTCGAGCGGCACATCGGCGCCGAACGACATCGCGGTGAGCGTCTCGGTGGCGCCGAGCCGGCGCTGCAGCATTTCGCGCGGCACCTTGAAGATCGTTTGCGTGAAGGCGTGGTTGAACTTCAGCTCATAGGGACGCGTCGTGTCGTAGAGCGCGAACTCGCCGGGATGGATCACGGTCTCGCGGCCGTCCTGCACCACGCCTCCGTCGCCGCGATTGCCGAGCGCAACCAGGACAAAATCCTGATCCGAACGCGCGATGCGGGACGGCGTCCGGAACACGTGCTGGCGGTCGGAGCAGACCTCGGAGCACACGGCCTTGCCGAGCGGGGCCTGCGTGACCGAGCCGCGAAAGGCGCTGCCGAGGTCGGACTTGCAGTCGAGCCCGACGAAGACGTCGCAGACGATGTCCTGCCACAGCGCCAGCCGCCGGTAGCCGGGGCTGCCGTCTGTCGTGAACTGGATTGGCATCGGCAAGCCTCCCTGTCACATCCAGCAAAACCGCATGTTGGCGCAGATCCAGCCAGACCGAAGGCAAGTCCCGTACCCGTCGGGGATCCCGGCCAGTCGAGTTTTTGTTCCACTGCGGTCGAGCGCCCGGCCGGGTGGCTTGGCCAAATAGACTGCATCGGACGTGGCTTCCGATCAACCGGCAATGGAGGCGGGAATGGGCATCGAACATCCGAAATACAAGGTCGCGGTGGTGCAGGCGGCGCCCGCCTGGCTGGATCTCGACGCCTCGATCGACAAGTCGATCGCGCTGATCGGGGACGCCGCCGAGAAGGGCGCCAAGCTGATCGCCTTTCCAGAGGCCTTCATCCCCGGCTACCCCTGGCATATCTGGATGGACTCGCCGGCCTGGGCGATCGGCCGCGGCTTCGTGCAGCGCTACTTCGACAACTCGCTGTCCTATGACAGTCCCCAGGCCGAGCGGCTGCGCGACGCCGTACGCAAGGCAAAGCTCACCGCCGTGCTCGGCCTGTCCGAGCGCGACGGCGGCAGTCTCTATCTGGCGCAATGGCTGATCGGGCCTGACGGCGAGACCATCGCAAAGCGCCGCAAGCTGCGGCCGACCCATGCCGAGCGCACGGTCTATGGCGAGGGTGACGGCAGCGATCTCGCCGTGCACGCAAGATCGGACATCGGCCGCATCGGCGCATTGTGCTGCTGGGAGCATCTCCAGCCACTGTCGAAATACGCGATGTACGCCCAGAACGAGCAGGTGCATGTCGCGGCCTGGCCGAGCTTCTCGCTCTACGATCCCTTTGCGCCGGCACTCGGCGCCGAGGTCAACAATGCCGCCTCGCGCGTCTATGCGGTGGAAGGCTCCTGCTTCGTGCTCGCGCCATGCGCGACGGTCTCGCAGGCCATGATCGACGAGCTCTGCGACCGGCCCGACAAGAACGCGCTACTGCATGTCGGCGGCGGATTCGCCGCGATCTACGGTCCCGACGGCAGCCAGATCGGCGACAAGCTGGCGCCGGACCAGGAAGGGCTGCTGATTGCCGAGATCGATCTCGGTGCCATCGGGGTTGCCAAGAACGCTGCCGATCCTGCCGGGCATTATTCGCGGCCCGACGTGACGCGGCTCCTGCTCAACAAGAAGCGATACCAGCGCGTCGAGCAGTTCGCGCTGCCGGTCGACACCATTGAGCCCACGGATATCGCGGCGGCGGCGAGCTGATCGCCGGGATCAAGGGGAGGGTACGATCATGGAATCCGCAATTCCTCTGCATCTCGAGACCCAGCGCACGCGCCACAAGCGCGTGCCGGACGATTACCAGCCGCCATATCCGTCGTTCGTGGCGCGCTACAAGCCCGCCGTGAGCCGCGTCGTGATGGCCTATTTCGGTGTGCAGTATCGCGACGCGGCGCCGTCGGCTGCGACGGCGGCACTCGCCGAGATCGCGGCGCGGTTTGCTGCCGAGGGCGGGCCTTCGCATTGGGACCGCGCCCGCTACGTCGATCGCGCCGGTTATGAGACCGCCGTGTCGGTTGCCTATTGGGACGACATCGCGCGCTTCGACGCATGGTTCGCGCCGGCACGCGAGGCGTGGACTGTGAAGGCGCGCGAGGGCATTGGCACCTTCATCGAGGTGCTGCGTCCCACGGTCGCCCGGCACGAGACGCTGTTCTCCTCGCTCGACCGGCCCGAGGGCGTGGCCGCAATCGCCGACGGCATGAGCGGCGAGGTGCAGGAGCACGCCTATTGGGGCGGCATGCGCGATCGCATTCCGCTGTCGCAGACCGATCCGATGACGCCGGGCGGCGCGCCGGAATTGATCCGCGACGGCGCGCGGCTGCAGGTTAAGGCGCACGACAATCTCTGCCTGATCCGCTCCGGGCAGGACTGGAGCGATACGGAGGCATCGGAACGAAAGCTCTACCTCGACGACGTCGAGCCGGTGCTACGCGAGGGCATGGATTTCCTGCGCGACGACGGGCTAGCCATCGGATGCTACGCCAACCGTTACATGCAGGTGCTTTCGGCCGACGGCAAAGTGAGCGAAAAGTCCTACGGCCAGAGCTGGTGGAAGAGCCTTGCCGCACTGGAGCGCTGGGCGGAGTCACATCCGACCCACGTCAAGATATTCGGCGCGGCGATGAAATACCTGTCGACGCTCGGGCCGTCGGCAAAGCTACGGCTCTATCACGAGGTCACGGTGGCCGCCGCGGACGAGCAGCTCTTCGAATATCTGAACTGCCATTCGAAGACCGGCATGCTGGCGGCGGTCGAGACCGTCAGCGCGTAAGACTCGTTGTTTTGAGCATGATCTTGTCGGAAAACCGCTGCGCACTTTTCCGGATCATGCTCTAGGCTGCGCAGTGACCGAGCAGTTCGGGATGCGCGGCGCAGATGTGATGTGCGCCGGCATCCCGCAGCTCGGCCTCGCTGCCATAACCATAGAGCACGCCGATCGCGGTCATGCCGTTGGTGCGGGCGCCGATCACGTCGTGGCTGCGGTCGCCGATCATGATCGCGCTGCCGGGATCGACCTTGGTTTCGTCGAGCGCATAGCGCAGCAGGTCGCGCTTGTCGACACGCGTGCCGTCGAGCTCGGAGCCGAACACGCGCTCGAAATACGGTTTCAGGCCGAAATGATCGACGATGCGGATGGCGTAGACCGCGGGCTTGCTGGTGGCGACGAACATGCGCTGGCCGGTTGCGGCGATCGTCGTCAGCGTGTCGATGATGCCGGCATAGGCCTCGTTCTCGAACAGGCCGATATCGGCAAATCGCTCGCGATAAAGCAGTAGCGCGCGGTCGGCGAGCTCGTCGCTTCCGGTGAGCTTCTTCAGGCTGGCGTGCAGGGGCGGCCCGATGCACCAGGTCAGCTCGTCCTCGCTCGGCACTGCAAGGTCGAGCCGCTCCAGCGCGTATTGGATCGAGCGCGTGATCCCGGGCTTCGGGTTGGTCAGCGTACCGTCGAGATCGAAGAAGATTGTAGCCATGCCAGCCGTGCCCGTGTTGATACCGCCGTTGTTTGACCTAACCGACGCCGCTGCTCAAGGCAACGCCGCCGCGTCGCGCGACGTTTTAAAGCTCGCTATTAGCAGGGCATAAGCGTAAAGTCCTGCGATCACCGCCCTTCCCATGGCATCCATCGGTGACTGAGGGTCACTAGCGCTCCCGCCGAACGAGGAGGAGCGCCCATGCCTCGCTTTAATCTGGCCGACTGGATCGTGCCGCCGATGATCGTCCCGCTGTTTCTGTTGCTCCTGGTGGCCGCCGCGGCTTTTCTGCATGGATAGGACGCCGCTCCAATATCTGGTGAGCGGACGCGATCAAAGCGGCTATGTCAGCCTGGCCCGCACCACGACGGCCGCCGCTCTGAAGAAGGCGAGGGAGCTGTTGCAGGAAGGCTATGTCGACGTGCGGATATGCACGCCGCAGGGCCGGGTTCTGCTGTCTGACGAGTTCGACCAGTTCGAGGCATGAGGAGCGCAGGGGCGTCAAACGGCGCGCCCGGATCCTCCGCGAGGAACGATACCCGTATGAAAATCCTTATTGTCGCATTGGCGCTTGGCACATTCGTGCAAAGTGCAGTCGCCAGAGAGCCGGACTGCCGCGCGATCGAAAGCACGAGCGGCCGGCTCGCCTGTTACGACGCCGCGTTTCCGCCGAGAGCGAAGCAACCCACTGCTGCCGAACAAGACGCCGCGCGGGCTGCCTACAAGGACCCCTTCATTGCGGAAGAGGCCAGAACCGCAGCGAAGCTGAAGAATATCTGTCGCGGCTGTTGAGGTTTGCAATCAAGCAGCGCGTGGCAGAGGTGACGGACGACAGAATTCGCCGGCGCGTCCGCCCGCCGTGCACGCTCCGACATCAAGCGAAATCATAGAGGTGCCGACATGACGCCGCTCCGCCGTATCGCCGTGATCGGCAACTCGCTGCCTCGACGATGCGGAATTGCGACCTATACGACCGACCTGAAGAACGCGATATCGATTTCGCGCCAGGATCTGGAGACCTGCATCGTGGCAATGACCGATCGCGGTCAAGCCTATGATTATCCTCCGGCGGTCGCGTTCCAGATCAAGGACGGCAATATCGAAGACTACATGCGGGCCGCGGATTTCCTCAATGCCGGCCGGTTCGATGCCGTGTGTTTGCAGCACGAGTTCGGGATTTTCGGTGGTGAGGCCGGGGCCCATATCCTCGTGCTGTTGTCCCGCCTTGCCATGCCGGTGGTGACGACGTTCCATACCGTGCTCGCCGATCCGACATCTGCGCAGCGGACGGTCATGGAGCGCATCGTCGAGGCGTCGTCGAAGGTCGTGGTGATGGCCAATAAGGGCCGCGAACTGCTGCGCGACGTCTACCGGGTGGCCGATGACAAGATCGAGGTCATCGCCCACGGCATTCCGGACGTCGCCTTCGTCGAGCCCGATGCAGCGAAGGCCAAGCTTGGATTTGAGCAAAAATCGGTCATCCTGACATTCGGCCTGTTGTCACCGAACAAGGGCATCGAAATCATGATCGACGCCATGCCGTCGATTCTGAAGCGCTGCGCGAATGCGGTGTATGTCGTGCTTGGCGCAACGCACCCCAACCTGGTCCGAAACCAGGGCGAGGCCTATCGCGAGAGCCTGATGGCGCGGGTGCGCGAACTCGGAATTGACGACCACGTGGTGTTCTTCGACCGGTTCGCGGATCTCGCCACGCTGCTCGAATTCATCTCGATGTGCGACGTCTATGTCACGCCCTATCTCAACGAGGCCCAGATGACCTCGGGAACCCTGGCCTACAGCTTCGGATTGGGGAAGCCGGTCGTCTCGACGCCTTACTGGCACGCCCGCGAGCTGCTTGCCGACGGGTGCGGCGTGCTGGTGCCTTTCAGCGACGCCGCGGCGATCGGCAACGAGATCGCAGGCCTGCTGACCGACGACGCCCGCCGGCAGGCGATGTCGCGGCGCGCCTATGCGGCGAGCCGGATGATGACATGGGAACGGGTGGCCGAGCGCTACGTGTCCGTCTTCGAGAATGTACGGCAAGGCCATCGGCTTAAACTCTTCGCGTGCTCGGACATGAATGTGCCGGAGCCACGTAGCCCCGCATCGCCCGATATGCAGATCGGCCATTTCCTGTCGATGTGCGATGATGTCGGCCTGTTCCAGCATGCGGTCCATTCGGTGCCGGATCGCGCGCACGGCTATTGCGTCGACGACAATGCCCGAGCGCTGCTGCTGGCCTGCGCCCTCAATGGTCCAGGCGAACAGCCGCTGTCCGAAATTCTAACGAGCCGGTTTGCGGCATTCGTGCAGCACGCCTGGAATCCCGACACCGGGCAATTTCGCAACTTCATGGGGTTCAATCGAACCTGGCTTGAGGACAGAGGGTCGGAAGACAGTCACGGGCGGACGCTATGGGCTTTGGGCGAGGCTGCACGCAGAGACGCGAGCCCGGCCCGGCGCCTGTGGGCCGCTGCCTTGTTCGCCCAGGCATTGTCGATCGCGGCGAGCTTTCGTTCGCCCCGCGCATGGGCATTCATGCTGCTGGGCTTGGACGCCTATTGCGCTGTGGCTCCGGACGATCTCCACGCCAGGGACGTCCGGCATTCCCTTGCCGGCAGGTTGATGGCGTGTCTGGCGTCGGTCGAGACGTCGGACTGGGTGTGGTTCGAGGAAGGGCTGGCCTACGACAACGCGCGGCTGCCGCAGGCGTTGATCCTCACAGGCATGGCGACGCAGGCGCCCCAATATCTCGATGCCGGATTGAGGTCTCTGCGCTGGCTCATGACGCAGCAGACGACCGCGGCAGGGCATTTCCGGCCGGTCGGCACCGCCGGCTTCGGCGAGCGGCGGCAACATCCCCGTGCATTTGATCAGCAGCCCGTGGAGGCAACGGCAACGATCGCCGCCTGCCTAGCCGCGTGGCGTGCCGACGGCGATGCCGAATGGAAAGCCATGGCAACTCGGGCCTTCGCCTGGTTCCTGGGCAGCAACGATCTCTCAGTGGCGCTGGTCGATCCGCTCACTGGCAGTTGCCGGGATGGTTTGCACGCTGATCGCGCCAACGAAAACCGCGGGGGCGAGTCCGTTGTTTGCTATCTCCTCGGGCTTGCTGAGATGCGCCAGCTTGCGCGCGTCAACCCGAGCTTGACGAGGCCCACAGCCTTGCGCGCCGTGAGCGCCTGAACTTCATCTTTTCATTCAGCACGCCGAGGATACCGTGTCACAAGCTTCTTTCCTGAACCGGCAGGGGCTTAATCTGCGCCCCGATCCAGCGCGGGTCATCGTGCGGCCCTTCAAGCCGGCAACCGAACCCCGCGACCTGAACCCGACCGACAAGATGCGTGCAAATCATATCGTCGACCGGGTTCTTGCGCTCAGTTCGGAGGCCGTTGCAGTTCAGCTTGCGGATGTGCTCGACAATTTCCAGGGGCGACATCGTAACCTCCTGGAGCGGTTCGAGACCCGAGCGGATGAAATGGAGGACGCTTTCGCCACGCATGGCGTCTTCTCGAAGACGCAGCGCCAGCTGATTGGTGCCTATTTTCTCAGTGAGTATTCGTTCGAAGCCTCTGCCTTGTTCAACCCCAGCATCGTCCCGCACCCCGATCAATCGGGAGCACCGAACGGAGGTTCGCGATTCATCGTCAGCCTCCGGGCCATCGGCGAGGGGCATGTGTCGTCACTGACGTTTCGAACCGGAACGATTGCGGCTGACGGAAGCCTGGCCGTCGATCCGACGGCGCGCCTTGCCTCGGTCCCCCGGATCAGCCATCGCGTATCCGGATCGGACGGCGACCGCGTGGAATTGGTGTTCAGGCCCGAGGAAGACCTCAGCGAGCGGGTCATCTTTCCCGTGACCGAATCCCAATCTAACGGCATCGAGGATGCGCGCTTCGTCAAATTCAACGACGGTGATCGGGCGATCTACTACGCGACCTATACAGCCTATAGCGGACGTGCGATCCGGTCTGAATTGATCGAGACCAGCGACTTCATGTCGTTTCGGCTAACGCCTTTGCGGGGGGCTGCAGCACACAACAAGGGCATGGCGCTGTTCCCACGCAAGATCGACGGCCGCTATGCCATGATCGCGCGACAGGACAATGAGAACCTGTATCTGGTCTATTCGGACGACCTCTACACATGGGAGGGCGGCCGGGTGCTTTTGAAACCGCAATTTCCCTGGGAGTTCGTCCAGATCGGCAATTGCGGGGCACCCATCGAACTTGACGAAGGTTGGCTGCTGCTGACGCACGGTGTCGGCCCGATCCGGAAATACTCGATCGGAGCGGCTCTGCTCGACAAGCGCGACCCGTCCAGGGTGCTGGCTCGCTCGGCCGAGCCGCTGCTGCGGCCTGAACCGTCCGAACGCGAAGGGTATGTCCCCAACGTCGTCTATACCTGCGGTGCGATGAGGCACAATGATCAGATCATCCTGCCATATGCCGTGTCGGACACCTTCTCAAGCTTTGCAACGATCAGGATTTCCGCGCTCATCGAAGCGATGCGAGGCTGAGCGCGGTTGTCGCGGTCGTTGACGACAACTCCGTGTGTCAACAGGTCAGAGGTGCCGTCATGGTCCGCGAAACAACCTACGTGGTGCAGGCGTTCAACGCCGGCAAGGGTGGAAATCTGAAGGCCGACTCTCCCATCGTCTGCAAGTCGGAAAGCGGCGCGCTGCGTACGGCGGAGAGATTGGCCTTGAGCAAACTCGGCGTCGTCGCGTTCTCGTCCAGCGGCGATCCCGAAATGGGTGACTATGACGATGAGCCTACGGTGTTCTTCCGAAAGGGCGAGCTTCCGGCTGGTTTCGACTGAGGCCCTGATCGTGGTCGAGCAGATATTGGCGGAGAGGCACAGATGAACGAGCGACTGGACATATTGAAGAAGGCCCGCGATCGAATGATCGAGGACAGGGACACGCATGCGAAGGTGCTGGCCGCTCCTTTTGATCGCGACAATGCCGAGCGAGCACGGAACAAGTTTGTCGAGCTTCAAACGCTGATCGATGCCCTGGACCGCGCAATCAGCGCAGAAAAGCCGGCCTCGGCATAGGACCGAAGCGAGTGAAGGGCGGGACTGGCGGACGTTTCAAGACAGCACCGCAGTCGCATGCYGGCGGCCGCCACGGCTCGCTCTATTGCTGTCTTGCCCATTCGACGATCGCCGCGGCATCGGCGCCTGCCTGCGTCTCCCAGGTGGCGATAGCAGGCGTTGCCGCTTTCCGGAGCGCGGCGACGAGGGATGCCGGCGCCGGCTCGGCGATGCGGACGCCGTTGTCGCGCATGCGCGCATAGTTTTCGATGGTGCGATGGGTCAATAGCGCGAATTGGCTTTGCTCGGTCTCGGCCGCCGCGGCCAGCACCTCGCGCTGCATCGGCTCGGACAGTTCGGCAAATGCGTCGCTGCGGACGAAGGCGATCGAGACCGGCATCGCGTAGTTGATCGCTGTAAAGTAGGGCAGGAAGTCCCAGAGCTTGCGTCCCGCGCCGCCGTCGCCGGAGGTGAGGAACGCATTCAGCCGGTGTTCCCTGAGGCCAGCGAGTGCCGCGTCCATAGGCAGGAACTGTGCATTCGCGCCGGCTGCGCGCATGACCTCGCCGGAGTTGGCGTCGTAGGCCCGCAAATTCAGTTTCGGCAGGGCGTCGGCGCCTTCCAGCGCATGGTCCGACCAGAGGCCCGTGGCCGGCCAGATCGTGACATAGAGCAGCTTCAGGCCGCGCGCCGCGAGCGCCTTCTCGTAGAGCGGGCGCGCCCGCAGATTGGTGGCGCGGGCGAGGTCGACGGACTGCACCAGAAAGGGCAGGGTGGACAATCCGAGCACCGGGTCGAGGCCCGAAAGCGCGCCCGCGAAGGCGTCGCCGCCGGCGATGCGACCATCCAGCGCGGCGCGCGGCATTTCGCCCGAGTTGATCTTGAGCTCGTTGTCGAAAGCGCTAGCTACGGTCACGAAACCGTTTGTGCGCGCCGCGACGCGATCGGCGAAACTGGTGAGCCCGATCCCGGAAATGTTGTTTTGCGGGTATTCCGTGGTCATCCGCCAGTTGACTTGCGCCATGGCCGGCGCGGCGGACAGGACGAGGGCTAGGAGGACGAGGATCGCGCGGATCCCTGGGGCAGGGCAGCGCATTGGGAGAAGCGGGTCAAACAGCATATATTGGCAACTCGTCGAACCATGGCACGATGCCACAACATGGCAGATCATCTTGTTGCATGCCGCGCCGGAGCGCGCCACAGCGCTGCTTGGGCACGGCTGACGCGAATTGCATCACTCATCATCGCCGCACTGCTCGTCTCGGCGACACGGGTGGTGGCGTGGGACAGCTCGCCCGCGAAGACCAATATCGCCGTCCCCAGCGTCGAGGAGCTTGCGATGCCACCGGCGAATCCGGCCACTGCGCGCGAGAGCGATACGCGGGAATCGATCTGCCTGATCGTCGAGGCCGCCGCACGGGATGCCAATCTGCCGCTGGAATTCTTCGCCCGCGTGATCTGGCAGGAAAGCCGATTCCAGGCCGATGCCGTGGGACCCATGACGCGCAGCGGCGAGCATGCGCAGGGGATCGCGCAGTTCATGCCGGGCACTGCGAGCGAGCGCGGGCTGCTCAATCCCTTCAACCCGGTGCAGGCGCTGCCGAAGTCGGCGGAGTTCTTGAACGAGCTGCGCAACCAGTTCGGCAATCTCGGTCTTGCGGCTGCTGCCTACAACGCCGGGCCGCGCCGGGTGCAGGAATGGCTCGCCGGCACCGGCGGCATGCCGGAGCAGACCCGCAACTACGTCTATGCCATCACCGGCACGAGCGTTGACGCGTGGGCCAAGGCGGGAGCGACCGGCAAGGGACCGCCGAGTTCGCCGCCGACGAGCTGCCGCGATCTCATGGCGCTTCTGAAGCGCGCGCCAAATGCCTTTGTGGCCGAGCTCGAACAGCATGTCGAGCTCGCCGCCGCAAAGGTCTGGGGCGTACAGCTCGCTGCCGGTTTCGACCGCAACAGGGCGCTCGCGATGTATTCCCGCGCCGTCACGCGGCTGACCGCGGTGATCGGCGAGCGCGATCCGAGCCTGCTAAGCTCGGTGATGCGCAGCCGCGGTACGCGCGCGTTCTACCAGGTGCGCATCGGCGCGGACACGCGCAGCGAGGCGGATGATCTGTGCAACCGTATCCGCAAGGCCGGCGGTGCCTGCTTCGTGCTGAAGAACCGGGGTGTGAACGGGTAGGCGCGTCTGCCCACGCGCGCATGCCAGCCCCGCCGCGCGCTTCCTTGACGCCAGCCACAGCATTGCCCGTTATGCGGGCACGATTCCGCAATCCGGCCAAAGACTCCCGTGGCGCTTCCTCCGCTCGATTCCCCTCAATGGCAAAGTTCCTGGCGCGCGTTTGCGTGGGGACTGCGTTCGATCACGCAGACGATCCTCACGCTTGTCCTGTTCGCGACCTATCTCGGCATCGGCGCCCTCGCTCATGACACCCATTTCAGCCTGCTCTGGGCGCTCTGCTCGACGCTGTTCGTCTGGGCGGGCCCCGCGCAGATCATTCTGATCACCACGCTCGGCTCCGGCGCGACCATCATCCAATCGGCGATCGCGGTCACCGTCAGCGCGATCCGGCTGTTTCCGATGGTGGTCTCGGTGCTGCCCCTGATGCGCACGCCGACGACCAAGCGGCGCGAGCTGTTCTTCGCCGCGCATCTTACGGCGGTGACACTGTGGGTCGAATGCCATCGCTTCCTGCCGCAGGTGCCGCGCGAGCGGCGCATCGCCTTCGTCAACGGACTTGGTTTTGGTCTGGTCTCCGTGTGTCTCACCGCCAACACGGTCGGCTATTTCCTTGCCGCCAACCTGACGCAGACGCTCGGCGCCGCGATCCTGATGCTGACGCCGCTGTCGTTCCTGTTCTCGACCGCGCGCAACAGTCGCGAGGTCGCCGACGTCGTCGCGCTGACGCTCGGGGTTCTGCTCTATCCGCTGGCCGCGAAGATGAACTCCGGGCTCGACATTCTCGTCAGCGGTTTGGTGGCCGGCACGATCGCTTATGGCGTGCATTGGTGGCGGGAGGTGCGCGCATGAGCTTTGCGCAGCTCATCGGCGACTGGCACGCACTCGTCGTGCTGTTCGTTGCGGGCGTTGTTCCCAACCAGATATGGCGCATGCTGGGCCTGTGGTTCGGCGGCGGCATCGACGAGGGCTCGGAGCTGCTGGTCTGGGTGAGGGCGGTCGCCACCGCCATCCTGGCCGGCGTCATCGCCCAGATCGTGGTGGAGCCGCCGGGGGCGCTCGCCAGCGTGCCGGACGTCTTGCGCTATGGCGCGGTCGGCGCAGGCCTCGTCGCCTTCCTGCTGACCCGCCGCTCGATCTTCGCAGGCGTGGTGACAGGCGAAGTCTTCATGCTGGCCGGAAAGTGGTGGTTAGGCTAAAACCACCGGCGAACAGCAAGGAACGGGAAATATGGTTCGCGAAAACGAGCTCCGCGAGGGCGAGGTCGCCATCGAGCTGCCGTCGACGGAGGATGCCGGCCTCGTCTTCATCGGCCGCATCCGCACGCCCTGGACCTCGCGGATGGAGACGCCGCGACAGGGGCGTCAGGACGGCCCGGTGTGCCGGCTCGAGATCTTCGAGCCGTTCGTGCCGGCCATCAAGGGCGTCGATTTCTACAGCAATCTCGAGGTGCTCTACTGGCTCGACAAGTCGCGCCGCGACATCGTCCTGCAAAGCCCGAAGAACAACGAGAAGACCCGCGGCACGTTTTCGCTGCGCTCACCGGTCCGGCCCAACCCGATCGGCACCTCGATCGTCAAGCTCGTCGGCATCGAGGGCAATGCCATTCTGGTGCGCGGGCTCGACTGCATCGACAACACGCCGCTGATCGACATCAAGCCAGATCGTTGCGAATTCACGCCGCTGGCCGCCCCGCAGGCAGGGGATTTTCAGACGGAGTGAGGGGCGGCGATCGTAGCCCGCATGGAGCGAAGCGGAATGCGGGGAGGTCCCGGATTACGCTTCGCTCCATCCGGGCTACAGGGCTGATATCTATCCCGCCTTCAGCGCCGCGATCAGCTTGGCCGCGTTCTCTTCCAGGACCTTGACGTCTTCCTTGCGGCTGGCGGGCGGCAGCATGGCCACGCCGTCGTGGCGCGGCATCACGTGCATGTGGAGATGAAACACCACCTGGCCGCCGGCGGGCTCGTTGAACTGCTGCACGGTGATGCCGTCGGCCTCGAACGCCTTCATCGCAGCGGCCGCGATCTTGTGCGCGCCGCGGGCGACGTGGGCATAGTCATCAGGCTTGATGTCGAGGATGTTGCGGGCAGGGGCCTTCGGGATCACCAGCGTATGGCCCGATACCCGTGGCATGATGTCGAGGAAGGCAAACACATGCTCGTCCTCATAGACCTTGTGGCAGGAAAACTCGCCGCGCAGGATCTTCGCGAAGATGTTGTTGGGGTCGTAGGCGGTCATGGCGGCGGCTCCTCGAATTTTGCGCTTACTGTCATCAGCCGTGGCAAACCGTCAAGGCGCCTCGTCGACGCCTTTGCGGAACGGGCCGAGCTCGGCCAGCTCCCGTCCGGCCTCGGCGACATAGGCGCGCTCGCGCTTGAGGTAATCGTCGATGGCGCGGCGCAGGCCGGGATCGGCGATGAAGTGGGCGGAATGGGTCGTCCGCGGCAGGTAGCCGCGCGCGATCTTGTGCTCGCCCTGCGCGCCGGCCTCGACGTTGTCGAGGCCGTGTTTGATCGCGAAATCGATCGCCTGATAGTAGCAAACCTCGAAATGCAGGAACGGATGATGCTCGACCGCGCCCCAGTTGCGGCCGAACAGCGTATCCGAGCCGATGAAGTTGATCGCGCCCGCGATCCAGCGGCCGTTGCGGCGGGCCATCACCAGCAGCACGTCCTGGCTCATGGTCTCGCCGATCAGCGAGAAGAATTCGCGCGTGAGATAAGGCCGGCCCCATTTGCGCGACCCGGTCTCCATGTAGAATTCGAAGAAGGCGTCCCAGGCATCCTCGGTGATGTCGCTGCCGGTGAGCCAGTGGATGGTGATGCCGCCGGCAAGCGCATCGCGCCGCTCGCGCTTGATCGATTTGCGGTGGCGCGAATTGAGCGTGGTGAGGAAATCGTCGAAGGTCGCAAATCCCTCGTTGCGCCAGTGGAACTGCTGATCGGTGCGCTGGAGGAATCCGTGCCGGGCGAGCCGTTTCCACTCCGCCTCACGCGCGAAGGTCACGTGCACCGAGGAGGCCTTGCTGACGCCGCACAGCGCCACCAGCCCGCTTGCAAGCGCTTCAGCGATGCGCTCGTGATCGACGCCGTCGCGGACCAGCAGCCGGGGCCCTGTGGCCGGGGTGAAGGGAACCGAGACCTGGAGCTTCGGATAGTACCGTCCACCGGCGCGCTCATAGGCGTCCGCCCAGCCTCGGTCGAAGACGTATTCGCCTTGGGAATGCGATTTCAGATAGCAGGGCACGACCCCGGCGACGCGGCCATCGACCTTGGCCACCAGATGCCGCGGCCCCCAGCCGGTGCGGATGGTTGCTGAACCCGATTTCTCAATTGCGGATAAAAACGCGTGCGAGACGAAAGGGTTATAGGCGGGTTTTGAGAGGCCGAGGGAATCGCCTGGAAGCCCGGATGAAGTTCCCGCGCCATGCCCGTTGCAAGCCTTGTCGGGATTGGCACAGGCGTCCCAATCCTCGGCAGATACCTCGCCAATCGAGGGTACAGCCTCGAGTGTGATTTCAGATGATGCCATCGTGCCCAAGATCGTGCATTGCAGCAGCGACTTCAAGAGTGAGGAACATCAAGCCCTACGGGACGAACCCCTCAAAGATCATCTGATCCGCATATTGTCCGACCCGCGTCCGCTGCTCCGGGGTGCGCACGGTCCAGCCGAGCAGGGCGCAGCCGAGGACGTTGCGGGCGATCCAGGGGGCGGGGGCCGGCAGGTGGTCGACCTTGAAGGCGACGAAATGCGGCTGGGTCTGAAAGCCGTGGCGCAGGTACAGCATGCTGTCGCGCTGTGCCTGCGTCAGCTTCGCCCAATACTCGTCCTCGTAGGTCCGCTGCGCAACGATGCCGCGCGGGCGGGACGGCAACAGCTCACGCAGCGCTAGCACCTGGTCGGGATCGAACGACATGCCGACGGCGGGCCCTTGATAGGACGCCAGCACCTCGGCCAGCCGCTTCACCAGCTTGCGGTCGCCGCCAAAATGGCTCTTCACCTCGATCACCAGCGGCACGCGGCCAGCGACCATGGCGCAGAGGTCGGACAGCGACATCATCCGCTCGTCCGTGTCCTTGAACTTGACCGCCTTCAGCTCGGCCGCGGTCTTCTCGACCACCTCGCCGGCGGCCTCGGTGAGACGGCCGAGAGCGTGGTCATGGTGCACCATGGCCTCGCCGTCGGCGGAGAGCTGGATGTCGACCTCGATCGAGAAATTGCCTGCGATCGCAGCCTGCACCGCCCCCGGCATGTTCTCGACGACACCGCGGGAAATGTCATGCAGGCCGCGATGGGCGACCGGCCGGGCTGTCAGCCAATCAGGAGCGCGCAACGCCGTCAGCTCCGTGTCAGGCGACCTCGAACACGCCTTCAACCTCGACCGCCGCGTCCGCGGGCAGCGAGGCGACGCCGACGGTGGTGCGGGCGTGGCGGCCCTTGTCACCGAAAGCGGCTACCATCAGGTCGGAGGCGCCGTTGAGCACCTTCGGCCCGTCCAGGAAGTCGGGTGCCGAGTTGATGAAGCCGCCGAGGCGCACCACGCGCACGACCTTGTCGAGGTCGCCAAGCGCCGCCTTGACCTGGGCCAGCAGGTTGACGGCGCAGCCGCGCGCCGCCGCGGCACCGTCCTCGATCGAAACGCCGGCACCGAGCTTGCCCTTGGCGATCAGCTTGCCGGCGGGGTCGAAACAGACCTGGCCGGAGACGAACAGCAGGTTACCGGTGCGCACGAACGGCACGTAATTGGCGACAGGGGTAGGGGCCTCGTGCAGCTTGATGCCCTGTTCCGCCAGTTTCTGCTCGACCGTGCCCGCCATGTTCGACCTCGTTGTCCAAATTTCATCCGCCCGGCTGCGTCCATTTGGAGGCCGGGCGCGCCCTGTTTCGCCCATCGTGCCGTCACATGCAAGCAACCGGAGCGACTGCATTTTGTTGTGGCCAGGCAGCAGGTTCAAGGCGGGGCCGCAACTTTACGTGAAACGGCCTCAGTTGCGACGCAATGGAACGGTCATTAAAATGTCGAATCTGCGCTTTCCCCAGGGATGACACATGGTGCACCTTTTCCGGACTTCGCTCGGTGTGATGGCGCTCGCGGCGGCTGCTTTCGGCGCAGGCGGTGGAGCGCAGGCGGCCAGCGGTCCGTTCCTTGCGCACCAAGCGCTCTATGACCTCAGCCTCGTCAAATCGCGCTCCAATTCGATCAACAGCGCGCGCGGCCGCATCCTCTACAATTTCACGGGGAGTTCGTGCGAGGGCTACACCTCCGAATTCCGCCAGGTCTCCGAGCTCGACAGCGGCGAGGGCAAGATCACGCTGAGCGACCTCCGCTCGAACTCCTGGGAGGACGCCGCGGGAAAAAGCTACCGCTTCAAGATCGAGACGCGGATGAACGAGGCCGATGCCGGCCGGGTCGACGGTTCGGCCGAGCGCGACGGCGACCACATCAACGTCAAGCTGAAGCTGCCGGCGCCGAAGAGCTTCACCCTCGACGGCAAGATCGTGTTCCCGACCGAGCAGATCCAGCGCATCATTGCCGCCGCCAAGGATGGCAAGTCGCTGCTCGAGCTGTCGGTGTATGACGGCTCCGACGACGGCCAGAAGGTCTACAACACGCTGACCGTGATCGGTCAGCCGATTCCCGCCGACCGCACTGCTTCGCCCGATGCATCGACCACGGACGAGCACATGAAGTCGCTCAAGCGCTGGCCGGTTACCGTCAGCTATTTCGACCGCGAGTCCCAGCAGAAGGAAGGCGAGCAGACGCCGGTCTACGCGATGGCGTTCGAGCTCTACGAAAACGGCGTTTCGCGCCAGCTCGTGCTCGATTACAACGATTTCGTGATTTCCGGTGCGATGGGCAAGTTCGACGCGAAGGACAGCAAGCCCTGCAATTGAGGGGCGAGGCTAGCCCTCCGCTCGCTCTCCAGCTACGCTCCCTCCCAACCACAAACCCGGGAGGCAAGCACCATGCCCAAGCTCGACCATCTCCGCCCCAGCGGCCTGCATCACAATCCGGCCTATTCCCACGTCGTGACCGCTTCAGGTGCGCGCACCATCTACATCTCCGGCCAGGTGTCGGTGGACGAGGAAGGGCGGATCGTCGGCGAGGGCGATATTGCCGCGCAGACGACGCAGGTGATGCAGAATCTCGGCCATGCGCTGAAAGCGGCCGGTGCGACCTACGCCAACATCGTCAAGATCACGACCTTCGTCGTGAACTACAAGCCGGAGCTGCGCCCGATCATCGGCAAGGCCCGCTCGGCCTTCTTCGAGGGCATGGAGCCGCCGGCCAGCACCCTCGTCGGCGTCTCCGCGCTCGCCGCGCCGGAATGGCTGATCGAGATCGAGGCGGTGGCGGTCGCGGATTGAAATGACCGTGGGATGGGTAGAGCGAAGCGAAACCCATCACCTTGTTGCGCGGGAAGAGCTCGATGGGTTTCGCTTCGCTCTACCCATCCTACTTTGCTGCGGACATAGCTCGCAAAACAGCCATCGCTTCATCGGTCCCGTCAGCAGGTACGAAAAGATGATCGTGGTGGAAGGCCGACACCGCATTCACGCTGATGCCGGCTTCGGCCAGGCGGGCCGTGACCGCAGCCAGAAAGCCCACCGCGTCGAGTGCGGAGTGAACCGTCAGGGTGATCAGGCGCGAGGCGAACGCGTAGCGTAAGCCTGACGCCTCGGCTTCTTCGCGCAGGATCACCAGCGTGGTTCCTTCCTGCTCGCGGAACGTCAGCAGCGGGTTGACCGCTGCGGGAACGGGCTCGCTGGGTGGGATCGTGCAAAACACGAAGATGCCGTCCAGCAGTTCCGGCTTCATGTTTCTCAACAGCGCGTCGAGGTCGCGTTCGCCTGTCACGATGGTCAGCCTCTCAGCGCGTTCGGATGCGTACAGCCCTTGCGAAACCCATCAACGCCGGAACCTGACAGGGGCCTCGCCAACATACCTTTGTATATCCCTTCCAATCCTTCTCATACGCTGACCTTACGCTGGTACAATTGAGCGACGGCCGGAGATTCTTACAATTTGAGTCTACTCGGGTCACTGCGAGGAAGCTCAAATGAACGTCATGATTGGAAAGCTCAACGGCCTGTGGCACCTCATCGTCGGGTCTTGTCAGATCCGAACGCCGTTTCTGGCGAGTCAGGATCGGCAGTTGGTCATTCAGTATGCCCGGCGTGTCTATCCGGGTGCACGGATCTTCGAACGCGACTGAATTGAGCAGGACTCGATCACTCCTGCTGTCCTGTTTCAGGGCCATCATACGCGATGCCGCGAATGACGGCGGAGTTGCCGAACTTCTTGCGCAGGCTGTCCACCGCGCGCTCGGCATGCGCAGCACGGCGGTCAAGCATATCGGTGTCGTCGGCGGGCGAGCCTTCGCGCAGCGCGCTGACGCCGGCGCCCATCAGACGGAACGCGGTGCCGTCGATCTCCTTCGCCAGCATCTCGCGGCAGATCGAGAAGATCTTGGCGGCAAGCTGCGTCGGGCCTGCGATCGATTGCGAGCGGGTGCGCTGGCGGAAATCGGCAGTCTTCAGTTTCAGCGTCACGGTAGAGCCGGCAAGCTCGCTGCTCTTCAGCCGCGACGACGTCTTCTCGCAGAGCCGCCACAGGATCTTCTCCAGCGTCGCGAAATCGCGGATGTCGGTCTCGAAGGTGGTTTCGCTCGAAATCGTCTTGGCGCCCCGATCGGGCTCGACGCGGCGGTCGTCGATGCCACGGGCAAGCCGCCACAGCCTGCGGCCGTCGCTCGGAAACTGCCGCATCATCTCGATCTCGTCGGCCTTTTGCAGGTCGGCGATGATGCGGAAGCCGCGCTGCACCAGGCGCTCCTGCGTGGCCGGGCCGACGCCGAAGATGAAGCCGACCGGCTTCTCCGCCAACATCAAACGTGCTTCCTCCTGATCGAGCGCGGCAAAGCCGCGCGGCTTGTCGAGGTCGGAGGCGATCTTGGCCAGAAACTTGTTGCAGGAGAGGCCGACCGAGACGGAGATGCCGATGTCGCGCTCGATGTTGCGCGCGAACCGCGCCAGCACCTTGGCCGGAACCATGCCGTGCACCCGTTCGGTGCCGGAGAGATCGAGAAAGGCCTCGTCGATCGAGAGCGGCTCGATCAGCGGCGTCAGCGCCTGCATGGCCTGGCGCACCTCGCGGCCGACACGGACGTACTTGGCCATGTCGGGCGGGATCACGGTCGCATGCGGGCAGGCCTCGAGCGCCCTATACATCGGCATGGCCGAGCGGACGCCATAGGTCCGCGCGATGTAGCAGGCGGCCGACACCACGCCGCGCTTGCCCCCGCCGATGATGACGGGCTTGTCGGCGATGTCAGGATTGTCGCGCTTTTCGACCGTCGCATAGAAGGCGTCGCAGTCGATATGGGCGATGGTCAGGCCTGCGAGCGCGCGGTGGCGGACGAGGCGAGGGGAACCGCAGGCGGAGCAGCGCCGCACGCCCATATCCAGATCGGCCAGACAATCCCGGCAGAAGCAGCGGGGTCCGGCCGTATCAGGGACGGTCACGGCACGTCGCGCTCCCAGGAGGGGTCGCCGAGCGCGTCGCCCAGCACCTGCCGCGCCGCAGCAACGTTGGTCGGATGCAGCTCCGCGGTCGAGGCAAAGGCCTTTACGGTGGCGTCATCGCGCATCACGAAATCGAGTACGCTGAGGAGGAAATTCGGGTCCGAGGCGGCATTGCGCAGGGTCTCAGGACCGACGCCTGTCTCAGCCAGGAACAGGCCAAGCCGCTCCGGATCGGCGGCCACGAAGGAGAGCGCCTGAATCGCAACGATTTCAGCGACTTCGCGAGGGTTGTGAACAGGCTTTTTCAAGGGTTCGGTTTGCCTTTCCGTTAACTTTCGGTGTCTACTTTGAAACCATCATGCCCGAGTCTCAAGACCGCCGACAAGCAACCGGAAACCACATCGCAGAAAGTCGGCCCTCGGGTTTAACGAAACTCAAGCGAATCTGAGGCTAGTTTGAATCCAGTTTTCGAAGCGCCGGCGAGCGGCGCCTGAGGCGTCACATGTATAGGGCTTCGTGCCAATCAGGAGGGCGGGATGGCTAAGACCGTCCTGATCGTGGAAGACAACGAGCTCAACATGAAGCTCTTCCGCGACCTGTTGGAGGCACACGGTTACCAGACCTCCGGCACCAGCAACGGCTACGAGGCGCTCGACCTCGTTCGCAAGATGCGACCCGACCTCGTGCTGATGGATATCCAATTGCCGCAGGTCTCGGGCCTCGAGGTCACGCGGTGGATCAAGGACGATCCGGAGCTGCGCGCCATTCCCGTCGTCGCGGTCACGGCGTTCGCGATGAAGGGCGACGAAGAGCGCATCCGCGAGGGCGGCTGCGAGGCCTATTTGTCCAAGCCGATCTCGGTCGGCAAATTCATTGAGACGGTCCGGCGTTTTATCGGATAGGAAGTGAGTTCAAAGTGTCCGCGCGTATCCTGGTTGTCGATGACGTTCCCGCCAACGTCAAACTCCTCGAAGCTCGCCTGTCCGCCGAATATTTCGACGTGATGACCGCCTCGAACGGCACCGAAGCGCTGGCGCTGGCCAGCCGCGCCGAATGCGACATCATCCTGCTCGACGTGATGATGCCCGACATGGACGGCTTTGAAGTCTGCCGCCGTCTCAAGACCGATCCGGCGACGCACCACATCCCCGTCGTGATGGTCACCGCGCTCGACAGTCCCGCCGACCGCAATCGCGGGCTGGAAGCCGGCGCCGATGATTTCCTCACAAAACCCGTCTCCGACGTCGTGCTGATCGCGCGCGTGCGCTCGCTGACGCGGCTCAAGATGATGACCGATGAGCTGCGGATGCGCGCCATCACCTCGCTCGAGATCGGCATGCAGGCGCCCGAGCGCAGCGCCGTGGCCGACACCGGCAGGGGCGGCCGCATTCTGCTGGTCGACGACCGTCAGTCCTCCTATGAGCGGCTGGCGACGATCCTCGCCGCGGAGCACACCATCGACGTCGAGCCGAACCCGACCGAAGCGCTGTTCCACGCCGCCGAGGGCAATTACGACCTGCTGATCGTCTCGCTCGACCTCAACAATTTCGACGGGCTGCGGCTGTGTAGCCAGGCGCGCTCGCTGGAGCGCACGCGCCACGTGCCGATCCTGGCGATCGCGGACCCCGAGAACTCGACGCGGCTGCTCCGCGGCCTCGAGATCGGCGTCAACGACTACCTGCTGCGCCCGATCGACAAGACCGAGCTGCTGGCGCGCGCCCGCACGCAGATCCGCCGCCGCCGCTACACCGATCATTTGCGCGACAACGTGCAGAACTCGATCGAGATGGCGATCACCGACGCGCTCACCGGCCTGCACAATCGCCGCTACATGGAGAGCCATCTGGCGACGCTCGCTGACCAAGCCTCGACCCGCGGCAAGCCCCTGGCGCTGATGATTCTGGACATCGACTATTTCAAGTCGATCAACGACAATTACGGCCACGACGCCGGCGACGACGTGCTGCGCGAGTTCGCGGTACGCGTGCGCAAGTCGATCCGCGGCATCGACCTGGCCTGCCGCTACGGCGGCGAGGAGTTCGTCATCGTGATGCCGGAGACCGATCTGCACGTCGCCGGCATGGTCGCCGAGCGCCTGCGCCGCTCGATCGCGGGCGAGCCGTTCGCCGTCCACAAGGGCACCAAGCGCATCGAGGTCACGATCTCGATCGGGCTTACCACGCTGGAGCAGAAGGGCGAGGCGGTCGCCGACGTCCTCAAGCGCGCCGACACCGCGCTCTACCGCGCCAAGCACGACGGCCGCAATCGCGTGGTGTCGCAGGCGGCGTGAGGCTGCCTGCGCATAAAAATGCGAAAACAACCCCATGCACAGTAGCCGGCGCTAGCCGGATCAATGGCTTATGCCGGTAGCTAGGCGGGCCTATGCCGATTGCCCGGGCGTTTGACACGTCGGGCAAAACAGGAGCATTTTGATAGGATCGGGCAGGGCGCGGTTGTTGCGCGAAGTCCTCTCCCCAAACTCCGCTGTTCCACAAGCTCCGCTGTCATTCCCTGCGAAAGCGGGGAATCCAGTACGCCGCGGCCTCTCGGTTCAAATCACAACCGCCTCTGGAATACTGGATCACCCGCTTTCGCGGGTGATGACACCGAACGATACGGCCATGCTGATTAGTGCGGCGTGCGCTTGCTATGCGTCACGGCCGGCTTCTCATCACCCCCCACATCCACCCCCGCATTCCGCAGCAGCACCTTCGCCGCTTCCTTTGCCGCGCGGGCCATCGCGGGGTCGTCGCGCACGAGGTCCTGCGCGATCGAGCCATCGACCAGGAGCACGAGCTGGGTGGCGAGCGCATCCGCCTCCGTGACGCCGAGCTCATTGAGCCGCTCGCGAAACCAGACGCGGCGGCTTTCCTTGAAGGCGATTGCGATCTTCTTCACGGCGCGGTCCTTTGGGCCGAGCTCGGCGACCGCATTGACGAACGGGCAGCCGCGAAAATCCTTGGCCGCAAAGCGCCGCTCCAGCGAATCGAAGGTGCCAAGAATCTGCTCGGCCGGGGGCTTGTCGGAGGGGCGCGGCTTGACGAAGCGGCGCTCCAGATAGGCCGCGATCAGCGCGTCCTTGGAGGGGAAGTGGTTGTAGAGCGTGCGCTTGGAGATCCCGATCTCGGCCGCGATGGTGTCGACGCCGATGGCGCGAATGCCTTGCAGATAGAACAGCTTGTCGGCGGTTTCGAGGATCCGCTCCTTCATCGTCTGTGGTGTGGGCAGGGGAGCCATGCGGCAGCGTGCGTCCTGTTCGCTTGACAGCGTGCACCTTTCATAGCCTAAGTACACAGGTCTGTGTAACTAAAAACATCGAGAATTGCAGACGCCGGCGCGCGCGTCGCGCCGACGAGGGAGAAAAATATGCCCCTTTTGCAGGTTCTGCGTCCGACATTACCCATCCTGATCGGCGCCTCGATCATGCTGACGCTGAGCATGGGGCTGCGGCAGAGCCTCGGCATCTTCATGCAGCCGCTGACGCACGACATCCACATTTCGATCTCGGATTTCACGCTGGCGCTGGCCGTGCAGAACCTCGCCTGGGGCTTTCTCCAGCCACTCGCCGGCGCGCTGACCGTGCGCTACGGCTTCCGCCCGATCATGATCGTGGGCGCGCTGATGTACATCGCGGGCCTCATCCTGATGGCGACCGCGAACGGGCTCGTCAGCATCATGATCGGCGCCGGCGTGCTGATCGGCACCTCGCTCGCCTGCACCGCGGCGGCGATCGCGATGTCGGTGGCCGCGCGCGCTGTGCCCGAGACCGTCCGCTCCACCGTGCTCGGCATCGTCTCCGGCGCGGGCTCGCTCGGCGCGCTGCTGTCTGCGCCGATCGGGCAGTTGCTCAACGAAGGATTTGGCTGGCGCGTCGGGCTCGCCGGTTTCGTGATCATGTCGGTGCTGATGATCCCTGCGGCCTGGTATGCCGGCCGCATCGACGCGATTCCGCTGCCGAAGCCTGCCGCCGACGACATCGGGGATGCCACCGCCGCGACGGCAGCGAAGACGGCGTTCGGCAACGCGTCCTTCGTCGTGATGACCTGCGCCTATCTCGTCTGCGGCATGCAGCTCGTGTTTCTCACCACGCATCTGCCGTCCTATCTGGCGATCTGCGGCCTCGATCCGATGCTGAGCGCGCAGACGCTCGGCATGATCGGCGGCTTCAACGTGCTGGGCTCGCTGTTCTTCGGCTGGGCCGGCCAGCGCTGGAACAAGCTGGCGCTGCTGGGCGGCATCTACATCCTGCGCTCGCTCGCGCTTGCCTGGTACTTCACGCTGCCGGCGACGTCGTTCTCGACGCTGCTGTTCGGCGCGATCATGGGCTTCCTCTGGATGGGCGTCGGCCCGCTGGTCGCCGGCGCGGTCGCCGAGATGTTCGGCCTGCGCTGGCAGGCGATGATCCAGGGCCTCGCCTTCATGAGCCACCAGATCGGCAGCTTCCTCGGCGCCTACGGAGGAGGGGTGCTCTACGACACGCTCGGCTCCTACACCATGGCCTGGCGCATCGGCGTGGCGCTGGGCCTGGCCGGCGGCATCATCCAGGTCGCGTTCGCGCTGATCCGGCCGTCGCAGCCGCCGTCGCCGGTGCTGCGGACGGCGTAGCGGGGCGGTGCTCGCGAACGTCAGAGGGAGCTTGCAGGGGACGCCGTGCTGTTTCGTCGTGATGGCAGCGTGTGACCCGAAGCTTGGCGCGCGGACGAACTTTTCTCCGGCTGTGACGTTGCAACAATTCATGATCCTGCAGGCGGATGGCGCGTCGTCGCGTGCGCCATCCGCTCCTCCACATGGGCCCTAAGCTTTCAGGTCCGTGATCCGCATAATCGCGTACCACATTCCCGTCGTTGTACGCCTGTTCTTTTGTTTCCTTGTTGCAGGTCCAGACAAAATTCTTCTTGCCCGTAAAGGTCTTTCCGTCCTGCTCAAGCCGAAGCTCCCCTTCGGTGATATGGCAGATCATGGCATTCATCATCGGGGGCCCCATGGTCTTCGCCCCCGGCTGCATGATGACATCGCGCATTGAGACGGTCTTAAAACCTGGGATCAGGGATGGTGTCTCGCCTTCATATTCACGCACCACGACACCTGGCCAAGGCGTCATATCCTTGTAGCCTGTGGTTTGAGCGGCGGCTGGCCTGACCATGGCAGCCGAGGCCGCTGCCAACGCGATTCCCAGTGCGGACCTTCGATCGATCTTGCTCATCGCTTTCTCCCGACGTTACCGAACGAGCCGCCGCATAAGCAGCGCGCAAAGTTCGTGGTGAACGGTGGTCGAAACCGAAAAAAGAACGGCTTCTAAGAGAGCGTGCTTGCCGATGGCACCAGTGCTGCTCGTTTGCCCAGACGGTGATTTCGGCACATCCCACTTTAAGGGCAACGACATTCTACGTCACCTGACGAGTCTGGGGAACATGTGAAACGAAGTCTCTGCCTGGCCCACGGGAAGGTCCGGATTTGGCCCCAAGCGGTCGACCCGGCATGTCCGCTAGATGTCCGCTCCTTGGGGCTGAAGCAGACTTGATATGCTCAGCCCGAGTTCTTCGGGGGGGGGGACCCGAAGCGGACGTGCGTCGTGGTCGCCGCGATATCCGCCTACTGTGCCGACATCGAAATTAATAGCGGGTTGACGATCGGAGCAGGCGGATTTGTCATCTCGGACGGAGATACTGCTGCGTCGTTGAGATTGCGGACCGGGCGCTGCGATGCGGAGGGCGTGCTTAGGGCCAAACTCAACTTCTTCAGCATGCGCCGGAACTCGTGATCATACGACGCGTCGACATCGCGCATCGTTGAAAACGATGTGACGAAATATTCCTTTAATTGGTCGATCGATTCTCCATCTCCAGAGAGAATACAAGCACTGTTGGCCTTTCATATCCGGTGGTGAGTGAGCAAGCTTAAACTCTGCGGTACCGGGGCGGCGATGTGTGTGGCCCTGGAGTGGCTACTACGGGCCCAAGTTTGGCGTGCCTTGACGTGTTCGGCGTGTGGGACTTCCACTGCGGGATTAGGAGTAAGATGAACAATCACCTTCGGCATGCAGCGCTTGCTGTATTCACTGTCATGCTGCCGATCTTTACAATCGGTCACGCTCGCGCCCACGATTATCAGCACCCCGAGTTGAACAGCTGGTATGAGAGCTTGCACAGTGGCAAAGGGCCTTGCTGCGATGGCAGTGATGCGAAGCGCGTTGATGACGCCGATTGGGAAACTAAGGACGGTCACTATCGCGTACGCCTTGATGGCGAGTGGGTTGATGTTCCGAACGAAGCTGTCGTGGATGGACCGAACCGCGCTGGCCGTACGATGGTCTGGCCTTACTACCTAGATGGTCATCCGAAGCCGCGCTGCTTCATGCCGGGAAGCATGGGCTGATAGCGAGCGCGGGGATGCAAGCCTGAAGTAGACCGGGCGCTCTAGCACCCGTCGTCTCCTTCCACGACGGTCGACAGGAAGCTGGAACGAGCCAGATCACATGCAATCGGTTTCGAGAACGAGGTGCCAAACCATCTACTCGTCAACGAACCATCGTTGGTGACCCAGGGGATTGGCGGCAGTTGCGGCAGATAAGATGCATACGGCATCACTTTCGCAAGCGTCACTCTGACCAGATACTTTGCAAGAAAMGCCTCGTTCATTCCGCCGTCCAGTCCGCTATAGATCGGGGCTGCCGGCACGTYGTCATTGAGCAATCGCGCGAATTCGAGTTCGTCGGTACGTTGCTTCTCAAGCGCCCGCCGCGCAATTTTGGAATCCACRACAAACGCGGGGCATTTATCGGTGGGACTGAACACGAGAGGATACGGCGAATTTGGTGGAGCTTGCGCATYGAACACATAGCGTCGATTGCACACGTCCACCTTAGGTTCGAGATGCGTCGTCTCGAAGTGATCGTTGCCGACTTTGAGCATTTTCCAGAAGGAGAGGTTCGGGCTATTTCGATGCTGCGCCAGGTTTGCCGGCGTSAGGCGGAATGGATAAGCCTGGACYTGAAAGGACGGTCGGCCGCCGAGGGAGTCCCGCGCTAGCGAATAGATCTCGCTTATCTGTTCGTCGGTCATGGCATAGCAACCGCTCGATGAGCAGTCGCCATGGATCATGAGTAAGCTGCCGTCGCGATTGTTTGCCTTGTCGAAGCTGTTGGGAAAGCCGACGTTGATCGCGAGATGGTAATCGGAGTTGGGATTCATCAGCTCGGGAGTAATCGTATAGAACCCCTCTGGAGCCTGACGGTCACCCTCCTTCAGTTTCGGCCCGAGATCCCCCGACCACCGACAGATCGGGTACACCTTGAGGATTTTGAAGAGGCCGGTGGTGTCCTGTTTCCAGACTTCGAGCTCCGCCTCTTGCTTGAAGACGCGCACAAGGATAGGCGAGTATTTTGGCATCTTCTTTTGTCGGAGCAGCGAGAGCAACTCGGGTGGTAGCTCCTGTGTAGCCTTGGCCGGCAAGCGGTTGCTGTTTTCGCCAAGGCAGGTGGCCGGCGACAACACCGCGAAAAACGCTGCAGTCAGCACAAGCGCACGGAGTGCCGTGGCGCCGATCATGACCTTACCTCGGGCGTGGAATCTGCTCATTTGGGTAGCGTGTAGTCAGTGGGTTCGTAAGGCAAGCCCAGATGGACGCAGCCACCGGAGAAGTTCGAGCTTATCGTTGGCCTTGGGGATGCAAAGACGCTCGGTCTCGTCGTCCGCTTCTGGCCCATAGCTGACCTGCCCGATCGGTTCAGCCGAGGACTTCTTTTAACCCAAAGCTGACCTCAAGCAGTTCCGGAGACAATTAGGCAAAAAGCCCGCATTGGTTATGACAGCATTCTTGGCGGCGCTCGCGACATCGGCCAAGTCGGAGTTCATCAATGTGCCGACGGAGTGATCGCCACCGATAGCCAAGACCGGCATCGGCAATTTTCCGGTCTTTGCGAACAGCGTTTTGTTGTCCTCGCCGTCCTTAGTGAAGTCAGCAAACTGTCCGCTAAAGGCATCGTGGATGGCACCCGCATGAGCATAGAGCACCGCATCGTGATCCCGGGTCTTTCGTCGATCGCAGCGGGGGTATGGGTTCACGGCCTGGTTCGAAAACCGATACGGCTATCGAAGCATCGAGGCGGACAGTGCCAATGTTAGCGCTCGCCCTGCCGGAAGCCGCTGGAACTCGTGCTAACGAGAAATATCGAAGTGTACTGCTTTGATAGTGTGAACCGCTTCCAACGGACGACGCTCGGAGACGTCAGGCGCAGGTGTCGTGCGCAGAAGTAGCCTGGAATCATGGGAGAACCGCGCATGGATTCCATTTCTCGTCGCCATATGTTGGCAGCGACTGCTACCGGAGGTCTTCTAACGAGCGTTGGGCTGGCGCACGCGCAAACCGCGGGCGGCGCGATTCCTCAGCCACAGCGACCGGGTCACGGCGGCACCGATCCCGGTCCGCGCAATCTCATGCGGGATCAGCAGAACCCGGATCTGCTGGTACCGCCGTCGACCGATCATGGCACCTTGCCGAACCTGCGCTTCTCGTTCTCGGACGCCCATATGCGGCTTGAGCCGGGCGGCTGGACCCGCCAGGTCACGCAGCGTGAGCTGGGCATTGCCAAGTCCATGGCCGGCGTGAATATGCGCCTGAACGCGGGCGGTGTGCGTGAGCTGCATTGGCATAAGGCGTCAGAATGGGCCTACATGCTCTATGGCAAGGCTCGCGTGACGGCGGTCGATTCCGAGGGGCGCTATTTCGTCGATGACGTCGGCGTCGGAGATCTCTGGTTCTTCCCGGGCGGAACCCCGCACTCGATCCAGGGCCTCGGCCCCGACGGCTGCGAATTTCTTCTCGTGTTCGACGATGGCGATTTCGACGAAGACAACACCTTCCTGCTCAACGACTGGTTCAAGCGCATACCGACCGATGTGCTGGGCAAGAATTTCGGAGTTCCTGCCTCGCTGTTCGGCCACACCCCCGATGAAAGCGAGCGCTATATTTTCCTGGCTCCGTTGCCGGGGCCGCTCGGATCGGAAGCCATATCGGGCGCAAAGGCGTCGGAGACGAGCTACACGTGGCGGATGATGGAGCAGGTGCCCATCAAGACGAAGGGCGGAACGGTGCGGATCACTGATTCCCGTTTGTTTCCAATCAGCACCACGACCGCAGCGGCCTTGGTTGAACTCGAACCTGGCGGATTGCGCGAGGTGCACTGGCACCCTAACGGAGACGAGTGGCTCTACGTCATCGAGGGACAGGCGCGCATGGGTGTGTTTGCCGGCCAGGGGCAGGCGCGCACATTTGATCTGCTGGCCGGCGACGTTGGTTACGTCCCGGTGGCGATGGGCCACTATCTCGAGAATACCGGCTCGACCAACTTTCGATTTCTCGAGACGTTCAAGAGTGACCGCTTTATCGATTTCTCGCTCGATACCTGGATGGCGGCAACACCGCCGGGACTGGTGCAAGCCCATCTCAAACTCGATCCGAAGGTGATGAGCGCGCTGCGCACGAACAAGGCTCTGGTCGTGCCGGAATAACCGCCCAAGTCGGAGTGAATCGCGGCACACTCGTCCGGCGCCCGGTGGGCAGGCCGCTGGCGGACCGCCGGCAAGATCGCCCTCTCCGGCTGCAGAAGGAGAACGCCATGAATGTTCTGACCTGGGCCGCCCTGCGTTGGTGGTCGCCGGATCCGCCTTAGCATCAAACGGTCAGGCCGAAACGGGCACCCGAGCGTCAGTGGCATCCTCAGTTTGCAGAGACAAGCTTTAGTCCAATCACGCCGGCCACAATCAAAGCAATGCAAAGTATCCGCGCAGGCGACGCAGAGTCGCCCAGCACTGCGATACCCAGAACGGCGGTACCCGCGGCACCGATACCGGTCCAGACCGCGTACCCCGTTCCTACGGGAAGTGTGCGGAGCGCCAGCGAGAGAAGAAAGACACTTGAAAAACCGGTGACAGCCGTAAACAGCGCGGGTATCAGAAGCGTGAAGCCTGCGGACCACTTCATACCGAAGGCGAATCCGATCTCGAGAAGGCCGGCGGAGGCCAATATCATCCATGCCATGTGGGTCAATCCATTCGCTGGTCACCGGGCGTTACGGCCGGGCCGCTTGTGAGGGGCTGGACGCGCATGGAGGATTCCATGCGCGACATGCTTGCTGATGGGCGCCTCAAGCCTTACTGGCGGCAGCGGGAATCGTGCGGAACGAAATTCCCAATCGATTGAACGCGCTCATCAAGCCGATGGCATAGGTGAGGTCAGCGAGTTCCTTGTCGCTGAATTCGCCGGCGGCGGCCTCGTAGTCGGCATCGGGAACGCCGGTTTCGGCCACCCTCGTCACGGTTTCGGTCCAGGCCAGCGCAGAGCGTTCGCGCTCACTAAAGACTTCCCCCGCGTCTCGCCACACAGGCACCAGCACGAGCTTGTCCGCGGCGACACCAGACTTGAGCAGGTCGCGGGAGTGCATATCGATGCAGTAGGCACAGCCATTGATCTGCGAAACCCGCAGATACACGAGATCGACAAGTTGCTTTGAAAGGCCGCTTTTTTGAAGATAGACGTAGACCCCTCCAAAAGCCTTGAAGCCTTCCGGTGAAGCCTTGGCGTAATCGATGCGCTTGTTCATGATTGAATCCTCATCTGGTTGAAGGATTCCATCGTTTCGCATCTTGGCCTATTCAAGAAGGTCCATGATAGGCGTTTGTAGCTGGGCCATGATTTCCATAATCCAGCAGGTCACGCTCGAACTTCAGTCACATCAATCCCAAAATGCGCCGTCCGAAATTTTCGGCCGTGCGCCGCGAGGCGATATTCGTGAAGTTCAAAAGAAGGGCGGAAGCCCCATCATTGCGCCTCGTCCAATCCGTAAGTGCCTCCGCGTACAGGCCTTGTTCCCGCATGCTCGCAGCGAGCCGGCGATCTGAACGGTTGCCTCGCAGACGCAAGATCAGGTGCATGCCCCCCGGCTGTAAATCTATTCGCACATTTTTTCCCAGCACGCTTTCCAGCCCCGCCGCGGTTGCCGCGCGGCGCTCGGCATAGAGCCTCCGCATCCGCTGGATATGGCGCGCAAAATGTCCTTCGGCGATGAATGAAGTGACGATGGTTTGCGTAAGCCCCGGAGAGCCAGTTGAGAGGCTTTCGGTGACCTCCTCAAACCGCTCGACCTGCGCTTCCGGCACGACGAGATAGGCCAGCCGCATGCCTGGAAAAAGTACCTTGCTGAAGGTACCCGCATAGAGCACCCGCCCGTCACGATCGAGGCTTTTCAATGCAGGGAGGGGGCGGCTGACATAGCGGTATTCGCCATCGTAGTCGTCTTCGATGATCCATGCCTTGTTTCGCGCGGCCCAGTCCAACAGCGCCAGACGCCGAGGTAACGACAGGGACATGCAGAGCGGGCTCTGATGCGCAGGCGTGACCACCGCTGCGCGCGCCCGGGACGCGAGCTTGATGGCATCAGAAACGACCATGCCTTCCGCATCGACCGGCACCGAGATGCCTTCGATATGCATATATTCGAAAATTTCTCGCGTGGGCGGATATCCCGGGTCTTCGAGCCAGACGCGATCACCCGCCTTCAGCAGGGCATGACCGATTAGCTCCACGGTTTGGCGGTATCCCGAGGTCACGAACACCTGAGATGGGGAGCAGTTTATCCCACGCGAAACCTGGAGATATCTCGCGATTTCAGCACGCAGCGAAGGCAAGCCGGACACAGGGGGATGGATCATATCGGAAGGCTGCATGGCCCGCGCACTGCGCGCGCCAAGGCGTGCCCAGATCTTCCGGGGAAACGCATCCAGGGCGGGCAAACCCATCTGGAATGGCAGGATGGAATCCGGACGAAAACTGACTGCATCCATCCGGGGATCCGCTCGCGGCGTCGTGTTCGCAATGGATATTCGCGGCGTAAGGTCTGGGCTTACAATGGTTCCTGCCTGCCCGCGCGCCTCGACATACCCTTCAGCGGCCAGCAAGGAATAAGCCGTGTCGATGGTACCTCTGGCCAGCCCCAATTCCTTGGTCAACGCCCGTGCCGACKGAATGCGGTCACCAGGCTTCAACATTCCAGTGGCGATAGCGTCGCGAAACCGATCGTAAATCTGCCGGTAGAACGGTGCTGCCGCCTTCGGATCGAGCGGCGGGAGCTTTCGGGGATTCGCGGCAGGCATGGCCCGATCCGATCTTTCGATGAACGAAAAACCCACTATGCCATAACGGTTCGGATTGGTCTCCACTCCTCGCACGCTGCAGCGGTCAAGCCTGCGCCGGCAAATCATGGACCAGTCGCAAAGCTTATTCATGGTCCTTGGATGCAGGCCGAAATTGCTCTTTGCTGATGATCAGAGTTCGGACAGCAGAGATTGGAAAGCAGATGACGAAAATACTGCATTTGACTTGCAGCCCCCGCGGGCAAGCCTCGGAGAGTTACAGGCTATCTCAGAAAATCGTCGGCTACTTGCTGGATAGCGAGCCGACGGCAACCGTCATAATCCGACCGATCAGCGGCGTCCCCGATATCGATGAAAGCTACGCAACTGCTCTTGGCGCGACCGAGCGATCGTACCTGGAAATGTTTGTCGAGGGTTCCATGTCCCGGTCCGAAGAACTGATCCAGGAACTGGAGAGCGCGGACTTCGTCGTCATCGCAACTCCGATGCATAACTTCACCGTGCCTGCCGCTCTCAAAGCTTGGATAGATCACGTCGTTCGAGTCCGTCGAACGTTCGACGTGACTGCCCAAGGAAAACTGGGGGCGTTGCGCGACCGCCCGGTTTTTGTCGCAGTGTCCTCGGGCGGAAGATTTTCCGGCGATCGCGCGCATCAGCCCGATTTTCTCACGCCGTATCTAAAAGCTATCCTCGCTACCATCGGGCTGCATGATTTGACGTTCTTCTCCGTTGAAGGATCGGCCCTTGGTCCTGATGCATTGGTCGCAGCCCGAACCAAGGCGGATCAGGCAATGCAGAGGTTCTTCCTCCGTTTCGCGCGCCATTCAACGGGGGTGTTTCAGCAAGCAGTATGAACGGGCAACGGCCTTCCCGCGTTCAGTTCGGCCACCGATACGTCCGTTCCTGGTCCTGAGCAGACGCTGCCGCTTCGCGCAGAAGCTGGGGACGCCTGCACCTCGCGGGATTCCCTACCAGCGAGACCAGTACAGCGCCCGGGAAGCTGAGGTACTTGCCTCCTCAATTGCGCAAGAAAAACTTCCCCCAAACATCAGAGCCTCGCTAAGAACGGAGATTGGCTTAACTGAGATCACGCAAGAGACCTCTTGCTCGCCTAAGGTCGGCGGTGTTGAGACCTTCGGTAAACCGGTCGTAAATCGGTTGCAGCAGCGCCTTCGCGTCAGCCGGTCGGCCCCGATCGCGAAACAACTGTCCCAAGCTTGTGGCGGCGCGTAGTTCCCAGGACAGAGCGCCCTGCAGGCTCGCCCACTTCATCGCCTGGTAAAACTGATCCTCGGCCGTTGCCGCAGCGCCGGGCGCACCTTGCAACAGCAGCAGTTCGCCCTTGATGCGCAGCAGCTCGGCGATGCTCAAGCGTTCTTCGGTCTCCTCTGCGCGCGCGATCGCATCGTGTACCACCGAAAGTCCTTCGCCCACTTGCCCGACGCGCCCCAAGCCTTCCGCCATCTCACCAACGAACAGGAAATAGCGATGCGATGCGTTGACTTCGTCGCCGAGTTCGTCGATGCCTGACCGCAGCAGCGGCAATCCGCCGGCGGTATCTCCGCGCTTGATCGCAAGCAGTCCTTGATGGCTGCGGGCAAAGGCAACATAGCGCATCAGCGAATGCCTGGTCGAAAGGTCGATCAGCCTTGCCACGTAATGGTCTGCGACATCCATATGGCCGCTCCACAGCGCGATCGGGCATGCTGCGTTGGCGACGATGTAGCACACCGAGTTGACGTGTCTGCTGGCAGATGCCTCATGCAGGTATGTTTCGGTGACGTGCATTGCGCGATCCGGAAATCCCTGCAGCCATAGGGTCCGGCCCAGAAAGGCGCCGGCGGTCACCCGCTGGTTGCTCCGGAAACGGCTGATCCGCGACTTTTGGACTGGAGGAACATAGTGCGCGAGCATGCGTTCGAGGTGATACCGCGCGCTCGCTTGATCGCCGAGGCATTGCTGCGAGATGCCGATCAATCGCTCACCGATCAGCCGATCGTTGGAATTCGACCGGCTTGCCGCAAGGGCGCTGAATCGTTGCGCGGCGGTCAAGGAGGCGCGAAGGCGGCCGGCAACCCGGTGAAAGAACCACAAGCCTAACAGCGACCGCAATTGGTGCTCGACATCGTCAAGCCTCTCTGCAAGCTCCAGCGCCTTTGTCCAGGCTTCGCCGAGCGCGGGAATTTTCGCGTCGGTGACAAATATCAGGGTCGTACCGAGCGCGGTATACAGCTTCATCTCGAGGCGCGCGTCGCCATTGACGGCAGCCCCAAGGGCGCCGATCGCCCGCTCCACGCGGCCGCGGCATTCCTCCAGCAACGACGAGTGGACGCATAGGGGTACTGCGGCCGCGGTCAGCCCCGCGCCAATCTGCACGTCACCGCTGGGTGAAAAGGCCCAGCCCAGCGCCGCGCGCAGGTTGTCGATGTGCCGTCCGTAGTCGCCCATCCAGTCGACCGTGGGGCGCATCTCCAGCTCCGCTTCAGCCCGCTCGAACAAGTCCCGGTAATATTCGGCATGGCGGCGCGCGAGCCGTTCCCGTTCCCCGCTCTCGCCGAGCTTTTCGAGGGCATACGTATGGGTCGTATCCAATAAGCGGTAGCGCGCCGTGGTGGCATCGATTTCCGCCACAACCAGCGACTTCGAAACCAGGCTGGAAATTCCATCGACCACGTCCGGCAAAGCGATCCCGGCGCCCGTTACCACCGCGCAGATCGCCTCCAGGTCGATGGCGCCGGCGAAGACCGCGAGCCGGCGGAGGAGCACCAGCTCAGGCTCAGTCAGTAGCTCGTAGCTCCAATCGAAGGTCGCCCGCAGAGTTTGGTGCCGCGGCAGCGCCGTCCGCCCTCCGGTCAGCAATTGAAAGCGATCGTCAAGGTGAGCGGCGAGTTCTTCGACACCGAGTGCCGTGACACGTGCCGCCGCCATTTCAATCGCGAGCGGTATGCCATCAAGACGCCGGCAGATCGCCGCGATCGTCTTTGCCTGATAGCCATCCAGAACCGCCCCTGCCTCGGTTGCTCGTGCACGTTCGATGAATAGTCTGACGGCGCCGTATTCCAGGAGATCGTCCGCGTCCTCCGTCGGAATCGAGAGCGGCTGCACCCAGTAGACCTGCTCCCCCTCGGCCCGGAGCGGCTCGCGGCTGGTTGCGATGATCTGAGCCGAGGATCCGGCTCGCAGCACGCCCTCAGCCATCCTCGCCGCGGCGTCGATCACATGCTCGCAGGTGTCCAACACCACCAACAAGCGCCGCGCTGCCAGTGCCAGCGCCACGCGCTGCGTCGAAATTTCACCTCCGCCGAACTTGAGTCCGATCGCGGCAGCGAGCGCTATGGGAACCAGACTGGGATCAGCGAGCGGCGAGAACTCGGCCAGCCACACGCCCTCTGGGAAATGCGGCAGCAGTTCACGGGCGACCGCGAGCGCGAGCCGTGTCTTGCCGATGCCCCCCGCCCCGGTCAGGGTGACGAGCCGGCCGGCACGAACAAGCTTCGAGATTTCCTCGACCTCGGCGGTGCGGCCGATCAACGCTGAAACCGGCTGCGGCAGGTTGGTCGACGCTAATGGCTGCGCCGACGCACTTTCCTTGAGGTAGAGTGGATGTCCCGGTCCGGTTGCTGGCCGCATGGTCCAGATGCCGCGCAGGTGATAGCCGCGGCCGGACACCGTCTGCAACAACTCGCGATCTGCGCCGAGCGCCTTGCGAATGGCGGATATATGAATCTGGAGCGTGTTTTCTTCGACCGTCGCAACCGGCCACACCCGATCTATAAGATCGCGCTTGGTGACAAGCTCGCCGCCCGACTGAACCAGAATCTCCAGAATCTCGAATGCACGGTTCCCGATCGGAACGGAAACACCTCGGGACCGCAGCTCACGCTGGGTAAGATCGATCTCCCACCCGTTCGACTCATAGACGGCTCGTAGGCCTTGCTCGGCCATCACGGCCTGCCCCGTCGGTTGAGTAATCCTAAGAAAATCTCAGCATCAGATCAGGGAACCGCTCCAGGAAAGCAGCTTAAACGTTGATCTGGGCAGTGGGCAAGCGCCGTCGAACTATCCGCTTAACGCGCGGCATATCAATGGCTTGATACCCAGTATCTGCTTGGGTGATCTTCTGAGCAAGATTAGCAAAGCAGCATCAATGGCGGGCAAGCGATTGATGCAAGGCCCTACTAAGATCACTCTCGAGCCCAGCGGCGCGCTGTTGCGCAGGCTTCGCGGTGTCGCTGCGCCCAAATGTAAACGGGAGAGCGAACATGATCTCTGCGGCATTTCCCTATAAGAAGCAGCGGCGGCAGGTCCTCGGCCGTGAGATGGCGTATGTGGAGGTGGGAAAGGGCGACCCCATCGTACTGCTGCACGGCAATCCCACTTCGTCGTATCTCTGGCGCAATGTGTTGCCGCACCTGAAGCCGCTGGGTCGCTGCATCGCCCCCGACCTGATCGGCATGGGCGATTCCGACAAGCTGCCTGACAGCGGTCCCAACTCGTATCGCTTCGTGGAGCACCGCCGCTATCTCGATGCCCTGCTCGAGTCCCTGGACGTGCGCGAACGGGTCACCCTCGTCATCCATGACTGGGGTTCGGCGCTCGGCTTCGACTGGGCCAACCGCCACCGCGAGGCCGTGAAGGGTATCGCGTACATGGAGGCGATCATGGGGCCGCAATACTGGGACCACTGGGACAAGTTCGAAATGCGTCACGCCTTGCAGGGGCTGCGTTCCGAGAAAGGCGAGGAAATGGTCTTGCGAGACAATTTCTTCATCGAGAAGATTCTGCCGGGAGCCATCCTTCGCAAGATGTCCGACGAGGATATGGCGGAGTACCGACGGCCGTTCGCCGAGCCCGGCGAGGGCCGGCGTCCGACGCTGACGTGGCCAAGGCAAATCCCCATCGAGGGCGAGCCCGCCGACGTGACTGCGATCGTGACCGCCTACGCTGACTGGCTTAAGACGAGCCATATACCCAAGTTGTTCCTGAGGGCGGAGCCCGGTGGGATCCTCGCCCATGGCCCGGTTCTCGATTTGGCCCGCAGCCTCCCGGCACAGACCGAGGTGACGATCTCGGGACTCCATTTTGTCCAGGAAGATTCGCCGGACGAGATCGGACGGGCCGTCGCCGGCTGGATGGAGGCGTTGGGCTGACGGCGGCCATGCAGGGCTGCGATGTCAGGATCATCAAGGCTCACTCTGAGTTCTTCGCATTTTGACCCGGAGCGGAAGTCGCAGACCAAGACGGTCCGAACCTCAGGCATGGACACCAGCCAACGAATCCGGCGGTGGCGCAAATGCGAAGTGCCGCGGCGTCTACCAGGGCGACCTCCGCATGGACCACAGGATAGCGTTCGTGAGAATTCGCTGGTAGCGGGCGTCCCGCCAAACTGACGGCTCGTGGCCTAGCGCCGAGTAAAATACTCGTCCCTCGCCATAGAATCGGGTCCAGGTGAGAGGCCAGCCATAGAATCGTTGATGTACGCCGGTCTTGCCAAGGTCCACCGAGCTTGGGTCGAGGCGCAGGAGCACGCGTGAACCACGATAGTCGAAGTCGCCGATTTGGTAGATCTCGTCCTCGACTTGCAACGAATTCCCGAGAAAAGCCACCAGGGGATCGCCGGGATCAACCACCTCGATCTTCACGGCCTGATGCCAAGGATGACCATTAAAGTAGCCGCCGACCAGATCGAGATAGTCCGGCCAAGTGTAGAATGTGTCCGTCGCCGAATGAACGCCGAGGAACCCGCGGCCCGAGCGCACAAAGTTGAGAAGAGCTCTCTTTTGCGCGTCGCTCATCGGAAGTTCTCCTGACGTATAGAACATCACCGCTGCGTAGCGCTCGAGGTTTTCGGTAGAAAATTCCGACGTGTCTTCCGTTGCAGTGACTTCAAAAACACCCGAATGGCTTCCGAGCTGGGTCAGGATAACCTTAGAAAGCGGTATGACATCATGCCGGTAGCCGGCGGAGTATGTGAAATAGAGGATGCGCTCTCGCGGACGCCCCGCATGCGCGCCGAGTGGTCGGATTGCCGCCGCGCCGCCGAGGAGCGCGATGAACTCACGTCGCCTCACAATCGCCTCCGCCAAAACCAACCATGTGTTGACGAAGCCTAGCACAGATCAGCCCAGCGCCGACCGGGGGGCATCGCCCTCTGGCGTCCTATGCGACGCTGCTGGCCTGATCCTATTGTGACCGTCGGCGATTGTCCGCCCGTGCGCACAATTTTAGGTTATCTATTCGGATAGTGTTGGGCTGAATAGCCTATGCTGCTTAAGCGTTGCACTACAGCTATCGGACAGGATGATCTCGGAGGCGCATGCATTCAGCTTTCATTTGGTATTTTTTATCCATGAAAGGCCGCATCGGTCCGCAGGAATTTCGATTGGGACTTTTGGGACTTGTGCTAGTCGACATGCTCGTCGTGCGCATTGCGAGGAAGCTCACTGATTCAGGACCCCAATACTATAGCGTCAACCCTCCGCCCGATTGGCCCATCGTCCACGCTGTCCTCTTTATCTCGCTCTGGCCGCTCGCTGCAATCCTTGTGAAGCGACTACATGACTTCAACATCTCGGGTTGGTGGGCGCTCACAATCCTCGCAATTCCTCTCCTCGTCGACGCGCTCAGCATTCCGTATTGGCTTCCTTATCTTTTATTGGCGGCAATCCTGAGTGCATTTCCCGGACGGCCTGGCGACAATCGGTTCGGCTCGACCTCGCTACCGCGCACGCGCGTCTAGCGCGTCCCCAAAGCAGACCGGCCGGGCGTTTGAACGGTGGCGCGAAAGTCAGCCGCAATGTCCGCTGATGGCCCATCCCTGCCGACAGCGCTCCTCAACGTCAGGTCGGTTTCGCAGGGTAAACCCGGCGCGCCGATGGCCTGACTTTGACCCAATTCGGACTTTGGTTGGTATCCCAAGCCGGACATCAGCGGCCTCCAGACTTGGTGGCTTCCCGCACGAGGACGTCCATCAACATTCTGGCGGGCATCTCGCGGGCAAGCGCGGCCGCCTGACCTGACCAGAGTGGCGTGAAATCGGAGTTTCCATTCTGCTCAGCCGCAGCACGCAGCGGCGACAGTTCGCCCATGGGCAGCGGAAAGTCCGGCGCCGCGTCCGACCAGGGACCGATCTCGGCGGCAAGGCGATTGACCAGAACCCTCGCCGGTCGCCCGGAGAACACGTTTGTCACGACAGTCTGGTTCAACCGCGCGTTTCGCAGGGCCTCGCGATGGAGCGGGGGCGTTGCCGACTCGGCACAAAGCAGAAAGGCGGTTCCCACCTGCACGCCGGCGGCCCCGAGTGCGAACGCCGCTGCGATCCCTCGTCCATCCCCGATCCCGCCGGCTGCGATCACGGGCACGCTGACGGCGTCAGCGACTTGTGGCACAAGGGCGAACGTGCCGGCCTGTGAGGCGATCGCGCGCTCGCTGTTAGAATCGAGGAATGAGCCTCGATGTCCTCCGGCTTCGTACCCCTGAGCGATGATCGCATCGGCACCATGCTTTTCGAGCCAGCATGCTTCGTCGACTGTCGTCGCCGATGAGATCACCTTGCAGCCGGCTGCCTTGACCCGATCGACCAATCCGGGCTCGGGCAAACCGAAATGAAAGCTTACCACCTCCGGCCGGACCTGTTCGACTGCGGCGGACGCGGCATCGCCGAACGGAGCGAGATCGAGGCGCGGTGCAGCCGTTGCGGGGGCGATGCCCAGTTCGCGATAATACGACGAAAGCTTCTCATGCCAGGCACGCTCGCGAGCGGCGTCCGCCTTTGCCGCATCGTGGCAGAAGAAGTTGAGATTGATTGGTCTCTTCGTCAGTCGCCGTAGCTCGGCAACGGTCTTTGCAATGAGCTCAGGCGTCAAGACGGCGCAGCCGATCGAGCCCATGCCGCCGGCATTCGAGACCGCGGCTGCAAGGTCTACCGTGCCCAATCCGGCCATTGGTGCCAGCACGATCGGATGCTCGATCTTGAACAATTCAACAAGACGTCGGTTAGACCACATCGCACACCTCCTACCAGTGGCCGGCGGACGCGCCGCCATCGACATGCATGATCTCGCCGGTGACGAAAGCCGCTCGTTCAAGATACATCACGGCGTCGACGACCTCCTGTATCTCGCCCATGCGGCCCATCGGCTGCAGACTTGCTAGGAAGCCATGCGCCTCCGGCGCATGCATTGGGGTCGCGATCGCACCGGGCGATATGGCATTCACGCGGATATTCCGGCTTGCATACTCGATCGCGAGCGAGCGGGTGATCGCGTTGAGCCCGCCTTTGGTTAGCGCCGCGAGCGCCGCCGCCAGGGACGCCATCGGCTGCTCGGCGATCGTGGCCGTGATATTGACGATGTGACCCGAACCCGCGAGCAGCATCCTCGCCGCCACCCGCTGCGTCAGATAAAAAAAGCCCGCGAGATTGACACCGACCATCTTGGCGAAGTCGGCCTCAGAATAATCGGTAAAGGGCTTCGCAATGAACAGGCCGGCATTGTTGATGAGCGTATCGATCCGCCCGAAGCGCTCGATGGCCAGTTCCACGATGCGATCGGCCGTCTTTGCGCTGGCGATATCGCCATCGACCGCGAGCATCGACGGATCGTCGCTCCTGCCGATCGAACGAGAACTGGCGACGACGTGGTAGCCGATATCCCGGTAGGCCTCGAGCAATCCTGCGCCAATGCCGCGCGATGCTCCGGTGATGATGGCAACCTTCCGTTCGGAAGTCATATTCGCTTCTCCTTCACGCAAAGTGTATGGATGGGCGAACAGTTACCCTGATCGAGGCAATGCCGCTTTGCATCGCCTGCTCAGCTATTGTCATTTCCTGCCGTCGGTGGATGCAGATCGTTACATCGGTAACAAAGTCAAGCCAGCCGGTTTCGCCGATATTGCGCCGGTGTCTGGCCCGTGGCTCGCCGGAATGCGCGGGTGAAATTGGCCTGGCACGAAAACCTGAGCCCGAGGGCGATATCGACCAAGGCCCGGTCCGCATTGCAGAGCAGATCCTTGGCGCGTTCGAGGCGCCTTGCACTGACATGCCGATGCGGCGATTTGCCGATGGCGGCCTTGAACGCGCGCGCGAAATAAAACTCGCTCAGGCAGGCAACCGAGGCCAGCCGCGCTACCGTCAGATCGCCCTCCAAATTGGCTTCGATATAGTCGAGCACCCGCGCCAATCTGCGTCGGTCGAGCCCTTCCCCTGCGGCCGGCATGACCAGGCCGGACCGCGGCGCAGCATGGTTCTGGATCAATCTTGCCACCAGACTCAATGCCAGGGTTTCGGCGAGCAGCCTGCCCGCGGACGTCTCGTGTTCCAGTTCGAGCATGATGGCAAAGGCCATCTCGGCAAGCAGTGGATCGCGGAAGCCGCCCTTGTGGCGGAGTGAATCGATCGCCGTCGCGTCGAACCCTTCACCCAGATCATGCGACAAGAACAAGCCGGTCGGTAGGTAAAGATGCAAGATCGCGGGCACCGGCTCGGACATGTCGATCAGGCCTTGCTGCACGCAGGCCGGACGAAACCAGATGGTTCCACGTTCGGAGATGGTCGAGTCGATGGCCCCGTCCAGCCGACGCGTGACAACGGACCGACTACCGCGCACATCAACGCAGATCTCGGCATCAGGCTGGGGGTTATTCCAGGCAACCGTACCGTGGTGGCTGCGAAGCTCTGCCGTGAGATTTGACCAACCTCGCGTGGCGGATGACGCCAGCAGCCCGGCGACGCCGTATTTATTGGAGCTCCGTTCGCCTGACGGCGTCGGCCGAGATGTCAATTCCTGGTTTCGGCCAAATAAATTCACGCGGGCGTCACCTTTGGACAGGCTGCGGGCTCGACGGCGTCAATGTGGTCGGACTCGTGGCTGACCGCAACTCTGGCCCCCGCCCTATCACGCATCTGCGATCAAGCAGTGTAGCCGCTCACTTCCGTTATTGGCCCCCAACCGACGTTGCCACGCTGCTGCCGACCACCAGCTTTTGACCCACAACGGACATGGCCTCCGTCATAGGGGCAATATTTCTGTTTCGGTGCTGCGGCCTCCCGTCGGGTCCTCGTTCGTCAACCAGCCCGCCTCCCGCACGATGGCGACGGCTGACCGGGCGACGGGGGCCGTGATTCCATTGACGAGCTGCAGTCGCAGATTGCGGCCCTCGGTAATGGCCCGCACAACCGCCCTCCTCGCGACCCACCAGGAGCGATGTACCTGCAGGCCATCGGCATTTTCGAGCGCCATCATTGCCTGGTTGAGCGTCGCCAGTACAAGGTGAGAGTTGCCGGCGGTATGGACGCGTACATAGTGGTCCTCCATCTGCAGGCAAAGCACCGCGGAAGGTGGCGCACCGAGTAGCCCGAAAGCGGTTGGCGGCGCTTCGCCGGCTTCCTTGGCCTGTTGCCGGCGATGTAACCGGGCCTGCATGAGAAGGGTGAAACCCAGCACAATCGGCAAGGCGGTGATCAGCCCCTGCAAGTACCAATCGAGTGGTCGCAAGATTTTCAGGAAAGGCCATATCGATACGGCGATCGACACGACCCAGATCTGGAATGGCGCGTTCAGGATGACGACGCCGAGGAGGATCGACATCCAGGTCATCGCCGGGTTCAGGCGGAGCCGCAGCACCACCCGGATGAGCGATCCGAAAAGGAGGATTCCGGGTAAGAAGCAGGCGAGTTGAAACACCACGCGCTGCCAGGTCGGTCCGTTCAGATAGCTACCAAACGGTCCGATCAGGCCGAAAAAGATGGCGCAGGCGCTCGCGATCGCGAGGTCAACGGCCCAATCCCGCAGAAAGTCACTCCGACGCGCTTCGCTCATAAGGCCATTATAGTGGCGGTTTGCCCGCCGGCGAACCCATTCGCCCGTTGGCGAACAAGTGCTGGCGCAGGCCTGTGCCGTTTGCTGGATCCTTGGCGTCCCACTCGCCGAGAGGTTCCCATGCGCTACACGATTGCATACTTTTTCGCCGTACTCATCACAGTCACCACCGGCCAGGCCGACGCCGCGGTCGGGTTCCGGCATTTCAGCATCGACGATCCGCAAGGCCCACCTATCGAGGTGGGCGTCTGGTATCCGACCACGATGACCCCGAAGCTGGTGGCGGTCGAGACCGATCAACAGATGGTCGCCCGCGACGCGCCGGTTGAGGGCACCGGTCTTCCGCTGGTGGTCATATCTCACGGTCACGGAGGCTCCTATGCCGGGCACCTCGACACCGCCACGGCCCTGGCCAATGCAGGGTTCGTCGTCGCCGCTCTTACGCACAATGGCGATAGCTGGCGCGACCAAAGCCGTCCTACCGCAATCTGGGAACGGCCACGGCAATTGAAGCTGCTCACAGATTACATGCTGGGCGCGTGGAGCGACCACGGCCGCCTCGATGCCAATCGCGTTGGCGCGTTCGGCTTCTCGGCTGGCGGCTTGACGGTGCTAGCGGCCGCCGGCGGCGAGCCGGACCTTCGGACCCTTCCGAGTCACTGCAAGGCGCATCCCGCCTTCGAAGACTGTCAGATCATGGAAGAGCACCCGTTACTGCCGGATACCGATGTCGTCTGGACCCACGATCCGCGAATCAAGGCGGTGGTCTCCGCCGCGCCCGCTCTCGGTTTTGCCTTCGGGACCAACGGTCTGGCGGCTGTCCTCCAGCCGGTACAGCTCTGGCGGGCCGAGGATGATCAAGTGCTACCACACCCCTATTATGCGGAAGCCGTTCGGCTCGCTTTGCCGACGCCGCCCGAGACGCACGTCGTGGCTGACGCCGGGCACTACGACTTTCTGAAGCCGTGCTCTGCGGACCTGGCAACCCGCATGCCGGCAATCTGCACAAGCAAGCCGGGTTTCGACCGCGCTGCGTTTCATGAGCGATTCGACCACGACATCGTCGCCTTCTTCAAGCGGACGCTGCAGTAGCAGGTTTTGAAGCGGGATGTCCGTTCTTGGCCGTTAGTTGAGATTCCCGCGCTCAGAGCGAACGTCCCCTCGTGACCCGAAGCGGACATTACGGATATTGGTGGCTGTGGAAATCGACGTGACTCAATGCTCACCTCCTGAGTTGCAAGCGGAACGACGCAAAGCATGAAGAGCGGCACAGAGTCGCTGCACCCATGTGCCCCGTGCTTCATCCGAACAACAGGAGAATTGCATTTTTCACAGCGCATTCGGTCAGGACAGCTGACGGTGCGCGCTGCGTATTCCGGGCATGACGCTGACGTTCGCCGCGTTCCATGCTATTATGCTAATATTCCAGGTCGTTCGGTCGAGCCTTGTATTGAGGTCAAAACCGATGATTGGAGCCACCATCCCCACATACTTCGTCAGTCCAAGGCGAAGCATCAAGAAAGCATGATCACGTTGACGCTCGGCGCCGGCGTGCAAACTCGATTTGACAGGAGAAAGCATACGCAGGTCGATTTCAACTCACGGCAGTTCACGGCGGAGACCTGAACCGCCGCTTGATCTAAGGAGGCACTCATGAACTCCATCAACGTGCGCATAGTCCCCACAGTCACCGCAGCGATGAGACTCACCAAAGCAACGGCTTTTGCTGCTGCGCTCGTGTCCTTTGCCCCCGCGGCTGTCGCGGGAGAGCCGATTGAAAAGAAGGGGACTACTCCTTATGTGACGCACTTTATTTTTCGGCCCTTGATGAGCATTGACACCGCCGAACTCGGCAAGGCCACTACGCTGGAGGCGGTCGGGACCACTCAAAACATGAAGGGAGAGAAGATGCTGGACAAGATGTCAGCACGCTGCGTGGCGCTGAACGTCGCGTCCGGAGACAAGAAATACATTGACGGCGCTTGCGTGCTCGCCGACAGCGACGGCGACAAGATTTTCTCGACCTTCGATACTCGAGACCTCGACAAAGCCCAGCCGAAGATGGATTGTGGAACGCATATCATCACCGGCGGCACCGGTAAGTATAAGGGCATCACCGGAAGCGAACCATTTGCGTGCATAGCTATGCCTGCGCTGGCTGGCTCTGGCGATTATTTTGCGATGGACATCCCGCACAATACGTCCTGGGAAATCAAATGATCCTGAACCCGATGTCGCCGTAAAGACGGTTGTTGAGGCGGCCATCAATCGCTGAACGAGAGCCTAGCCCACCACAGCTGGGCTCTTCTTCTGTTCGTAATTTGGGTCAGATGGTCCGCTTGTGGCCCCAAGCGGTCGACCCGGCATGTCCGCTAGATGTCCGCTCCTTGGGGGTGAAGCAGACTTGATATGCTCAGCCCGAGTTCTTTCGGGTGTGCCCCGAAGGCGAAGTCGCCGCTGTCCGTTTGCATGTCCGTTAATGGAGAGCTGAGCCGACTCGTTGTGCTCGCGGCGAGTCTTTCCGTTGATGAGTGCGGCCCATCGCCTAGGTTGCGGTATCCAATACGTCGCTGAGCGAGGCGCCGATCATACGTCCGGCGGCAGTGGATAGCATTGCTGCCTGATCAGTCATTCGCGCCGACCTCCGTAAAAAGGAACCCCGCGGGCGTCTTGGTAAAGACGAAGATGAGCTCGCCGCAGAAGACGAAGTAATTGTCATTGTTCTCTTGATCGCGATCGTAGACGGCCTTGCCGCGCTGGATACACGCGCGATTTTTCGCCGTGAACGAGGTCGGATAGGTCTTGGCGCGAAATTGCGCGGCGTCGCGAATTGCGCTGTCGTTCATGAACGGCAATCGTGTCATACCGGCGACGGCGGCGGAATCGTTTGTCCTCAGCGCCGCGCGAAACTTCTCGATGAAGCCATCGAATTCCTTCTGCAAGGCAGGAGAAGCGACGGCTTTCTTCGGCGCCTGGGCGACGGCTGGAGCAAGGTTCACGAGAGCGGTTACGAGCATAATTCTCAGCAAAAATCCCACGGGTCGGCTCCGTCCATCGTCCAATCAAGGTCTTCCGACCGATCCAAATCCGTGGTGTTCTGTTGCGTCAAGGACTTTCTGGCTCTCCGGCGCAGCGTTAACCCCGCCAAGGCGTGGACCAATAGCATTTGCCGGAGCATGAGCTGGCATGTTTTGCCGCGCTCGCTTATGGCCGTTAGCCGAAGGTCAATTGAGCGCGTGTCATGTCGGCTGTCAGGGGCAAACCGGACGCCGATACAGCTTGGCGCCCACTGCTGCTTTTGACCCGAAGCCGACGTTTTGGGCGTTTGCGACCTCGCCCGCCGCGTCAGTGCTACCACGCGCAGACCCATTTCTTTCAGCTGTCGCCTTGTCACAAGCCATGCAAATTCGGGACGCCAAGCAACGCGCCTTTGAGGAATGATCCGTGGCGGACCTTTGATCTAGATCAACTGAAGCCTGCGGCATTTGGTATCCGCCATTGTTTCCGATGTCTCGTCAAAAAAAGGGAGTCTCAAATGCCGCGTACCCGTGAGGAGGATAATCGGCCCAAGCGAAGAAACCGCTTACTCGACCGTCGCAACTTGCTACTCGGTGGCACCGCGCTCGCCGCCGCTTCGGCACTTAACTCCGCTACATCAATTCAAACCGTCCAAGCGCAGCAAGCGGCAGGTCAGAAGCCCAACGTCCTCGTTATCATGGGCGATGATGTCGGCTGGTTCAACATCGGCGCCTACCACCGCGGAATGATGTCGGGCAAAACGCCAAACCTCGACAAGCTGGCGTCCGATGGCATGATGTTCACCGATTACTACGCCGAAGCGAGCTGCACGGCAGGACGTGCCAACTTCATCACTGGCGAGTTGCCAATCCGCACGGGACTCACGACTGTCGGTCAGGCCGGCGCCGATGTTGGCATACCTGACCAAGCCGTGACACTTGCTACAGTGCTCAGGTCACTCGGCTACGCAACCGGACAGTTCGGTAAGAACCACCTTGGAGATCTCAACAAATATCTCCCGACGGTGCATGGCTTCGACGAATTCTTCGGTTACCTGTATCACCTCGACGCCATGTCAGACCCGTACTGGTACTCGTTCCCCGCCAACCAAGACTACTACAACAAGTACGGCCCGCGCAGCCTGATCCATAGTTACGCGACAGACAAGGACGACCCGACCGAGATGCCGCGCTGGGGTAAGATCGGCAAGCAGCGGATCGTCGACGAGGGGCCGCTGCCGCCGTTCGCCGATATGTCCAACGTGCCGAACATGCACGATCTACCGTTCCTGAAGGCGAAGTACGACATGACGACTTTCGATGAGGTGTTGGTCAAAGCCTCCAGTGACTTCATGGACAAGGCCAAGCGCGACGGCAAGCCCTTCTTCGTCTGGCACAACACGACGCGCATGCACGTCTGGACATTCCTGTCGAAGAAATACAGTGCGATGCAGAACCACGATACGAACTACGGTCTCGAGGAAGCCGGCATGGCCCAGCTCGATGACAGCGTCGGGGCCCTGCTTAAACATATCGACGACATGGGCGAAACCAACAACACCATCGTCATCTTCACAACGGATAACGGTGCCGAGGTGTTCACTTGGCCGGATGGCGGCATGACCCCGTTCAAGGCCACCAAAGGGACCAGCTATGAAGGCGGCTTCCGCGTGCCGGCCATCATTCGCTGGCCGGGCCGTATCAAGCCGGGTTCAGTGGAGAACGGTATCTTCTCCGGGCTGGATTGGTTGCCAACCCTGACCGCCGCGGCAGGAAACCCGAACATTACCGACCAGCTTCTCAAGGGCGTGACGCTGGAAGGCCGCACCTACAAGAACCATCTCGACGGTTACAATCAGATGGACCTGCTGACGGGCAAGGGACCCTCCGCTCGCCATGAGATCCTCTATTTTGCCGGTCCGCATCTCGGTGCCGTCCGCATGGATGATTTCAAGTTCCAGTTCTTCCAGCAGCCCTACGGGTGGCCGGGCGAAAAAGTTACGACCGATATGCCGACCATTATTAACATCCGCCAGGACCCGTTTGAGCGGACGCCGATAACCCGAGGTGAAAGCCTGAACAATGCCGGCGGAGGCTACATGAACGATTTCATGGGCCGCGAGTTCTGGCGGTTCGTTGTTGTTCAACAGGAAGTTGCCAAGCTGGCGCAAAGCGCCATCGATTATCCTCCTATGCAAGCACCGGCGAGCTTCAACCTTGAAGCCGTAAAGAGGGAAATTGAGGAGAAGATCAAAGCACACCAAGGGCAATAGCCGGTCCGTCTTTCAACAAGCGGGCGCTCTCCAGAGAGCGCCCGAAATCCTCCAGCTCACTCAGTTCGCCCAGACAATTCCTTGCCAAGCGCATGTCGGCTGCTGGCCCTTAGCCGAACAAGGCTGAGACCATTGTAGTGTCGGCTATCGGCGGCAGACCGGACGCGGGGCCGTCCTCACTTCGACCGCCGCTTGTGACCCATCTCCGACATCACCCCTCTGGCACCCCGGCCATGCGCATGCCCTCATAGAAGCGCTCGCGTCCAGCGAGGTAAGTCGGATTGTCGCTCGGCACGTTGGCGCGGAAGCGGGAGATGGTGAAAGTCGGGTCGAGCGCAAGCCCTGCTTGGGCCGCGGATCGCGCCTCATCAAGCTGACCGAGGTGCGCTAGCGCGGTGGCAAGATAGATATGCGCGCGTGGATGATTTCGGTTGATCTCGACCGAGCGACGTAACCGTGCGACCGCCTCCTGGTCGGCGCCGAGCTGCAGCTTGGCGAAGCCCGCGAACATCATCCAAACAAAAGCCTCCGTATCACGAGGACTGAGGCGGAGTGCCTCTTGGACATGGGCCTCAGTCTCCTCGCCGCGACCGAGAAGATACTTGGCGCGACCGATGTAGGCGTGCGCATTAGCTAGGTTTCGATCCAGCGCCAATGCCTGCTCGCATTCAGCAATGCCTTGGGCCGCGCGGTTTGTGAACATTTTGATGTTTCCTAGAAGCCAGTGGGCGCTTGCGTGCTGGGGGGCCAGGGACAGAGCCTTGATCAAGGCCGTCTCAGCCGCTGCGAGACGCGCGGCCCGCTCAACGGTCAAAGCCATGCCAACAGCTGCCGCATCAACAACTGCCAATCCGACCAGCGCTTCGACATTTTTGGGATCGAGCGCCAAGGCGCGTTGAAAAAAGCTGCGCGATTGCGCAAGATACTCGGAAGTCCTTCCCTTGTTTAAGCAAGCCATGCCCTGGAAAATCAAATCCATCGCATCGGGATGCAGCGAACGCTCCGCCCGCCGCGCCTCAGCTTCAACAAGTTGAGTATTTAGCGTGTTGGCGAGCCTCGATACGATTTCGTCCTGCATATCGAATAGATCAGCGACTGGCTTATCGAACCGTTCGGCCCACAGGTGTTTGCCAGTCTCGGCGTCGATCAGCTGAACATTCACGCGAAGCCGGTTGCCACCACGCTGCACCGAGCCCTCCAGTACGTAGCGGACGTTTAACTCGCGCCCGATCTGCTTGAGATCAAGCGCTTTGCCTTTGAACGTAAATGCGGTGTGTCGGCCAATCACGAATGAGCCATTGATGCGCGACAAGTCTGTGGTCAGGCTCTCGGTCACACCGTCAACGAAATAGTCTTGCTCGGGATCGCCACCAATATTCGCAAACGGCAGCACCACCATGGACAGACGCGGCGCTGAAAGCGAGCTTGGCGTCGTGCTGCCGACCTTTGTCACCGGGCTAAGTCCCTCTCGGGCCACGGCATAGGCTCGGATCGGACGAGCAATATTCTTGAGGTTCTGCTCGCCCAGATCGGTGAACTCAACCCCGACCTTGCCTCGGACTTGATCGTAGGCAGAAGACGAGATGCAGATGCCGCCGGGTTCTGCGATGCTCTCAAGTCTCGCCGCGACGTTGACGCCATCTCCAAAGATGTCATGGGGCTCGACAATTACGTCGCCGATATTGACGCCCACGCGCAAAGCAATGCGTCTGTCTTCCGCGTCACCAATTGTAAGTTCCTTGATGCGGGTTTGAAACTGAACAGCAGCCCGAACCGCTTGGACCGCACTCGGAAAGTCCGCCAAGAACCCGTCTCCGGTGTTCTTCACCACGCGGCCACCGTGCTCGGCGATACTCGGTTCAACAGCGTCCGCTAGGAGTGCCGTCAGTTTGGCATGCGTCGTTTCTTCGTCATGGTGCATGAGCCGCGAATAGCCAGCCACGTCGGCGGCCAATATCGCCGACAACCTGCGCTCGACCCGGACCGGCCGCTCTTCTGCCATGGCACGCTATCCAACCCACAGCACACTGTATGACGGATCAGACGGCAGTGCCAAGCACGCCTTGACGGGATGCCAGGGTTGATGTCGGCTATTGGCCCGTTTGAGACCTGGCGAGGGGTACTAAAGATGTCCGCTCACTGGGGCTGACCGGAAGTCGTCTCGGGAGAACCAAACCGACGCGATTGACCCGAAGCAGACCAAGGCTTGGAGAATGGTCACAACAGCCGAGCCGTTCGAGCTGGACCAGGGCACGGACGCGGAGCGTAACGCCCGTCGTGGTTAACGCTTAGCCCGTGTTCCTGACCGCCTCAGCTAGAATGGCGTACAGCTGCTGCTTGCTGAATTCCTTGGGCTGCTGCCTCTCTGCGGTGCTCCGCGACACCTTCTTCTCTACTCGACGTACCAGGGCGGCCGACGACGCCGGCCTTGGCTTCGGGGGCGGCCTTATCTTGGGTCTTGCTGTTGGCGGCTTGTGGCCACGCTTCAAGCCCGAACGGGTTAACATCCCGCAGACCGCGTTACGGCTACACCCGAGACGGCGCGCAATCTGTGCCGCGCTCTGTCCTGCGGCCCAGAGCCTTTTGAGCAGCGCTACGTCTTTCGCATCCCAGCCCATGAGAGATTATAGCGCGGACTGGCCGACTCTGGCTAGTCCAGCCCGCTCGTGGGAATCCCTTCTATAGATTCACGACTTGGCTCTACAAAGCTGGTGATCTCTCCGCCCAAGCCTTGGTGGCTTGGCAGATTTCCATCGCCCGGGCGTAGGCGGGGCGTGCCGTCGTGCGGGCGAGATAGGCACGCTCGACTGAACCCGGGGTATAGTTGCTGGTTCGCAGACCAAGCAGGAGAGCGTAGCTCACTGAAATGTCAGCAGCAGTGAAGCGGTCTCCGGCGAGAAATGGACGATTTGCGAGACGCTGGATGACCAATCCCAGCCGGCTATGAAAGGTCTCCAGTGCCCAGATTGTGACCCGGGCGTTTCGCTCTGCTGCGGGGGCGAATGCGCGACCGACGATGACGGCGTTCATTGGTCCAGCGAGCCCGGCCTCTCCCAAATGGAGGAATTGCAGATAGGCGGCGAAAGCCGGATCATCCGGGGCGACGGCGAGCGGGCTCGGGCCGTGGCGGGCGAGCAGGTATTCGAGGATCGCGATCGACTCGACCATGATCATCTCGCCGTCCTGCAGCGCCGGGATAAAGCCGGCGGGGTTGATCGCAAGAAAATCGGGATCATTCTCGACAGCGAACAGATCGACCGGGCGCAGCCAATAAGCCACCCCCAATTCCTCGAGCAGCCAAACGACACGGAACCCACGACCTTCGCCATAGACAGTGAGCATCCTTGAGCGTCCTTACGTTGGCTTAAGTGCCTTAATTCGCTGGAGCGAGATTTCCACACCTGCTGCTATCGCTCCGACACGATATGCACAAGGTTCGTCGAATACACGGCATCATGCAGCGCCGGTCCTCCCTACTTTATGGGTTCACGGCCTAGTCTTCATCCGGCTCGCGTACGACTGCCGGCTCGTCGGCTTCATCCTCCTCTTCGTCGTCCTCTTCGTCCTCCTCGTCTTCATCAGGATCTCGGGGCGGCATCGCGGTGCCCATAGCTACGAGCGGCGTCCAGACGGTGGCCGTGATGAAAAATGCTTCGAAATCGTGTTGCCTCATGTTGTTACTCCTCGAAAAGCATGAGCAGTCGAATATTCCTGACCGACGACATCCGGATGTCCAGGGCGCGATCGCCCCTGCGCGACGGCGATCAGATCCACAGCAGTGGCAGGGGCCGGCACCCCACACAACTGGCGGCGTTTACGAGTACTTCATGCCGAGGACGCATCAGGTTCCATATTTACCAACACTTCGCCGGCAGTGATTTCGGGATCCCCAAGATCGAGGTCATGCAGACTTGCTTGAATAAACTCCATTATCCTGGCGTTCGCTGCATTCGCGCTTTCGCGGTCCTCGAATATCATCACGGCGACACCGACGCCGTCGCCCCCATCCAGCACGTAGTAAGATCTGAATCCGGGCGATTGCCTCAGGATCTGACCGACGCCGCTCTTGGCGCGACGAGCAGCGTCCGCAACCGAACGAACCTTGGTGTACTTGCGAATGACGATGTACATGAGGTCACCGCGCGTTACAGTTCCCGCCCCGCGCATCAAAGCATACCGGGTCCCGGTTGGACCAGAGCGCTGCTTCCCGAACGGCCGCGCGCCTTTCTCCAGCGAGCCAACCTCGCCCCGCAAGCGGGGGCGAGGTGCCGAGGCTCAGGACCCCTCGAACTTGAACGAGACGTTGAGCTTGGCGCGATAGGACTCGACGTTTCCCTTCTCATCCAGTTGCATATCGAGCTTGACGACCTCTGCAATGCGAAGATCCCGGAGAGTTTTTGCAGCTTGCCCGACCGCATTGGCGGCCGCCTTCTCCCATGAGTCACTGCTGGTACCGATCAGTTCAATGACCTTGTAGACGCTATCAGGCATATCGTCCTCCTGTTCGGTCTGAAGCAGGAAGCAGGTGCTCCCCACCGTTGTGAAATCTAGCATCAGGATGTCGGCGCTGATACGACGCGATACGGTCCCGGACGTCGCCCGGGGGCCCGATAAGGACAAACCGCATTTGGCGGGGATGGCGGCTTTTGGCCCGAAGCAGGCCGTCGCCCGTAGCGGACCATCCCATCAGAGCCGTGATCACCCTCGCCGCGGTCATGGTAGGGTGGTCTTGTTCTTGCTGGCGAGCCAAAAGGTGACAGCCGATGAAGTGTCTTCGGATATACGCAACCCCGGACGGTGAATCTCACTTCGGTGAGGTGGAAATCCCCATGACGGCAAAGCTGACCGTCGCTCCCGGTGCCAAGCCGTTTCAGGTGTCCCAGCGCTATCCCGCGTCAAGCATGGAGGTTACTCAAATTCCTGCCGGTATGCGACAGGTCAATTGGCACACCGTTCCCGCGCGGGTATTGACTGTGAGGCTGACTGGTGCGGTCGAATACGAGACGAGCGACGGCGAGGTGCGGCACGTCTCTGCGGGCGAGTTCGTGTTGGTGGAGGACACACACGGAAAGGGCCATCTGTCTCGTCATTCCCCAGACGAGCAAACCGTTCTCTGGATCAGGCTACCCAACGGCCTCGATTTGCCGTCCCCATAGTTTGCAGGGATCGCCATCGCCCACGACGCCGAAAATCTGCAAATGGGCTCATCGCCGACAAGGCGGGCCGCGGCTGTTGTCAGCATCTGCCCCAAAGCGGACGTCAACCGTCGATGCCGGCAAACCCGCTCGGTGACCACGGTCGCTATGCCTCTGTTGGTGACGGCTGCAATCCTAAGGGCTCGCGTGGCGCTGAGCGGGAGGCGATGGCAAGACTCGGAATCGCGCCCCATCGTGTCGAATAGAGGCCGTGCCGAAACCGGCGTCGCTTGCGCCAAGATGTAGGATGGGTAGAGCTCTTGCGAAACCCATCGCCCCCGGCACGCCGATGCAGCGCCCGTGTCACTCTTTAGCTCGATGCCGTTGCGAGGATCAGGTTTGATGGGTTTCGCTTCGCTCTACCCATCCGACGAACTACGTCAGTGTCAGCACGCCTTAAAGGTGGGACGGCACCCCTGCCGCCATGAATAGCGGCCGTCACAACGGTTGCACTTCCATAGAAAGCCGTTGTTACACTTGATCCTGGTGATGCAGTAGTTCTTGTATGCTGCAGGCGATTGCGCTGAGGCAGAGGCGATGCTGAGCGCAAGTGCTCCGACACTCATGGTCGCAACCAGGGCGACGAGAGCAAATGGTTTCGCTATCGTAGTCATGGTCGGTCCCTCCCTGGAGGCATGACAATCGCCGCATCAGAGTCGCCCCACGTTGCGATGATAGCAGAATTCACACGAGCAGGCGCTAAGATTGCTGGGTAATTTCGTCGCAACCTTGGGGTGTCTATAAAGGCTACCGGCATAGCGAGTCCGGCGCGATCTGACGGCCAAAGCGGACATTTGGCGATCCATCTCAATTCACGGCTCACGCCATCGTTTTCACGCTCTCGGCTCTAGCGCTTCGGCCGCACCACCCGCGTCAGCATCGGAAAATGCTTGTTGCCGCCTGCGAATGGCGGGAACTGGACGAAGTCCGCGCGCATGCGCTGGATCACGCCGGAGCCGAGCGCGTGCGCGAGGGCTTGCGGGCTGTCGAACACCAGCTTGTTGCGCTGCATGTGCTCGACGCGCTCCGACGGCAGCCGGTCGATCCAATCGATCCGGGTGTAGATCTCGATCTGGCGAACGTCAGGGAAGGTTCGCATGATCGATGGATGATGCTCCAGATAATGCAGGTTCCAGGCGTTCATGTCCTCGGCCGGGCCGGGATAGTGCACGAGATAGCTGCACGGAGTGGTCGTGCCTGCCGGATGTTCGGCGACCTCGACGGGAAACGCGCGTGTCAGCATGACCTGGTGCGTGACATCCAAGCCGGTGAGGCTCGCCAGTCCGGCCCCCGTCGCGAGACCGGCAAGGATGCCACCGCGATCCATCGCTGCCTCGCAGGCGAACAGGTCGGGAAACCGGAGTTGAAGCGCAAACACCGGGCCGGAGCCATCGGCCTTGTAGGGATGATCGACCGACTGTTCGAGCGGCGTGAACAGCAGGCCCTCGGCCATATCAGGGATCGATCCGACCAGCTCCGCGACGGCGATGACCTCGTCGGGATGAATTCGCCGTTCGCCTGCCGGGTCGGAGAATGTCATGAACAGCGAGATCATGCGGGCGTTGCCTCAGCGCCCTCGCCCACGCTCACATGCGCCATCAGCGCGGCGCGAATGTCATCCGGCCACGGGATCGCATGGTGATCCACCAGCGACGTCGCCGCAAGGATCTGGCGCGCGCGCCAGCGCATGCCGTTCGCGCCGGAGACGACATGCTCCAAATGGAGCGACGATCCGCCGACCCGGCTAATGCGCAATCCGAACGTCAAGAGATCGCCGAACATCGACGGCCGGGAAAAGTCGCAGGTCAGGTGCACCGTGGGCGTCCCGATCTTCCGGACCGTGATCAGCTCCGGCCATGGAAAGCCGATTCTCGCCCAGAAGTCTTCGACGACCCCATTGAGGATGTTCAGGTAAGACGGGAAGTACGCGATCCCAGAAGGATCGCAGTCTCCGAATCTCAGCTCGCGATCGAACGAGAACGTCGTCATCAGATCGCGACGACCGGATGCCTAATGACACCGACCCCGTCGACCCCCGCTTCCACCACGTCACCCGGCCACAGCCATTCCTGGGGAGTCCTGCCGGCGCCGACGCCTTCCGGCGTTCCGGTCGCGATGATGTCGCCCGGTTCGAGTGTCATGCCCGACGAAATGTCGGAAATCAAAACCGGGATGTCGAAGATCATGTATTTGGTATTGGAGTCCTGCTTCATGACCCCGTTCTTCGTCAGCCACAGCCGGAGGTCATGCGGGTCCGGAACTTCGTCCGCGGTCACGATGCAGGGGCCGAACGGCGCGTAGGTGTCCATGCCCTTGGAGAAGATCCACTGGCCGGCGCGGCGATTGTCGCGTGCGGAAATGTCGATCATCACCGAATAGCCGAAGACGTGGTCCATCGCCTTGTCGGTCGCGATGCGGGTTGCGGTCTTGCCGATGATGACGGCGAGTTCGACTTCCCAGTCGAGCTGCTGCGTCATCTTCGCATTGTGCTGGATCGCGCCGCCGGGGCCGATCACCGACGTCGGCGGCTTGGAGAAGACGACCGGCTGCTTCGGCAGGTCCTTGTCGGTATCCAGGCTCTTGGCGGACTCAGCCACATGCGCACGGTAGTTCAGCCCGATGCCGAAAATGTTCTTGCGGGGCCGCGGGATCGGGGCCTGCAGCTTCACGTCCACGAGCGGAACGGCGGAGCCGGCCGGCAAGCGACCATCGGCATCGTCCAGACGCTCCTGCAGCGCCGGCAGCAGCGTCACGCTGTTGTCGATGAACGACAGCATGTCGCTCGGCCATGCAAAGCCCTGCGACGCACCGAGGTGCTCGACGTCCACGACCAATCCGTCAACGAGGACCCCGAGGCGGGCACCGCTGGAGCCCAAGGTGTAGGTAACAAGGCGCATGAAGCTTTATCCGGCTCTTTCGGTTGAATTCTTTGGCGACGTCAGGCGGCAACCGGCTGATGGCCGGCGTTGTCGCCATAGGCCTCTTCCCGGTAGAAGCCGAGACTCTCGATGACGGGCAGATCGTTGAAGCAGAACAGGCAGGCGTCCTCGCTGCCCGACGCATTGCCGTGCTCATGCCAGGCCCAGGAGGGAACGCAGAAGATGTCGCGCTCCTGCCACTCGAAACGCTGGCCGGCGATGATCGAATAGCCGCGCCCCTTGGCGACCTGGTAAATGAAGCTGCCGGTGTGCCGATGCGACTTCGTCTTCTCGCCCGGCCGCAGCAGTTGCATGCTCGCGCCGATCGTCTGCATCACGTGTCCGCCGGAGATCGGATTGACGTAGTTCATGAGAATCCCGTCATAGGGCGAACCGTCGGTCGCGGCGGCATATTTGCGCAAGGACTCGTAGGTCGGCTCCCACTCGTATTTGAACATGGGAGAATAGCCCTTCGACCATTTCGAATCCGCCGGCCGAAGCCCGGGATTGCCCCAGGTCTTGGTCATGTCGTCTACGGGATAGCCGGAGTCCTCCTGTTGCACCTTGGGATGGACCGCGAAAAAGTTCGCCTCCAGCGCGTTGACCAGCGGGATGTCCAGGCCGTCCTGCCAGATGCACACCGAGCCGTTGCCTTCGACGCCATGCTCGTGCCAGGTTCCGTTCGGCGTGAGCACGAAATCCCGCGCCCCCAGCGTCATCTTGTGCCCGTCGACGATGGTGTAGGCGCCCGAACCCTCCATGATGAAGCGCAGGGCTGAAGCCGAGTGCGCGTGCGCTGTTGCGACCTCGCCGGGATGCATCACCTGCAATCCCGAATAGAGCCAGCCGACCGCGGCCGACACGTCGCGGCGGCCGGGATTGTTGAGATAGATCACCCGCCGCCCCGCCTTCTCCGGCGAGACGAGTTCGACCGAGCGCAGCACGTGCTCGCGCAGATCGTCGTAGCGCCAGAGCACGGGAACCGACGCCGATTGCGGCGCCCACGGCTCGATCTTGTTGGCGACCGTCCACAGCGCGCCCGCTTCGTACTTTTCGAGGTCCTTGTAATAGGCCTTGAGCTCGGGGGTATCTTCGACATTGGCCCGGCCGACGACGTTCTCGCGCATCCTATCCTCCAAGTCCTGTCTCATGTCTTTGCCTAGGGCATGATGAATTGCGGCCGCTTCCTCACCGTCATGGCCGGGCATAGCCGTCCAAAGGACGGCGTCGCTCCGCTCGCCTATGTCCCGGCCATCCACGATCTTTCCCGCAGCACGAAGAACGTGGATGCCCGGGACAAGCCCGGGCATGACGAGTTTGTGGTGCGACCATTCCCAACAACCATCTCCATCATTCCGATTTGAGCGGTATAGACGTAAAGCTCGCCTGCTCGACGGCATCACCATCGGCCAAACCGAGCGGCGCCAGAGGGCGGCGGTTGACTCGCAAATCGAAAATATCGAACCGGTTGTAGTGTCCGACGATGTCATGCATCTGCTTCGGCTGAATGCAGCGGTCGAGATCGATGTCGGCGTAGACGATGCCTTCGTCGTCGATCAGGGGATCGCCGACCACGCGGCCGTCAGGTCCGATAATTCCGGAGAACGCGCTCGACTTCCGCTGCAGGCGCGCACGCGCGTCGGGGACGACCGTTTCCATCGCCGTGATGATCTCCTCCGACACGGTCGAGCAGGAGACGACCGTAAAAATCTTGCCTTCAAAGGAATGGGGGATCGCACGCAACTTGATCGCCTCCGCCATGTCGTAGTCGGGCGGCGCGACCGGAAGCGAGATGTAGCTGGCGACATGCACGAGCTCACCCTGACCCAACAGCGCAAAGCGCGCGAGCGTGTTGGTGTTCTCGCCGCAGGCGAGGCCGCCGAGACGCCCGATCTCGGTATCATAGACGCGCAGGCTCGATCCGTCACCGCCGGTCCAGGTCAGCTTCTCCGCCCAGGTCGGCACCAGCTTGCGGTGCTTGCCAAGCACCGCGCCGTCCGGCCCGATGAAAACCAAGGTATTGTAGATCGCGCCCAGCGACACCGGGCTGCGCTCGTTCACGCCGAGCACGACGTAGCATCCGGTGTCGCGCGCGGCCTTCCTAACGACATCGACCTCCGGACCCGGCACCAGCACCGATGCCTTGGCGAGCTTCTCGAACCATGCGCTGCCCGTGACGGGATCGGTGATCCAGTTCCAGTAGGGATAGCCGGGAACGAACACTTCGGGGAACGCGACGAGCTTCGCGCCATTGGCTGCGGCTTCACGGACCAGTGAAGCTGCCTTGTCGGCTGTCGCGCCCGGGTTGAGATAGACAGGTGAAGCCTGGACGGCGGCGGCTCTAAAGCGAGGCAGCTTCAGCATTGGCCCTACCCTGTCGCTGGCTCATGATCGCCTTGCCGGAGCAGAGGTCCGCAAGCGTGATAGCATGGCGCGGCGTTGACTTCCTTCACATGTAAACGTATGCTATCGCATATTTCTGGAGGGTGCAATGGCTGAACGGTCTTTTGCTCGCGAAGTCGAGGATCTCCGGCTCGGCGATGGCGATACGTTCCGCGGCGAAGGCATCCTCGCCATCACCAAGGCGCTGCTGCAATCCGGCGTCGCCTATGTCGGCGGCTACCAGGGCTCGCCGATCTCGCACCTGATGGACGTGCTCGCCGACGCCAAGGACGTGCTCGACGATCTCGGCGTCGTGTTCCAGAGCTCCGCCAACGAAGCGGCCGCAGCCGCAATGCTGTCGGCCTCGGTGATGTATCCCCTGCGCGGCGCGGTGGCGTGGAAGTCGACGGTCGGCACCAACGTCGCCTCCGACGCGCTCGCCAATCTCGCCTCGGGCGGCGTCACCGGCGGCACGATGATCATCGTCGGCGAGGACTATGGCGAAGGCTCCTCCATCATGCAGGAACGGACCCACGCCTTCGCGATGAAATCGCAGATCTGGCTGCTCGATCCCCGCCCCGATCATGAGTGCATCGTCAATCTGATCGAGAAGGGTTTTGAGCTCTCCGAATTCTCCAACACGCCCGTGATGCTCGAGGTTCGTGTCCGCGCCTGTCACATGCACGGCAGCTTCGCCTGCAAGGACAACGTCAAGCCGGCGCACACCATCAAGGACGCGCTCAACAACCCCAGGCGCGACGTCAACCGCATCGTGCTGCCGCCGGCGGCCTATGAGCATGAGCAGGAGAAGATCAAGACGCGGATGCCCGCCGCGATCGGCTTCATCCGGGACAACAAGCTGAATGAATGGATGGGGCCGAAGCAGGGCAAGGTCGGCATCATCATGCAAGGCGGCATGTACAACAACGTGATCCGCGCGCTGCAGTATCTCGGACTGTCGGATGCCTACGGCAACACGCAGGTTGCGCTCTACGTCATGAACGTCACCTACCCCGTGATCGACACCGAGGTCGCGGAGTTCTGCGTCGACAAGGACGCCGTCCTGATCGTCGAGGAAGGCCAGCCGGAATATCTGGAGCAGGCGATCAACACCGTGCTCCGCCGCAGGGACATCCAGGCGCGCATCCATGGCAAGGACGTGCTGCCGATGGGTGGCGACTACACCGCGCAGGTCCTGCTCGGCGGCGTCAGGGACTTCCTGGAGAAGACCGAGCCGCGGCTACTCGGCAACCGGCCGCCGGCGCCGGACGCCGTTCCCGTGCTCAATCACCCCGCGGTCGAGAAGCTGAAGCAGGTTGTGCCGGCGCGCCCTCCCGGGCTCTGCACCGGGTGCCCGGAGCGGCCGATCTTCGCCGCCATGAAGCTCGTCGAGGAAGAGCTCGGCCAGCATCATGTCTCGGCCGACATCGGCTGCCATCTGTTCTCGATCCTGCCGCCCTTCAATATCGGCGCGACCACCATGGGCTTCGGCCTTGGCCCGGCCTCGACCTCGGCCTTCAACGTCAAGGCCGACAAACGCTCGATCGCGGTGATGGGCGACGGCGGCTTCTGGCACAACGGACTGACCAGTGGCATCGGCAATGCCGTGTTCAACAAGCACGACGGCGTTTTCGTCATCGTCGACAATTTCTACACGTCGGCGACCGGCGGTCAGGACATCCTGTCGTCGCGCGCGACCAACAAGCGGCGCGACACCAATAATTCGATCGTCAAGGCCGTGAAGGGCATCGGCGGCCAGTGGGTGCGCCAGCTCGACCGCACCTATGACGTCGGCAAGATGCGCGACACGCTGAAGGAAGCGCTGACGACCAAGGAGGAAGGCCCCAAGGTCATCGTCGCGTCCTCCGAATGCATGCTCAACAAGCAGCGCCGCGTGAAGCCGCAGATCAACAAGGCCATCAAGGACGGAGTGCGCACCGTCAAGGAGCGCTTCGGTGTCGACGAGGACGTCTGCACCGGCGACCATGCCTGCATCCGGCTCTCGGGCTGCCCGTCGCTTTCGGTGAAGCAGCTGGACGATCCCTTGCGCGACGATCCGGTTGCGGCGATCGACAATTCCTGCGTCGGCTGCGGCAATTGCGGCGAGGTCTCCGAGGCCGCCGTGCTCTGCCCCTCGTTCTATCGCGCGGACGTCATTCACAATCCGACCGGCTGGGACAGGTTCAAATCCAAGGTTGCGATGGCCGTGATCGGCTGGTTGCAACGGCGGCGTGATCGCCGGCGTCCGGCGCTCGAGGCGTTGGCATGAGAGACGAGACGGTCCGGCTGGCCCTCCCCGCCGCCGGCGAGGCAACCGAGCGACCGATCTCCATCGCGATCGTCGCGATGGGTGGCCAGGGCGGCGGCGTCCTGACCGACTGGATCGTTCAGCTCGCCGAGAACCATGGCTGGGTCGCGCAATCGACCTCGGTGCCCGGCGTCGCCCAGCGCACCGGCGCCACGATCTACTATATCGAGGCGATGCCGCCGCTCGACGGCCGCAAGCCGATCCTGTCGTTGATGCCGACGCCCGGCGACGTCGACGTGGTGATGGCGGCGGAGTTCATGGAGGCCGGCCGATCGATCCTGCGCGGCCTCGTGACGCCGGATCGCACCACGTTGATCGCATCCAACCACCGGTCGTTTGCGATCGGCGAGAAGATCGCACCGGGCAACGGCATCGCCGACGGCGGCGCCGTCACCGGCGCCATCGGGGTTGCCGCCAAGTCCGAGATCATCTTCGATCTGAACGCGCTGGCGATCGCGCATGGCAGCGTCATCTCGGCCGCGATGTTCGGCGCGCTTGCGGCGACCGCTGTGCTGCCGTTCAGCCGCGACAGCTATCTCGACGTGATCCGCGCAGGTGGGAAAGGCGCCAAGGCTAGCGTGGAGACGTTTGAAGCCGCGTTTGACCGGGTCAAGACCGGCTCACCCGAGGTCGCAGCGCCAGCGCTATCAAAGCAGGCCGATCACGTCCCCTCTCCCGCAACGCCCGATCCAGATCTCGCCGGGCTCATCGCAAGACTGAAGCAGGAACTGCCCGAGCCCCCGCTCACCATGGCTCGCGCCGGCCTGAAAAAGGTGGTCGACTTCCAGGACGTCGCCTATGGCGCCGAGTATCTCGACATTCTCAAGACGTTGCACGCCGCCGACCGAAACGCGGGCGGTGGTGCGCGCGCCTATGCCTTCACGGAGACCGCGGCAAAGTACCTCGCCAACGCCATGGCCTATGACGACGTCATCCGCGTGGCCGACCTGAAGACGCGCGCCGGTCGCCGTGCGCGCATCGAGAGCGAGCTCGAGATGTCCCAGGGACAGGTGCTCCAGACCACCGAGTTCATGCATCCGCGCATGGAGGAGGTCATGGGCGTGCTGCCCGCGGGCTTCAGCCGCTGGCTCGGCGCGCGGCCGCGCCTGCTCGGCTGGCTCGATCGCCGCGTCAACCGGGGACGCCGGGTGCGGACCTACTCGCTGCCCTGGTTCCTGACGCTCTATGTCGTGGCCGGACTACGCGGCCTGCGACGCCGCTCGCTGCGTCACGCCGTCGAGACCGCGCATCGGAACGGATGGCTCAAGGCGGCAACCGATGCGGTCGCCACCAACTACCAGCTCGGTGTCGAGATCCTGCAATGCCGACGCCTCGTGAAAGGCTATTCCGATACCCACAGCCGGGGGCTGTCGAAATTCGACAGGACGCTGGCGGCGATCAAGCTGGTCGAACGACGCGAGGATGCCGCCGATTGGGCCCGCCGCCTGCGCGAGGCCGCGCTGAAGGACAGCGCCGGCAAGGAGCTCGACGGCGTGATCCAGACCATCAAGACTTTTGCATGATTCCATCGGAGGGGAACGCGGGAGTGGATTGCCGTTCGACCCCCAAGACGTCAGGATCAGGCGACTTGACTACGATTCTCAAATTGTTAATCGGAGCGAAAGACCCGCGATAATCCCTCCAATCGACGAGACATCTTGTACTCGATGGTCATGCAATGCCGGCAGCACTCAAAGAGAACATTGTTCCCGTCCCTGGGCAGATCGAAACCCGGCTCTGGCTTCAATTGCTGTCGCTGCATGGCGAGCTGTTCGCGTCGCTGAATTCGATGCTGAACGCCGAGTTCGGCCTGTCGCTCGCAAAATTCGACGTGCTGGCCCAGCTCGATCGCTACAGGGATGGCCTCGCGCTCGGGCAGCTGTCGCAAAATCTGAAAGTCACCGGCGGCAACGTCTCGGGGCTGGTGCAGCGTCTTCTCGCCGACGACCTCATCAGCAGGGAAATGTCGAGCGAGGACCGGCGGTCCTTCATCGTGCGCCTGACGCCGAAGGGCGAAGCGCTGTTCAGGAAGGCAGCCGACGTCCACAAGAAGCATCTCGGCAAACGGCTCGAGAATGTTTCGGCCCGGGAGCTGGACGGTGCGCTGTCCGTACTGAAATCCCTTTCTTCAAAACTTAATACCGAGAGCAAGAAGCAAAGTCGCAAGAGATAATGGCCAGAGAATCCAAGAGCAGATGGAAGTCGGGTCCGCCGAGGACGCGAGACCAGCTGCAAACCTACATCCCGTATCTGTTCAACCGGCTTGCCAATCGCTGGAATCTCGATCAGAACCGCGACCTGAGCGACCACGGCATCAACAATGTCGTGTTCCGGACGCTGTCGGTCCTGTTCATCTACAAGACCTTGACGGTCAACGAGGTCGCCGTTCTCGCGGTGACCGAGCAGTCGACGGCGAGCCGCATGGTCGAGTCCATGGTGTCATCGGGCCTCGTCAAGCGCGAGATCGCGGAGGAAGACCAGCGCCGCCGCGTCGTGGGTCTGACCCCGGACGGCGAGGCGCTGCTGCGCAAGATCTGGCCGATCATGGCGAGCAACTACGACAAGCTGATCGAAGGCATCGAGCCTGACGACATCGAGGTCTGTGCGCGCGTGCTGGCCAGGATGGTCGAGAATATCCGCCAGAACCAGATCTGATCTTGTTTATTGGAGCATGATCTTTTCGGAAAACCGCTTCACACTTTGCGCTAACGCGGCCCTCCGGGTCCGGATCATGCTCACGGACCAAGGCCGACAAGGCTGGTGCCGCCGCAGACATAGAGCACCTGGCCAGTGACGAAGTCCGAGCGTTCGTCGAGGAAGAAACTGATGGCGTGCGCGACATCCTCGCGCGAGCCGAGCCGCCCGACCGGCACGTTGCGCGCCATCCGCTCCTGCTGCTCGGAGCCCTTGGGAATGATGCCCCAGAAATTGTCGGTCAGGATCGGCCCTGGCGCGACGACATTCACGGTGATGCCGCTCGCGGCGAGCTCCAGCGCCCAGGTGCGCGCCATGCCGTGCACGCCGGCCTTGGTCGCCGAATAGGCCGACCGCGTCGCCGCGCCCATCGCGGCCCGCGAGCTGACGAACACGATGCGGCCGAAGCGGCGCGCACGCATCCCCTCCAGCGCCGCCTGGGTCAGCAGCATCGGCGCGCCCAGATGCAGCTGCGCCAGCATCAAAATGTCTTCCGGCTTAGCATCGGGCAGCAGGTTCGGCAGGATCACGCCGGCATTGTGCACGAGGCGATCGACGGCGTGATCGCGGCAGATCTCCTGCGCGATCGCGCGTGTCTCCTCGATATTGGAGAGATCAGCGCGATAGGCCGCGAGCAGATCATGCGTCCAGTCCGGCTTCTCCAGCCCGACCGAGACCACGCGCTGCCCGCTCTCGACGAGCTTCTTCGCCAAGGCCTCGCCGATCCCCGAATTGCCGCCGGTGATGAGTGTCGTGCGGATGTCGCTCATGATCAAACCTGCCGCCGCTTGAGGTCGCGAAGGTCGAAGAACGCACCGTCGCGCATCAGCCTGGCGACGAAATCCTTCAGGCCGCCGCGCTGGATCTTCTCGGTCGCGGTCAACGGCAGGCTGTCGACGAAACAGATCCAGCCCGGCGCCTTGTAATAGGCCATCTGCTCCAGGCTCCAGCGCACGATCTCCTCGGCGCGCGCGCGGTCAGCACCGGCCTCCTCGGCGATGATGACCGCCGCAACCTCGTCGCCGCGCACCTGATCGGGCGTCGCGGCCACCGCGGCCTGCCTGATTGCGGGATGGCGGTTGAGGACGGACTCGACCTCGACTGCGGCAATGTTCTCGCCGGAACGGCGGATCACGTTCTTCTTGCGGTCGACGAAATGGAGGTCGCCGTCCGCATCGCGCGACACGATATCGCCGGTGTGCAGCCACCCGCCGTCCCACGCCTCGGCGGTGGCGGCCTCGTTCTTCAGGTACTCGTGGAAGAAACCGTAACGCGGGTCCGCACCTGCGCGCCGCACCAGGAGCTCGCCTGGCGTCCCGACCGGCGCGTCGTTGCCGCTGTCGTCGACGATACGAACGTCGACCTCGGGGGCCGGACGTCCGAAACAGCTCGTGCCGATCTTGCGCGGCTCGACATTGGCGGCGATGACGCCGCCGCTTCCCGTCTCGGTCATCGCCCAGGCCTCCAGCAGCGGAAAGCCGAAGCGCTCCTCGAACGGCGCATGCAGGAGCTTGTCGACGCCGGCGCCGAAGCCGAAGCGCACGGCGTGCGCGCGGTCCTGCTCCGATTGCGGCGCACTCATCAGCATCGAGGGCATCACGCCGAGATAATGCAGACAGGTCGCGCGGCTGTCGCGGACGGACGCCCACCAGGTACGCGGATGGAAACGATCGAGCATGGTGAGGCTGCCGCCGACCGAGAGCATCGCCATCAGCGACACCGCCATCGCGTTCATGTGAAACAGCGGCAGCGGCGTGATCATGCGCTCACAGTCCGGCTTGAGATCGATCAGCCCGCCGACATCGCGATACCAGTTTCCGGAATGCAGGAAATATGTGTTGGTGAGCACGCAGCCCTTGGGCTGTCCCGTGGTTCCAGACGTATAAAGCAGCGCGCATTCGCTCGCGTCGCTTCCGGCGGTCGAAGGCCGCGCATCTCCGAAAGGTACGGGAACGTCGTCCTGATCGGTCACGACCGGGATCGGCCGGCCGGCCTGGCGCGCCGCGGTCTCGACCTCGTCGCGCCGCTCGGCGAGGACGAACGCTGCATTCATCTCGGAATGCGCAATGATGTATTCGAGCTCGCTGATCCGCAAATCGGGATTGATCGGCACGACGGACACGCCGAGCGCGTTGAGCGCGAACCACAGCTCGACGAACACCGGCCTGTTCTGGAGCAGCAGCCCGACCCTGTGGCCTTCGCCATAGCCCCGGCTTGCAAAAACCGAGCGCCAGCGCTCGACCCGATCGAGCATGGTGCGGTAGGAAATCTCGCCTGCCGCGATGCCATAGATATCGGCGGTCTCCGGCAGCACGTTGAGAAAGCCTGCCTCCTCCCGGCGAAGGGCGGTCTCGCGAAAGCGGGCGTAGACTGTGGTCGCAGCGGTCAAGGCGTACTCACATGAAAAGCTGGATGTTGCCGAACGGCGCGTCGAAATTGACGAGATCGACCCGCTTGAGCTTGATCTTCAGGGCATCGCCGACGTCTACGAATTCGTGCGACGCCCATCCCGAATAGCGCTCCAGCAGATCACCGCGGGTCTCGGTGTAGATATAGGACGTCCGCGCCTTGTAGACGCCCGCAGCCGGGTCGCACGCCACGATCCGCGGTGCCTGGAGAAGATGATGGCAACGGCTCTTCGGCTTCTGGCTGAAGGTCCGCTCGCCGGCGAGCCGCTCGACCCGCACCTTCAGGAGCAGCAGATCCTCGTACATCAACGAGGGCTGGAGCACCGGATCCTGCTGCTGCCATTCGAGCGGCATCCAGTAGCGCCCTTTGGGGTGAAACAGATCGAGCCAGGCCTGCCATTGCATCGTGTCGAGCAGCTCGGCTTCCAGATAGATGAAGTCCGTGATGGCCTTCTCGTCGATCATTCCGCGGCCTCGGCACGCTTGTCCATGTCCATGGTCATGAATTTCGACCAGGCGTGGAACTGGTTTCGCATCTGTCGCTCGGACGTGCCGTTGGTTACGGCCGTGACGTCCTGCTCTTCATGGCTCTCGTAGAGGCGCCGCAGATTGACCCATTGATTGCCGTTCGACTTCAGTCCTTCCTGCGCCCGCTCGTACATTTCGAGATCGTCGTGCCCGACGATCGAGGTCGGCGCGTTGATGAAGCGGTTGTACATCAGCGCCCGCTCGTAGAGCTTGTCCGGCGCGCCGACCAGGCGATAGACCCAGCTCTCGACCAGCGTCTTGTCGACCGCGATCGGGATGAAATTGCGCAGGATCTGCACGGCGCCCTTGACCATGATGTTCGGGAAATACACGGTGTTGTGCCTGACCTCGCCGAGGATCTCGTGCGCCCGCTGCTCGCCGTAGGCCGCGACCATCTGGCCGAGATAGCCTTCGATGTCCGAATAGTTGGAATGGATGGAGTTGGCGACGCCGGTATGGCCATGGCCGTTCGGCCAGATCCTGATGCCGCTCTGTTCGTAGAACTCGTACGGGCTCATGAAGGGACCGTAGAGCTGCACCGCCATCGGCGTCTCCGTGGAATCGCCCTGCTCGCGCTTCCAGACCTTGACCGCGGTACCGGCCGAGCTCTCATGCGCCACCATCGGATGGCAGGTGTCGGTCTGGTTCTCGACCAGCATCTTCCAATTGCAGGTGTGCATGTAGCGGATCGGCGTCGCCTGGACTGCGAGCTTCCCCTCCGGCGAGCGGTCGACCATGTTGTCGATGGTCGAAAGGCTCTCGCCGAAATAATCCTCGAAGGACACGCCGTCGTCGCTCAGGCGGGCGAAGATGAAATCGCGATAGATAACGACGTTCCTGACCTTCGACAGTCCCTCATTCGCTTGCGTGTCGCCAAAGCCGGTTCCCTCGTAGCCTTTCTTCAGCGGGATCGCGAGCAGCGAGCCGTCGGTCTTGAACGACCAGGCGTGATAGGGGCAGCGGAAGAACTTTCCGGTGTTGCCGCAGGGCTCGGAGGCGATCTTCACGCCCTTGTGCGGACAGCGGTTGTAGAAGACGTGGATGGAGCCGTCGGTGTGGCGGCTCGCCAGCACCGGCTGACGGCCGATATTGGCGGTGATGAAATCGCCGGGCTTTCCCAACTGGCTCGCGTGCCCGACATAGATCCAGCTGTTCGGAAACAGGTGCTCCATCTCGAGCTCGAAGATCTCGGGGTCGACATAGACGTCGCGATGCACCTCGGCCTCGCGCACCAGCGCCGCGATCGCATCGGCATTCTGTCCGTATTTCGCCATGACGTCCCTCGCCTCCCCTAGAGATCCAGCACCAGACGTTCCGACTTCGCGCGTGATACGCAGATCTGCATGACCTTGTTGGACGCCTTCTCGTCGTCGCTGAGGATGATGTCGCGATGGTCGGGTACCCCTTCGATCACGCCGCACTGGCAGATGCCGCAATCGCCGCGCTGGCAGTCGTAGAGCACGTCGAGACCCGCGGCCTCCAGCGCCTGGATGATGGTCTGACCGGCCGCGACGCTGACGACCCGCCCGGTCGATTTGAGCTCGACCTCGAACGGCAAGTCGGGCGAGGACGATTGCTCGGCCTTGAAGAGCTCGTAGTGGATGCGGTCGGCCGGAATGCCCCTGCCTAGCGCAGCCGCCTTCACCGCTTCAATCATGCCGGCCGGACCGCAGGCGTAAATGTGGGCGTTTGCGGCGGCATCGCCGAGCGCTGCTGCAATGTCCAGGCGGGACTCGTCGCTGTCGTAGTGGATGGACAGGCCCTTGGCGCATATCTCCTGCAGGTGCGGCAGGAACGCGAGCAGGCCTTGCGTGCGGCCCGCATAGTGCAAGCGATACGGGCTTCCCCGGGCCGCGAGATTCGCCGCCATCGACAGGATCGGCGTGACGCCGATGCCGCCGGCGAACAGCAGCGCGGGCGCTGCTCCCTCCTGCAGGTGAAAATTGTTGACCGGCGCCGTTGCCTTCACGACATCGCCGATCTTCAACGCGTGCATGAACTGCGAGCCGCCGGTCGAAGCCTCCTCGCGCAGCACCCCGAGCGCCAGCGTGCCCTCGGGGAGGCCCGGCAAAGCCATCAGCGAGTACGGCCGGTCGCCTCCATTCGGGAGCGCCACGCGGATATGTGCGCCCGCCTGCCATCGCGGCGCGACGCCGTCCTCCACGCCAAACACAAGGCTCCGTATGAACGGCGTCTCCGCGGCATACGATCTGACCTTGAGCTTGAGCGGATGCGTGTCCATTCAGGCATCTCACGAATTATATGAATTTGCATATTTTTAGACATGTAATAATTAGCTGTCAATCGCCGGCGCGGGCTCAGGCTCGGATTGCAGTCCCAGGCACGTCTCGTTGGTGCAGGACGGTTGGCACGGCCCCTCCGAGGTTGCCCACGCTTCAGCGGATGACGAGTCACTCCGAAGAACGGCCGGCCGCGCTTTCAATGGACTTTGCTGCCCGTGCACACGCAGCCTTTGAGCGCCCGCCCCGATCCATCATGGGTCGTGGGAAGACCTCAACTCAAGCCATTCATTTTGCTGAGGTATTTTGTCGTCGACAATCCACCGACGCCGCGTTCGGTGCCCTGGTGACCGCGCAAGATGACAGCAATCGCGCTGCAAACACAGCAATCGCTCTGGAGCGCGGAAGCAGCCCCACCGCTAACGGTTGAGGGTAGCAAATCCAAGACCAAGCCATGTCCCTGTTCCCGAGCGGCACCGCCACACCCGCCTCCATTGTCGAGGCTCAGAAAGCCGTTCTGGGCAATCCACCCAAGGCACGCGCGAGCTTTGCCAAGGGCCGCTGCGTCCGGGGGACCTACATCCCTTCGGATCGGGCCGACGAGGTCACGAAGTCGCGGAGCTTCACAACACCATCGCGCGTGCTGGCGCGCTTCTCGGTGGACGGCGGTCCCCACGAATCCGAGACCAGGGATCTCGCGCTGCGCGGCTTCAGCTTCAGGCTCGGCAACGACGAGCATCGCTCCGACATCCTCACACAGAGCGCTCCGGTTCATTATGCGAGGACGCTCGATCAAATGCTGGCATTCCTCACCTCGCGCATGCCCGGCCGCGACGGCAGGCCGGACCTGGAGAAGATCAAGGCCTTCTCCACCGCCAATCCCGAAACGCTGCGTCAGGCGAACTACATCGCCGCGCATCCGCCTCCCCCGAGCTTTGCCGGCACGACCTACTGGGCCGTCCACGCCTTCCCCGCAACGAATTCGAGGGGCGAGACGCAGTTCATCAAATTCAAGGTCGTCCCGGTCGGTAGCGAGCTTGCCGCGATCAGGGGTAAGGCCAAGAGGACGTCCGCCGACGTCCTGCACGACGATCTCAAAGGAAGGATCGCGACGCGCGATATCCGGTTCAGCCTGATGGCGCTGCTCGGTCGTCCCGATGACCCGACGCAGGACGTCACGATCCGGTGGCCGGATGAGGACAGCCGGGAAGCCGTACGGCTCGGAACGATCGTGATCACCGCGATCGAAGCGGACGAGACGTGCGATACTTCCGGCTTCGATCCGGCGAATCTTGCGGAGGGCATCGGTTATCCGCCGGATGAGATCTTCGCGGCGCGTCGCGACGCCTACGCCAATTCAGTGGCGCAGCGCCGCTGATTGGACGATCACGTCTCGCTGTCCCTGATGCCAAGCGCTTCGCGGCGCCACGCCGCCGGGCTGACGCCCACCTGTGCCGAGAATACCTTCGTGAAGTGGCTTTGATTGGCGAACCCGACCGAGATCGCAATCTCGGACAGCGGCAGGTCGCGCAGGGTCATCAACTGCTTTGCCGCCTTTACACGCTGGCGGAGCAACCACTGGTGAGGCGGAAGGCCGGTCGAGATTCGAAACGCCCGGGAAAAATGGCTAACCGAGAGATCAAACTCGGCCGCGATCTGTTGCAGTGAAAACGTCCCGCCAAGATCCGAGTCGAGCCTTTCGCAGGCTCGCCTCACCTGCCACGGAGAAAGACCGCCCCGGGCCGCATCCGCGACGCGCTGCCATCCGCCATAGGTCTGGGCAATGTGGGCCGTGAACGCGAGCATCATGTGGTCGATGAAGAGCTGGTTGGCCTCTGCCGGACGACGCAGTCCTTCCAACATCAGGGCGCCGACATGGCGCATGATCTCGTCGTCATGGCCGAAACCATACCGGCACGCGAGGTCGCCAATGGGCGGCGTGCGGGCTTCTCGCGCGATTCCGTCGAGCGTCAGACGGGGAAGATAGAAATGGACGGAATGGAACGGCTTGTCGATGACGAAGCGCGGATCGTGCCGGAGATCGTACAGATAGGTCGTACCGGCTCTGACATCCGTCTTCGTAAAGCACTTGCCGTGCTCCCAGAGCTCGCAGTCAGGATAATCCTGCAGCTTCAGGCTGACGAGATAGGCGTCGTCGGCAAGCGAGCCGGAAAGACCCTCTACCGGCTCACTGTTCAGGGTTTCGGTGACCGCAACGTCGACGCCTCGCCGCGACCGCGTGATCAGCGAAGGCGGTGCATCCGCCAGGCTCAACTGCCGCTTGACCCTCTGTCCGAAGGTGCCAGCCAGTGCCATTCGATCGACCCATCCGCGCAGTCGCGTCGCGGCGTGATTTGCGATTGCGACGGGCCGCCGCTGTCGATTGTGGCAAAGCCATTTTCAGAAGCGATTTCAATATCTAATGCGTAAATCATGAGCTTGATTCTCCGCAGTCGTCCGGGGATCGCCGATCACAAGATCTCGCGTCCGAGTGCTTTGAACAGAATCAGGACAAGCACCGCGGTTTCAGGAAAGACCCCGTAGTCCCACGTGCCTAGAAAACCACACCGAGCGCTCGCGGCGCGCTGCGGCACCCGTACGGGCGCAAAAGAAGCGATGGCTTCACGCCGGGCGCGCAAATCGCGCTCAGCCGCGAGTGCAAGGCCCCTGAGACGAGCACGTCCAATGAGCAAACCGATCTCGCACAATTCTGCGCGTGAAAATCCTCCGGCCGCATCCGAGCCAAGCCAAGGCCAGTCGTCGTCGACCGGGCGGCGTGCCGCTGATGCCGAGATGGCGCGTGTGCTCCACACCGAACCATTTCGCGTGGCATTGGACTCCTCCGGTGCCGGGATCGCCCACTGGAAACACGAACCCTTGCACGACGTCGTCGAGCCCATGAGCCACCACGTCATCATGGCCTACAACGGCGCGGTGCAGCACATGGAGCGGCGGTCAGGACGGTCGGTTGCGATTGGAACGTTTCGTCGCGGGGCTGTGATCATCATTCCCGAAGGATCGAGCTCCCGATGGGATATTCCGAAGCCCGTCGACGTCGTTCAGCTCTATCTCCCCCACGCAACGCTTAAACGCGTCGCCGACGAAGCCGCGAGCGGCACATCGAGCGAACTCCTGGAGCGAACGGCGCATCCCGATCCCATTACGTCCCGATTGATCCTGAGCGCGGTCAACACGCTGGAGAGCAATGCGGCCCTGGACACGCTGTTCAGGCATCAGTTGATCGACCTCCTGGCGATGCGTCTCCTGGTTGCCCATACCGGCTCGCAAGCCCCATTCCAGCCGACCATCGGTGGGCTTTCGCCCAAGGTCCTGGCCCGTGCCATCGAACGCTTGCGCTCGGACAGCGATACCGACGTCTCCCTCGATGCCCTCGCCTCCGATGCCGCCTTGTCGCGTTTCCACTTCTGCCGCGCATTCAAGGAAAGCACCGGGCTCTCGCCTCACGCCTGGCTACGACAATACCGGCTCGAGCAAGCCATGAACCTGCTTCGCGATACCGACGCATCGATCGCCCTGGTTGCGGCAGAGCTTGGTTATGCCTCGCAAACGGCCTTCGCCGCGGCGTTCAAGCGATTGAACGGCGAAACGCCAAGCGATTGGCGACGACGCGTGCGTTAGCAGCAATCGCTCCGCGGGTCCCGAAGTGCCTTCCGAACGCGAGACTAACTCCATGGACAAGCCAATCCTGCACGATCCTTTGGGGGCTCTGCTGGCCGCACCCGATGCGCGCCATAGCGACTCGCCGAACGTCGAGCGGCGGCCTGCCGATGTGGAGATGGCGCGCATCCTGAAGACCGCGCCGCTCCAGATGGCTTCGGACCCCTCCAATGGCGGCATCGCGCATTGGAAGCACGGCGCTCTGCACGACGTCGTCGAGCCCATGACCGACCACGTCATCATGACGTACCCCACAGGCGTTCAGCGCCTGGAGCGACGCGCCGGAAAATCGGTTGCGATTGGAACGGCCCGTTCCGGAGTCGTGACGATCATTCCGGCTGGTTCGAGCGCCAGATGGGATATTCCCGGTCCTGTCGATGTCGTCCAGCTGTATCTTCCGCACGCAACGCTCGAACGCGTCGCCCGCGAAGCCGACGCGCCCATTCCCGGTGATCTTCTGGAGCGAACCGGGCATCTCGACCCTGTCACATCCGGACTGCTGATGAGCGGGGCGGATGTGTTGGAGGGCAACGCGGTTCTGGATGCACTCTTCAGGCAGCGACTGACCGATATCATCGCCACGCGCATCCTGGCCGCGCACATCGGCGAGCCGACCGCCATCGAGCCGATCATAGGCGGGCTGGCTCCCCAAGCTCTGCGACGCGCGATCGAACGCTTGCGTTCGGACAGCGATTCCGACGTCTCTCTTGCGGCGCTCGCTTCGGACGCCGGCCTGTCTCGCTTCCACTTCTGTCGTGCTTTCAAGGAAAGCACCGGTCTTTCGCCGCATAGCTGGCTACGCCAGCACCGGCTCGAGCAGGCCATGAACACGCTGCGCGACACCGAAATCCCGATCGCCACGGTGGCGGCTGAGCTTGGCTATGCCTCTCAAACCGCCTTTGCCGCCGCGTTCAGGCGATTGACGGGAGAAACGCCGAGCGATTGGCGACGTCGCATGCGCTAAGCAGCAATCACTCTGCAGGCAGAGCAATCGCTCTGGCGCAACTGCAGGTCCGCTCCGCTAAATGATCAGGGTGCCCTCGATCCAATAGACGGAGACGAACAATGACCTGGAAGAACTTGGTTAGTCCGGTCAAACTCGTGCCGCGACGAAGGATGGCCGCAAGCGCCATCATGTACGGACTTTCAATGGCCGTTCGCTTCACCTCGGCGACCGGCGAGGAAGTGGAAATACCGGCGCAGTCCATACATAACGCAAGTCCGGTGATGCCCATCATCGACAGGGATGGCGGCCAGCTCCCGTACGCCGATTGGCGTCCGAACGCCATCGACCCAATTTTCTTTCGTCACCGCCGGCCGCCGCCTATGGCTGCAATGCCAGGCTGCCCCTCTCCCTGAGAATTCGCGATCTCACTTCACGTCTTCGCGTCATCGGCCTCGACGATCCGCCACGAGAGTGGCGGCGGCGGTGACGCGCCCATGCCCGGAAAGCTCAATCCACAGGAGATCATCAAATGCGACTCGTCATTATCGGCGCCGGCTTTGCCGGCATGTACGCCGCACTTTCCGCCGCGCGCCTGCGGGACATTCAGGGCGCTTCGCCCAAACAACTCGAAATCGCGCTTGTTGCACCGGAGCCGACGCTCGTGGTCCGGCCCCGCCTCTACGAAAGCAAGCCGGAAACCCTGACGGCACCTCTGCAAGACGTATTGAAGGCCATCGACGTCGTCTACGTGCAAGGCAGCGTCGGGACCATCGATACCAAGTCTCGTGTGATCGAGCTCGTCACGGCCAAAGGCACGAAGCAGAATCTCTCCTACGATCGGCTGGTCGTTGCCACCGGCAGCCGGCTGTTCCGACCAAACATCCCCGGCATTGCCGAGCACGCTTTCAGCGTCGACAAGCTCGACGATGCGATTGCGCTCGAGCGGCATCTCCATGATCTGGCCGATCGGCCTGCAAGGAACGGACGCGATACGGTCGTCGTGGCCGGCGGCGGGTTCACCGGTATCGAGACGGCGACGGAGATGCTGGCGCGGCTGCGTGCGGTCCTCGGCAAGAACGCCAAGGCGCGCGTCGTCATCGTCGATCGCAACAGCACGATCGCTCACGATATGGGCGCGGATTCCCGCCCCGTCATTGAGGATGCGCTGCGCAAGCTTGGCGTGGAGACCCGCCTCCGCACCGGTGTCACCTCGCTCGACAAGTCTGGCGTCACGCTTTCCAGCGGCGAACACATCGAAGCCGAGACCGTGATCTGGGCCGCCGGCATGCGCGCCGCTCCTCTGACCGCGCAGATCCCGGCCGAGCGCGACAATCTGGGCCGCCTCCTTGTCGACCGCGACTTGCGCGTGCCTGGTGTCGCCGGCGTCTTTGCCACCGGCGATGCCGCCAAAGCAGCCTGTGATGACGTCGGCAACCACGCGCTGATGTCGTGCCAGCATGCCACGCGAATGGGCGCGTTTGCCGGCAACAATGCCGCTGCCGAACTTTTGGGTGTCGCGACCAGGCCTTATCACCAGAAGGCCTACGCCACATGCCTCTATCTGGGAGAAGCCGGCGCGATCTTCACGCGAGGCTGGGATCGGAAGCTCGAGCTCGTCGGCGACGAGGCGAAGCGGACCAAGCAGCAGATCAATACCGTCTGGATCTATCCGCCCCGACCGGAACGAGCGGCCGCGCTGGCCTCGGCCGATCCGGAGCACGTCGGCGAGGTCTAGCTGCCTCACGCGAAACCGGGCCGCGCCGACCGTGCGCGGGCCCGGCCCGATCACCCCATACCAACCGGAGCCGACCATGATGAAACACGAGACCGTGCGCGCGAGCGCGTTCGCCATGCCACTGACCAGCCCGGCTTTCCCGCCCGGCCCCTATCGCTTCATCAATCGCGAATACTTCATCATCCAGTACCGGACAGATCCCGAGGCACTGCGCCGGATCGTGCCGGCACCACTCGAAATCACCGAACCGGTGGTGAACTATGAGTTCATCCGAATGCCGGACTCGACCGGATTTGGCGACTACACTGAAAGTGGGCAGGTCGTTCCGGTGTCCTATCAGGGCAAGGCCGGCAGCTTCGTTCACCAGATGTTCCTCAACGATCATCCGCCAATTGCGGGCGGGCGCGAGCTCTGGGGCTTTCCCAAGAAGCTGGCGCAGCCGAAGCTTGAGGTCGAGACCGACACGCTGGTCGGCACCTTGAACTACGGCTCGGTCCGCATCGCGACGGGCACGATGGGCTACAAGCACCGGGCCCTCGACGCCGAGGCCGAAGCAAAAAAGCTCGCCGCACCGAATTTCCTGCTCAAGATCATTCCGCATGTCGACGGCACGCCGCGCATCTGCGAGCTGGTGCGCTTCCATCTCGAAGACATCACCGTGAAGGGCGCCTGGACCGGGCCCGCTGCGCTCGACCTGTACTCGCACGCGCTCGCCCCCGTCGCCGAGCTGCCGGTGCTCCGGGTGCTCTCGGCGAAGCATATCGTTGCCGACCTGACGCTGGGGCTCGGCACCGGGGTCCACGACTATCTGGCCTCGAGCGAAACCGTGCGGCGGCGCGGATCCTCCGAGACCCTGGTCGACGCCAATGCCGGCTAATCGACATCATCCGTACCATCGGGAGTCCTCAAGATGCTGAACGTGATGCGCGAGCAAACCAATCCTGTGCCGCAGCGGAGCAATTCGCTGCCCTACGATGTCGTCGCCCTGGTGTTGCAAGGCGGCGGCGCACTCGGCGCCTATCAGGCCGGAGTCTATGAAGGCCTGCACGAGGCCGGCATCCGGCCGAACTGGCTGGCCGGCATCTCGATCGGCGCGCTCAACGCCGCGATCATCGCAGGTTCGCCGGAAGGCGAGCGTGTTGCACGGTTGCGCGAGTTCTGGGAGACCATCTGTGCCTTTTCGATCGAGTGGCCCGCCGGCGAAGGGCTCGCCAACGCACTGCCCTTTGCGTTCGACATCAACTCGGTACGCAACGCGATGGCGGCGGCGCGGGCCTTGATCCAGGGCCAGCCTGGCTTCTTCAAGCCACGCTTCCCCTCCCCGCTCTGGTCACCGTTCTCGGGCGACTCCGCGACCAGCTTTTACGATACGGCACCCCTGCACCGGACGCTGGAAAAGCTCGTCGACTTCGACCGGCTGAACTCGGGCGACGTGCGCGTCAGCGTCGGCGCGGTCAACGTCCGCACCGGCAACCTGACCTATTTCGACACCGCCGAGCGCCGGCTGGGACCGAAGCACTTCATGGCATCGGGTGCGCTGCCGCCGGGCTTCCCCGCCGTCGAGATCGAAGGCGAGCACTATTGGGATGGCGGCGTGGTTTCGAACACGCCTTTATCCCGCGTGCTGTCCGGCGAGCCGTGTGACACGCTGACGTTCCAGATCGATCTCTGGTCGGCCAAGGGCCACGTTCCCCACGACATGATGGAAGTGTCGAGCCGGCAGAAGGACATCCAGTATTCGAGCCGCACACGCGCCGTGACCGACCAGGTGCTGCGGATGCAGAAGATGCGTCGGGCCTTGCAGCGCACGATCGCGAAATTGCCGGACGCCGCCAGGCACGATCCCGAGATCCGCGCCATCGCGGAGATGGCGCGCCATCGTTGCTACAACATCGTGCACCTGATCTATCAGACCAAGATCCACGAGGGCCATTCGAGGGATTATGAGTTCGGGCTGAGCGCGATGCGCGCTCACTGGCAGAGCGGACTGGACGATATCCGCCGCACGCTGGCCGATCCGCGACGCCTGGACCCGCCGGCTCCCGAGCTCGGCATCGTCACCCACGACGTCCATCGCCGCGACTGAATCTCACCGCCCACCTCGTTTCGGAGAATACCATGTCTTCCATTTCCTATGCTCCCGGGCAGGACGCCAAAACCAACCTTCGGCCATCCGGGCAGGCGATCAAGCGGGCCGCCCTCGCCTTGGCACTGGCCCTGGGCGTCGTCGCCGCAGCCGAGTTCGGCCACCACTATCTCACCATCGGCCGCTATCTGGAGACCACGGACGACGCCTATGTGAAGGCGGATTCCACGATCATCTCGCCGAAAGTGTCGGGCTATATCGCGCAGGTCCTGGTCGGCGACAACGAAACGGTGAAGGCCGGCCAGTTGCTGGCAAAGATCGACGATCGCGATTTCCGCGCCGCGCTCGATCAGGCCGGCGCCGACGTCGCCGCATCCGACGCCGCTGTCCGCAATCTTGATGCACAGCTTGCCTTGCAGCAGCCGATCATCGAGCAAGGCACGGCCGATGTCGCTGCCGCCACGGCCAATCTGAAATTCGCGCAGGAAGAGCAGGTCCGATACGACGGGCTGATGAAGACGGGCTCCGGCACGGTGCAGCGCGCGCAGCAGACCGATGCGGCACTGCGCGCCGCCGCCGCGCAATTGCAGCACGCCAAGTCGGGCCTGCTCGCGGCCGAGCGCAAGGTCGACGTGCTCTCCACCGAACGCGCCAAGGCAGTCGCGCAGCGCGACCGCACCCGTGCGGTCGAGCAGCAGGCGGCACTGAACCTGTCCTACACCGGCATCATCGCGCCGGTCGACGGCACCGTCGGTGCGCGCTCACTCCGGGTCGGGCAGTTCGTCCAGGCCGGTACGCAGCTGATGGCCGTCGTCCCGCTCGATGCCGTGTACATCGTCGCCAATTTCAAGGAAACCCAGCTCACCCATGTGCGCGGCGGCCAGCCCGTCGAGCTGACCATCGACAGCTTCCGCGGCACCAGACTGCACGGCCATGTCGACAGCCTGTCCCCGGCCAGCGGTCTGGAGTTCGCGCTGCTGCCGCCCGACAACGCGACCGGCAACTTCACCAAGATCGTACAGCGCATGCCGGTGAAAATCGTCCTCGACGACCGCAGCCTGACCGGCCTGCTCCGTCCCGGCATGTCGGCCGAGCCGACCATCAACACCAAATCGGCGGCCATCGCCGAACGCGAAAGCAAAAAGCGCCTCGCATCGCGCCGCCCCGAGCCCCGCAGTTGAATGAACACGCGTCCCTGGCGGTTGTCTCCTCCCGGACAATCCGTTCGGACAATGCTTCTCTCGCAAGCGACGAGCAGACAACCATGACCACACTGCAACCGGCCATCGATGCCGTGCCCGCCGGCGAAGGCGAGCGGTCCGTCACCACACCGGCCCCGGCGGTCTCCGCCAAGACCTGGATCGCCATCGCTGGCGCCACGCTCGGCGGCGCCTTCATGGCGGTGCTCAACATCCAGATCGTCAACGCTTCGCTCGCCGACATCCAGGGCGCGATCGGGGCCGGTATCGATGACGGCGGCTGGATCTCGACCTCCTACCTGATTGCCGAGATTGTGGTGATTCCGCTGTCCGGCTGGCTGGCGCAGGCGTTCTCGATCCGCATCTATCTCCTGACCAATGCGACGTTGTTCCTGGTGTTCTCGGCGGCCTGCGCGCTGGCACAAGACCTGTCGCAGATGATCGTGTTGCGCGCCGTGCAGGGCTTTACCGGTGGCGTGCTGATCCCGATGGCGTTCACGTTCATCATCACGCTGTTGCCAAAGGCGAAGCAGCCGATCGGGCTGGCGCTGTTTGCGATCACCGCGACTTTTGCGCCCGCGATCGGGCCGACCATCGGCGGCTATCTCACCGAGAACTGGGGCTGGCAGTACATCTTCTACGTCAACCTGGTGCCGGGCGCGGTCATGATCGGCTTGCTATTCGTCTCGCTCGAGCCGCAACCGATGAAGCTGTCGCTGCTGCGCGAGGGCGATTGGGCCGGGATCGCCACCATGGCGATCGGCCTCGCCGCGCTGCAGACCGTGCTCGAGGAAGGCAACAAGGACGACTGGTTCGGCTCGCCGTTCATCGTCAAGCTGTCGATTGTCGCGGCGATCGCGCTGTCGGCCTTCCTGTGGATCGAGCTGGCGGCGAGGAAGCCGCTGCTGAACCTCCGCCTCCTGGCGCGTCGCAATTTCGGTTTCGGTATCCTCGCCAATTTCCTGCTCGGCATCGCGCTCTACGGCTCGGTCTTCATCCTGCCGGTCTATCTATCGCGCATCCAGGGCTACAACGCCGAGCAGATCGGCATGGTGCTGGCGTGGACCGGGCTGCCGCAGCTGTTGCTGATCCCGCTGGTGCCGCAGCTGTTACAGCGCTTCGACGCGCGGCTCATCATCGGTGTCGGCTTTGCGCTGTTCGCAGCCTCCAACTTCATGAACATCTCGATGACCAACGACTACGCCACCGACCAGCTCTTCTGGCCGAACGTCGTCCGCGCCTTCGGTCAGGCACTGGTGTTCGCTCCGCTGTCGGCTGTCGCGACATCGGGCATCGAGGCGGAGAACGCGGGTTCGGCCTCGGGCCTGTTCAACATGATGCGCAACCTCGGCGGCGCCGTCGGAATCGCGCTGCTGCAGACGCTGCTCACCAAGCGCGAGCAATATCACTCCAACGTGCTGACGCAGTCGGTCTCGCTGCTGGAGCAGGCCACGCAAGCCAGGCTCGAGAAGCTGACGCAGTATTTCATGAACCACGGCGTGACCGATCGCATCGACGCCGCTCACCGCGCCTATGTCGCGATTGGCAAGATCGTGCAGAAGCAGGCCTTCATCCTGGCATTCGGCGACATGTTCTACCTGCTCGGTGTCGCGCTGATCGTCGCACTCGCCGCGTCCATGATGCTGAAGAAACCCGGCCAGATCGAGGCCGGCGGCACCCACTAGTCCCCCACCCCACCTGACCTCGAAAGGAACTCCCATGTTGAAGGATAAGGTCGCTATCGTCACCGGATCGACCAGCGGTATCGGGCTCGGAATCGCCAGAGAGTTGGCCAGGCTCCGCGTCAACCTCGTGTTGAACGGCTTCGGCGACCCCGGCGAGATCGAAGCCATCCGCAGCGGGATCGAACGCGAGCACGGCGTGCGCGTGGTCTACGACGGCGCCGATATGTCGAAGGGCGATGCCGTGCGCCGATTGATCGCCGCGACAATCGAGACGTTCGGACGCCTCGACATCCTCGTGAACAATGCCGGCATCCAGTTCACCGCGCCGGTGGAAGAATTTCCGTCGGCCAAGTGGCATGCGATCCTGGACATCAATCTGTCGGCCGCGTTTCACGGCATCGCGGCGGCGGTGCCCCAGATGAAGAAGCAGTGCTGGGGCCGGATCGTCAACATCGCCTCCACCCACGGCCTCGTCGCATCGACGCACAAGGCGGCCTACGTCGCCGCCAAGCACGGGTTGATCGGCCTGACCAAGGTGGTTGGCGTGGAGACCGCCGGCAGCGGCGTGACCTGCAACGCAGTCTGTCCCGGCTGGGTGCGGACGCCCTTGGTCGAAAAGCAGATCAGCGACATCGCCGCACAGAAGAACATCAGCCAAAAGGACGCCGCCCCGACACTCCTGGGCGAAAAACAACCGTCGTCCGAGTTCGTCTCTCCGGAGCAGCTTGGAGGCACCGTGGCCTTCCTGTGCTCGCCCGCGGCGGACCAGATCACGGGCACCGCGATCGCGGTCGATGGCGGATGGACGGCACAGTAGCCGGCGGTCAGTGAGCGGCCCATGCGAACGGCCAGCATCGGAGTAGCCAAAGATGTCCCTGCTCGCCAGAGACCTCCTCATGCTGCAAAGGTCCGCGGATTCAGCGGATGACGCAACGGAGCTGTCGCGCCTGGAGGCGCGACTGCCACCGTTGCTCAGCGTCATCGCCGGAATGGTCGACTTCACCGGCTTCTTCACGCTGGGTCATATCTTCACGGCTCACGTGACCGGCAACATCGTGCTGGCCGCCGTCGTTGCCGTCGATGGCGGCTCGTTTCATTGGGCACAGCTGTTGGCGATTCCCGTTTTCATGCTGACCTTGGCGACCGTCTGGCTGATCGCCCAAGCTTCCGGCCGGCACGGTTCGAGCCTGGCGCGACTGTTGCTTCGGGTTCAGTTCCTCGTCCTGGCCGCGTTGTTGATCTTCAGCGTCATCACAAGGCCGTCTGCCGATGCGGCTGGATCCCGGGCCGGCGCGGCCGCGATGATCGCCGTGTCGGCCATGGCCTGCCAGTACGCGCTCCTTCGCCTCGCTCTGCCGGGCGCGATCTCGACCGCGGTGATGACCGGCAATCTGGCCAATGCCGTCTTGTCGGCGATGGACCTGCTCGCTCCACGCACCCCTCTGCTGCCGCATGATTCAACGCCGCTGGGTCGCTCGCTCCATCGTTTGCTCGGCTTCATCTTCGGCTGTGTCGCCGCCGCGGCGGCTGTTTCAGTGCTGGGAGACTGGGCCTGGTCCCTTCCGGCAGCCTTGTCTGCCGTCGCGGTCGCGGTGCGTTAGCGGGTCTGACTCAATATGCATACCGCAGCCGAAGCGCGGCATGATCGACCATCGACCTGTGGCTTAATCGGCAATCCTGCCATCCACGCACGTAACGCAAGCGCCGCCAACGCTGATCTCGCCGTCCGCTTCGATCGCCAAGGCGATGCGGCCATCGCGCCCGACGCAGCGCCCCTGCGCCGCCGTGTAGCTCGTCCCGGCCTTGAGGAGACCGCGGTCGCGATGGAACACGGCGATGGCGCCGTTTCCACTGCCGCATACCGGGTCCTCCTCGACGCCGCATGATGGTGCAAAAGAACGCACCTCGATAGCCGCCTCGCCATCAGCGTGACGGCCAAAAAGCGAGAGCCCGGTCACACCCAGCCGCTTCTCGAAGGTGGCCGAGCGCCGGAAGTCCGGCGTCAGCGCGAGAACGCTGTCCGCGTCGGCAAGTTGCGCGACGACCCAGACGGCCCCGACATCCACGATCGCTGGAGCCACCTCGCGAACGATCCGATGACCGATGACAGCTTCCAGTTCGTCGACGTCTGCGGCTGAAAGAGCCGTGACCTTCGCCGGCGGCAAGGCAAGCGTCAGACGCCTCTCCGCGCCGTCGCCCTCCACGGCAATCCGCACCAGCCCGACACCGCATTCCTGGACGAGACGGCCGGCCCGGAGCATCACGCGGCCCGCCTCCAACACGGCATGGGCGCTGCCGAGCGTCGGATGCCCGGCAAACGGCAGTTCGCTGCGGGGGGTGAAAATGCGCAGGCGGTAGTCCGCCTCGGAACTCGTGGGCGGCAAGAGAAATGTCGTTTCCGACAGGTTCGTCCAGCGGGCAATTGCCTGCATTTCGGCCGTCGCCAGCCCCTCGGCGTCAAAGACGACTGCGACGGGGTTTCCCAGGAAGGGTTTGGAGGAGAAGGCGTCGACGACTTTGTAGGCTCTCATGACTCTCGCTCTGCGGTTTGCCATCGCCGTGTTAACGCTTGACCAGCCCCGCTTGTAAAGGGCGGTGTTGCGAGGCGCCGAGGGAGCATGCTGCGCGATCTCGCGCCGGAAATCGCGCCGGGCACACCGATTTGCTAGAGGCTATCGCGCGACGACCGTGACGATGGTTCGGCAGAAATCGAAAATGAACCGGCCATAGAGCGCGCCGGATCCCGGATCTGAAGATGCCAGGCGATAGGAGTTGCCGAGAGCACGGGCAATCTCCAGCACGCCCGTGACTTCATGGTGCGTCATCGCCAGGTGAATGCCGGCCAGCGGCAGCATCAGGGCCTCAATGCCAACACTGCTCATGACGGCCCCGCTTCGGCGCGAGGCAGCGGCAGGAATTGCGCAAGGTAGGCGCTCCTCCATTGATAAGGCGTATCGCCGGCGAAACGCTTGAATACCGTCGTGAAATGCGCCTGAGTCTGGAATCCGACGGTCAAGGCAACGTCGACCAGCGAGACGTCGGCGCGCCTCAGCAGTTCCTGGGCGCGTTCGATCCGCCGCTTCAGCAGAAAGTCGTGAGGCCGCATGCCGACGGCCGCGCGGAACTGCGCGGCAAAGTGCATGCGGCTGAGGCCGGCGACCGCCGCCAGATGCTGCAAGGTGATCTTGCCAGCCAGATTCTCGTCGACATATTGCAGCACGCGCTTGAGGCGCCATTTTTGCAACGACCGCACAGACCGGCACCGCTCGTCGGCCTGATCGGTCTCGTTGCGCGCGACGGCCGTCGGCCGGCTGGCTCTGCGGGTCAGGATGGCAAGACGCAAGGCGTCCGCAAGGATGGCGGAGTGAGGATGATGGGCCGCTTCGGTTGCCGCGAGCGCATCGGAGAGGCTTCGCATCACCGGGTCCGGGAACTCGCCTGCACCGGCCTCCCGATCGGTCTCGACGGAGATGCGCGCGAGGCGTTTCGCCGATACCCTGAAGCTGGGCCCGTCGCCGGCGCATCTCCGCACGCCCGGCGGGGGCGTCTCGATGGCCAGGGCAACATCGAGGTGAACGAGGGACAGCGTCATCGCCTTTTCGCCGGTGCGATCCGGACGTTCCGCAAGCCCGGACTGGCAACCATCGATAGCCGAGACGCCGATCGAGCCGACGACATGATCCTTCGCGCCTAGCGGGTGTGACATCTGTAGCGACATCGTCGAACTCCTTGTCCCATTTTCGATCCGGCGAGACCCAATGGCTCGTCCGAATGTGGGAGCAGAGTAGTTCGGCGGTCCCCGCGCTCCATTCTACGCGCGGGTGCACCGGATAGGTTCTCGGGTTGATCGCGTCATACCTAGGTATGACCGCGGCGTCGCCGGCCGCACGGGCGTCCCGTTCGCCGCGATGGCGGAACTGATCTCGCCCTGCGGTAAGTTGACGCGCTCGCCAATGGTCGGAAACTCACGCAAAACCCCGTTTTTGCCGGGGAATGTGCCTCATCGGCACGCGCGCGGGATCAAACCGCGGCAACGTCTTTCAAGAGAGCACGAAAATCATGTTGCCGCATGTTGTCGGCCCGATCAAATCGCGGCATCAACGTGACCGAAAATGAGCAGAGCGACCACCAGCGACGATGACCAGTCTTGATCGGGCCACGGGTTCATCGATGAGCCGCGCCGGCTTGCGGTTCTGGTCTGCCGTCCTCGCTTTCGCGGTTTTCCTGGTCGATGTGCTGACGCCGCTCGAGGGCGCGGTCGCAGTTCTCTACGTCGTTGCGATCCTGCTCGCGGCGAGGACGCACCGGCGTAACGACATCATCGCCGCCGCTGTCGGCTGCAGCGTCCTGACCATAACCGCCTATCTACTGTCGCACGATCTGGAGGCGATCGCCTCGCCTGCCCTTCGTGCGCTGGTGAGCCTCGCAGCCATCGGAATCACGACCTTGCTGGCGCTCCAGAATCAGGCGGCGACGAAGCGCCTCGCGGCGCAGGCGCGCCTGCTCAATCTCTCGCATGACATGATCTTCGTCAGGGATCGCGGCGGCGTGATCAGTTTCTGGAACAGGGCCGCGGAACAGGCCTACGGCTGGTCGGCCGACGAGGCGGTCGGGCAACTCGCCGACGCGCTGCTGAGAACCAAATATCCCGACCGGCGAGAGGCCATCGAGGCCGGCCTGCTCGACATCGGCCGATGGGAAGGCAGGCTGGAGCAGCGGACGAAGGCCGGCGGCGCACTCACCGTCGATGCAAGATGGGCGCTCCAGCACGACCATCTCGGCAAACCCGTTGGAGTCCTTGAAACCCACACCGACGTCACGGACCGCGTCGCGGCACATAACGCGCTGGTGCAGAGCGAGCAGCGATACCGCCGGATGTTCGACGCAAGCCGGGTCGGCGTCGTCGAGGAGGATTGGAGCGCAGTGCGGACCGCGCTGAATTCGCTGGAGACCGGAGGCGCCACGTTGCGGGACTACCTTGCACGAAATCCTGAATTCGTGCGGCATGTCCGCCGGCTCGCCAGAATTACCGACGTCAATCCGGCCCTCCAGAAGATGGCGGGAGCAAGCGACTCTGCGGCCTTCATCGCGAACGTGGACAGGCTTCTGGACGAGAACCACCGCCGTTTCCTCGGCGCGCTGATCGCATTCGCGGAAGGAGATCGGTTCCACGAAGGCGAGACCGATTTCGTGAGTCTCGACGGTCGCAAGGTTCCCGTCATGTTTACGATCACCTTTCCGGCCGAGCCCGACGGAGATCGCAACGTGCTCGCCTTCGTCATCGACATCACCGAGCGCAAGCAGGCACAGGATGCGCTGCTCGCGGCGCAGGCGGAGCTGGCGCATGCCGCGCGCGTCGCCACCCTCGGCGAGCTCAGCGCGTCCATTGCCCACGAGGTGAATCAGCCTCTGGCAGCGATCGTCACCAGCGGCGAGGCTGGCTTGCGGTGGCTGCGCCGCGACGTGCCCGATCTCAAGGAGGTTGCGGCGACGATCGGTCACGTCGTTGCCCAGGGCCGCCGCGCCAGCGAGATCGTGACCCGCATCCGGACTTTCCTGAAGAAGGCCCCTACCCAGCAGGATCTGCTGCAGATCGACGAGATCATCGAGGAAGCGACCCTCCTGGTCGCGCGCGAGCTCGTCAAGGACGACGTCACCCTCATCGTCGAGACGGAGCATGGCCTGCCGCCGGTTCGCGGCGACCGGATCCAGCTTCAGCAGGTCCTGGTCAATCTTCTGATCAATGCCGGCCAGGCCATGTCAGGCCGGCCTGGTTCCCGCACCGTTACGCTGCGCGCCGGAACCGTGGACGGCGAAAACCTCGCCATCACGGTCGAGGACAGCGGCCCGGGCATCCAGCCGGACGACCTGCCGCGCCTGTTTGATCCGTTCTTCACCACCAAGGGCGGCGGCATGGGCATGGGACTTGCGATCTGCCGAACGACGGTGGAAGCTCACGGCGGCCGATTGTCCGTGGAGAGCTCTCCGGGCTCGGGCGCGACATTCCACCTGACACTGCCATTTAGCCAAGAACACGCCTTGCCATGACACGACCAAACCAAGTGCAACCGCCGGCCCAATCCTCCAGTTCAGTCGTCATCATCGTTGATGACGACGCGAGCATTCGTGCCTCGCTCGACAGCCTGTTCCGATCCGTCGGCCTCGAGACACGCCTGTTCGGCTCACCGGCCGAGCTGCTTGGCGGCGTCATGCCCGACAAACCGGCCTGCATCGTGCTGGACGTCCGGCTCCCGGGCGTGAGCGGCCTCGATCTCCAGGGGCAACTGACCCGCCAGGGCATCAGATATCCAATCATCTTCATGACCGGTCATGGAGACATTCCAATGTCGGTGCGCGCCATGAAGGCTGGCGCCGTGGATTTCCTGTCCAAGCCGTTTCGCGATCAGGACATGCTCGACGCCGTGACGGCAGCGCTCGAGCGCGATGCGCAGCGCCGTGCGGAAGCCGCGACGAAGGAGGATATCCGCATCCAGTATGAGAGCCTGACGGCGCGCGAGCGCGAGGTGATGGGCCATGTGACCGCCGGCTTGATGAACAAGCAGGTGGCCGGCCTGATCGGCCTCAGCGAGATCACCGTCAAGATCCACCGCGGCAACGTCATGCGCAAGATGGAGGTCCGGTCGCTGGCCGACCTCGTTCGCAAGGCCGAAGCGCTCGGGATTTCCCAGAACCGAAAGACTACGGACCAAACCTGAGTATAATTCCGGCGGGACTGCCGCACGGTGCATAAGGCCCCATCGGCCGCCCAATGGGAGATATCCTCCCTGCGGAACACAGCGGTCAGGATGTGTGCCAATGGCCAAAACCCCGGTGATTGCGATCGTGGACGACGACGAAGGCGTGCGCGCGTCGCTGGCGAGCCTCGTGCGTTCGCTCGGCTATGAAGCCCACGCCTACGAGTCCGGCGTCGCCTTCCTGCGGGAACCGGCGGGAGAAGATCCGGCCTGCATGATCGCCGACGTTCAGATGCCGGTCATTACCGGCGATGAATTGCAGGCGCGCCTGGTTGCTTCCGGCCGCCATTTCCCGATCATTTTCATGACCGCTTTCCCCAGCGAACCCGTGCGCCAGCGCGTCATGGCGGCTGGCGCGCATTGCTATCTCGGCAAGCCGTCCAGCGGCGACGAGATCATCCGCCGCCTCGAAGAGGCCCTAGCGGGCCACGCGCCGCAATAGTCGGGTCCCGGCTCGGGCCAACTGCGCCTTCCCGGCGTGCGTTCCCGAAAGCAGGTTGATGGACCGAAAATACCGGCCGGCACAGCTCATGCTCCCCTTCGATTTCGCGACGCCGGCAGGCCGCACGCTTTGCCGCGCATGGAGGGAGCATAATTGCCAGGTGACGCCACCAGCGCTGCCGACGACATCCGCCCGCGGGTCTTCGCCGGCTTCCCGGTGAGTTCCTGGGCGTTCGCGCTGCGCGTCCTGCTGGCAATGCTCCTCGCACTCTATGTGAGCTTCTGGCTCGAGCTCGAATCCCCCTCGTCGGCTGCCGTCACCGTGGCAATCCTGGCGCTGCCCACGCGCGCGCAGGGCATGGAAAAGGCAGGCTATCGGCTGCTCGCAACCGCCATCGGCGTGATCGCATCGATCGCCATCGCCGGCACCTTTTCCCAAACCGGCGCGCTTCTGCCCGCAGTGTTGGGGATCTGGGTCGGACTTTGCGTCTACGTCGCCGGGATGCTGGACGGCAATCGCGCTTATGCGGCGGCTCTCAGCTGCATCACCGTTGCCCTGATTGCCATTCAGCAGATCGACAGCCCATTGCAGGTGTTTCCGACCGGCGTCGCCCGGGGCGCCGCCATCGCCATCGGCGTCCTCGCGGTCGCTCTGGTCAACGAGGTGCTCGCCGCGCCGGACTATCATCCGGTTCTGGCGAGCCGCCTCGAAACACTGCATCGCGGGGTCACGGAGTTCGCGCAACGCGCCGTCCGCGGTGAAGCTTCATCCGCGACCGCTGCTGCGGACATGTTGCGCGATGTCGCGGCCCTGCATCCGGAGATCGCGAGCCTCGTCACGGAGTCGATCAGCGGCCCGGCCAGAACCGCAGCCGCACGCTCCGCGATGGTGGGCCTCGTGAGCGAGCTCGCGCTCGCCCGTACGCTTGCCGCGCTGCCGGCCGCATCCGCGACGTCCCGGGACGACCGAAACCCCGACGCCTCCGGCCTGATCGCGATCTGCCGGACCCATCTGCGCGATCAGATCATCCGCAGGAATGCAGACGTGCGCGACAGCCTCGAGGCACTGCGGGCCGGAAACCATCCACTCCGGCAGTGGCGCGCGCCGCTTTACCGCTCGCCTCGCATTGCAGCGGCAGCCGGCGTCAGGGCCGCGATCCACTTCATCCTCATTGCAATCATCTTCGTGATGGCGGGATGGCCGACCACCGCGCTCTGCCTCTCGCTTGCCGCAGTCATCATCGGCCTGAGCGCGACGGCTCCGGATCCGCGCGCCTTCACGACACTGGCGGTTTTTGCCATGCCGATCGCATGCCTGCTCGCCGGCATCCTGAAATACCTCGTCTTCAACGGCGTATCCGAGTTTCAACTGCTGGCGATCGGCCTTGCGCCTCTCGTGATCGGCGCAGCGCTGCTGATCACGCTGCCGAGCGGCATCCTGCCGCCGCTCGGCCGGCTCTCCCTCGTGTTCACGCTTGTCATTCTCGCACCGAGCAATCCGCAGAGCTACGACCCCGACGTATTCCTTGTGACATGTCTGTTTGCCCAGCTTTCCTCGGTTCTGGTCTTCGCAGCGCAGCTCCTGCTGCCGTCCTTGTCCGGCGAACGGAGGATCCGGCTGCTGCTGGACGACGCCCATCGCGAGCTGAGCCGCCTCGATTCCGGGCGAGCCCGGCATCTCGCGCCGGAGGAAGCCGCGTTTCGCGATGCCGCCCGGATCGAGCAGATCCTGACAACGAACGGCGCCACGGCACCTCCCCCTCGGGTCGTCGCGGAAGCGCTGCGCTGCTTCGACGAGGCCGTGGTGCTGCGACAGTGCCATGCCGAACTGGACCGCCTGGCCGAGAACTCACTCGGCGGAGCGGTGCGCGCCGCGCGAGCCGCGCTCACCCTACGCGATAGGGGCGCAATCCTGACTGCCGCCGAGGCGCTGCGCCAGACGGCTGCCCAAGGCAACCTGTCCGTCGAGCCGGTGCTCGCCGCGCTCGTTCCGGCCAGCATCGTCCTCGAACCATGGCGGAGTTTCACCGGTTCCGGCCAGGGGACGCATCCGTGACGAATACTTATCGTGAACTCGTCGTGGGCGGCGTGCTGATCGCCCCGATCGTGTCCTATGCGGCCACGGCGCTGCTCGCATTCCTGCTGCTCCGCCCGGTGCTGCGTCTCGTCGGATTTACAAGAATCTTCAGCAACCCGTCGCTGGCCGAGCTCTGCCTCTACGTGTCGATCTTCGGCCTGCTCGCGCTCTTTTGCTAGGGAGAAAGTCATGGACGCGGCTCTGCCTCGAGATGCGGCCTTTCCGCCCCACCCCGAATCTTCAGCCGAAGCACGAGCGGACGCAGCCGACGCCGTCGCGTGTTCCAGCCTGACGGAGGCCGCGGCGCGCGCGACCAGCGACCGCGCCGCGAACGATGGCGAAGCTTCCCGGCAGGCGACGCTATTGACGCGGTCGCTGCGCAAGGCCGCCGGGCGGTTCATGGCCGGCGTCGGCAAGCATTTCGCTACTCTTGCCATCGCTCTGGTCGCCATCCTGATATCGGTTGCAACCTGGCAGCACTATGTCACCGCGCCCTGGACGCGCAATGGCAGCGTGCGCGTGCAGGTCGCCAATGTCGCGCCGCAGATCGCGGGCAAAATCGTGGAGCTGCGGGTGGCCGACAACCAGTTCGTCCACAAGGGTGACGTGCTCTACGTCATCGATCCCTTCGACTTCGACGTAGCCGTCAGCATCGGCAAGGCCCTCGTCGACCAGCGGGCGGCGGACCTGGAGGTGAAGCAGGCCGAGTCCGACCGGCGCCGGCGTCTGTCCGACCTCGCGACGACGCCAGAGGAGCAGCAGATCTTCGCCGGCAATGCCTCGCAGGCGAAGGCCGCCTACGCAGCGGCCGCTCACCAGCTTGCACAGGCGGAATTGAACCTGAAGCGCACCAATGTGCTCAGCCCCGTCGACGGCTATGTCACCAATCTCCTGCTACGCGTCGGCGACTATGCGCTGACCGGCGTCACCAACGTCTCCATCATCGATTCCAACAGCTTCTGGATCGACGGTTATTTCGAGGAAACCAAGATGGCGCATGTCTGCGTCGGCGATCGCGTCGAGGCACAGCTCATCGGTTACTCCAAGCCGATCCTGGGACATGTGAAAACCGTGACCCGCGGCATCAGCCCGTCAAACGCCGCGGCGGGCACGCAAGGTCTGCCCAACGTGGACCCGATCTACACCTGGGTGCGGCTCGCACAGCGCATACCGGTTCGTGTCGCCATCGACACGGTGCCGCCGGGCGTGCCGCTCGTCTCCGGCATGACGGCCACGGTGACGATCCGGCGGCCCAATGCGGTCGATCGCCAGACCTGGCCTCATCGGCTCCGCACGACCTTCGTGGACCCAATGTTTGATGTGTTCGGCGCAGGAGATCCGCCGCGCCCCAACTGCCTCCAATCCCCATCCCAGCAGCCTCCCGAGGTGACGGCGCTTCCCTACGCGCGGGTGCCCGCAATTCCGCCGGCGGAGAAGATCGCGCCCGGACTCAGCCCCGGCATCGATGCCTCGCCACGCCTTCCCTGAATCCGGTCAGATCGCCCGACCTGAAGAGAGCTGCATCGCGCCGCAACATCTGAACTCACAGCGCAAGCATTTGATTCTTCTTGCTTAATTCGGAGTTTCGCGACGTTCCGACGCACCTGCAGCTTTCGCAAAATCTAACACGATTTCAGCAACGCTAACGGGCCTTGTGGCGGCATCAGACATATCGTTCGAGCGTCAACCAATGGCATTCAGCAGCCGTCACGGCGGCAGCGGAATCCAAAAGACGGGACGAACGATGCTCACCGATATGCAAGCGGCCGGCGCCCGATTGACACATCAACCCGGCGCCCGCGAACCGGATTTCTCTCAGGGGGCACGCGAATTCCCCCACGAACGAAAATGGCGCCAGCCCGAGCAACGCGCGGGCGTCGCGCGCGAGGACATCACGATCTCGCGCTTTACCTATGCGCAGACGGCCGTCAGGCGCGAGGATGCAACGACGCCTCCCGACCGGTACTTCTTCTCGATCGCCCTGAAGAGCACACGTCTCAAGCTGACCAGAGGCAGTCAGACCATTTTCGAAGGCGCCATGCCGGCAGGCACGCTCTATGTCGGCGCGCCGTCGAAGCCGCTCCGCGCGCAGTTTCTTGTGCCGTGCGATTTCCTGCACTTCCACATCTCGGCCAATTGCTTCCCATCTCCGCAGCAGGGAACGGAGCCGCTCGCGCCCGAATGCCTGAACGATCTCGTTCTGTTGCGCGACCCGTTCGCCGAACAGCTCGCAAAGGCGCTGACCGAACAAGGCCATTCGGCTGATCGGGAATTTGCGCGCTGCATCGCCCAGACGCTGGTGATGCACGTCGCTCGGCGCGAGCCCCCGCGTACGAAAGTCAACGCCTTGCCGAAATGGCGGCTCCGACGCGTCGAGGAGTATGTCAGGGCGCGCTTCGACCACTCCATCAGCCTGTCCGACCTCGCCGGCGTCGCGGGATTGTCCCGGATGCACTTCGCAGCGCAGTTTCGCGCCGCGACTGGATACCGGCCGCGCGAGTATCTCCTGCAACAGCGCATCGAGCATGCAAAATCTCTCCTGTCGAATACCGAGACGCCGCTGGTCGAGGCGGCGCTGGCCGTCGGTTTCTGCACGCAGGCGCATTTCTCGACTGTCTTCAAACGTCTGACAGGCGACACGCCGGCACGTTGGCGATGCACCAGCCGGAACGCATTGGCGTCACCCAGGCTCGCTGAATGCGACCCGGTTCCGTCACGCGAGCCGGTGTCTCATGTCCTGCCGGCGGACCTTCGTGAATCATGCGAAATGAGAAACAGCGTGGGGACGTGAAATACTTTGCACGCCGGATCGGCGATGCTGGCAGTGTTAGTGACTGAGACCCCAAGTCACGGCTCGAGCCTTCTCCTCCCAGGCATGCGAGCATTGGGCCGTCCTCCCCACAAGGACGGCCCCTTTTTTTGCCTCGCCGCACGTTGATCCGGAGCGCGCCGTCCGTCCGATTCCGGAACGATGCTGTTGCCATTTCAGTCGCTGAGATGCCGCGCAAGCCAGTTGCGCACGCCCTGAAGACTCCTGAAATCGTCCAGCGACCGCACCGGAAGGCCGGGCTCGATGCTCGCAACCATCCGGCTCAGTGCATGTCCAGGTCCAAATTCGAGAAATGCCGTGGCACCCGCTTCGAGACAGCTTTGCAGGCAATTTCCCCACTGCACGGTTTGCGAGATCTGCGCGGCGAGCTTGTCGTGGCCCGTCTCGGCGGAGACGACCGAACCGCCGTCGATGCCGCTCAGGATGCGCGCACCGGCGGCCGACGGGAACGCCACCGGCGCCGACCGCAAGACTTCGCGAAACACGACCGACGCCTCGGCGAGCCGTCCGGTGTGGGAGGCAACCCGAACCGGCAGATCGATGATCCTTGTGGCGCGCATCGCCCTCGCCTCTCCGGCAATCCCGTTCAATGCCTCCCGGCCACCGCCGACCACGAAGGCATCGCCTGGATTGACGATGGCGATCGCCGCGCCGTGGCGCTCGCAAAGGCGGGTCATATCGTCATGTGAAAGACCACGGACAAAGATCAGCCCGTCACCGGCGCAGGTGGCGGCGTCCATCGCTTCCGCGCGGCGCACTGCGAGGTCGAGCGTGAGGACCGGTTCGAACAGATCTCCCACGCCCCATGCCGCCACCTCACCGACGCTGTAGCCTGCGATGATGGTGCCATGTGGAATGATGTCCCTGAGCCCGGCAGCGGCTGCCAGTGCCTGCAACGTGCATAGAATCTGGCCGGACCGGTTGCGATGCAGAGCCTCGTCAGATTCGCTGCGCACGAAATCGCGCGGATCCCAGCCGCCCAGCAACGTTGCCGCGTGTGCAAACAGGTGCGTCGCTTCCGGCGCATCGCCCGTCAGGGCGAACATGTCCCGATGCTGTCCGCCTTGTCCCGAGCACAGGATCGCAAGTGTCATGATTGCCGCCTAGTGCGGAAAGAGCACGGCGATCGCGACCGCCATGGTCGCGACGCTGAATCCGGTGCTCGAAATGACCATCGATCCGACCGCGGCCGAGTCCAGCCGGTAGTTGACCGCAAACAGGATGCCGAAAAAGCCGGAAGGCACCGCGGCCAGCAGAATGGCCGTCCTCGCTGTGTCGGGAGCGATTGGAAAGACGTGAGTGATTGCAACGGCTGCGAGCGGCCGAACCACGTCCGCGGCCACGGTTGCGGCCGCGATCTTCCAGTCCAGGCGGAACGACTGTGCCGACAGGATGGCTCCGGTCAGGAACAGCGCGACGCCGGCGGCCGAACTCCCGATCAGCGCGAGGCACGCATGAGCGAGCGCATCGAGGCTCAGATCCGACACCGAAAACAGGATGCCGAACACGGGCGCGAGCACGACCGGCTTGGTGATCGCACGTCCCACCGCCGTCAGCATCTGCCGCGCCGCCATTTCCTCGCCACGGGACCTGGCGGCGTCCATTTCCGCCATGATCAGGGTCACCGGGCTGATGAGGACCGAACCGGTTGCCAATGCGACGGCGACCGGAACGGCGCCCGCCTGTCCCGCGACGGATGTCAGGATTGGAAGACCGACGCCGGCAAGATTTGGAAAGCCAACCGTGAGTGCCTGAATCGACGCATCGGGCCGCGACACCTTGAACAACCTGCGCGCGGCAAGATACCAGGCGGCATAGAGCAACGACATCGTTATGCCGAGCACCAGAAACAGCGGAACCTGCTCGATCATCTCGCTGCGCGACGCCGAGGCGGTTGCGGCGAACAGGGACGCCGGTACGGCGAAATCCATCACGAGTGCGTTGAGAGCATCGACATGGAGATTGTCGACGACATGAAACCTTCCGGCGGCGTATCCCAGCAGCAGGACAAAGAACACCGGCACCAGCGCCATCAGGATTGCATTGGACATCATGGCCCCGGCGCGTCGTAGGCATCGACGAAGAGCGACATCGCAAGCAGGTCAGCCGAGCCACCGGGACTGAGACGACGGGCGACGAAGCTTTCATGGATCCATCGCGCGCTGACGCGCCAGCCCGGAGCGCGCACGCCGCCGGCGTCGATGAAGCGACGTGCCGCGCGACGTGCAAAACGAAGCCCCTCGAGCCCGCCACGATGCAGCAGGTTCGTGTCTTCCACTGACGCAATCAGGGCAAAGCACGCTTCGACCCGAGCCGCTTCCGCATCCTCGGGCGTGGCAGGCGTTACTCTCCGCAGGGCCGGCAAGCCGATCCGGTAGACGCTGGGAAACCCGCTCGCCGCCTCGATACGGGCTCCGCCTGCGCGAAAGCGGCGGCGAGCAGCGCTGCCATGGCTGTGCAGCAACACCGGACCGTCGAGTATGCTGGCGCCCCAGAGGCGTGCCACGACGTCGCCGAGCGGACGTGCCGGATCGACCAGCCCGCCGGCCCTCGCACCGGCCGCCGCGCACAACAGGCCAAGACCGAAGATCGCGCCGCGATGCGTATTGACGCCCGCGGTCGCCTCGAGCATCGCCCGTTCGGCCTCCAGGCCGATGACCCGCAGCACTCCCATGCCGCAACCGAGCGCGCCCGCTTCGGCAAGGCTTTGAAGGTAAGGCCTGATGGCCGCAGCGCTGCGACGAAACGTGCCGGCATCCATGTCGACGTGACTGCCATTGTCGACATGACTCACGAGCCCCGGCTTGGGCCAGGTTTCCAGCTCCATGGCGAGGCAATCGGCAGCGAAGCCGCCGATCGCCCGGACACCGGACGCCATCTGCCCCCGGCTGGCAACAAGCGGTTCGATGCTTCGCGCGGCCGCTGTGATCATGATCCCATCGCTCCCGAAATGAATCGATCCCTGTCGAGCAGGGCCACGCACCCGATGGTCTTGACCAGAAGCTGGTCCGTGCCGGCATGGAATTCGCGCCAGTTCACCGCTGCACCATCCGCGTGCATCAATTCGCCATCGAGCCGCATCGGCGCATCGGTCTCGATCGCAGCCACGTCGGCGGCGAGCCGATCCAGATCGGTGTCGCGGGGGAACGCGAACAGGACATCAAGGTCGGAACGAGCGGTCACGTAATCGAGCCCGGTCAGCGATTGCCATGCGAGGCTGCCGAACACGCGCACGTCCACCGAATGACGAAGCGCGAGCCCGTCGAGCCGATCGAGCGTCGGCCACCAGTTGCGCGGCGCCGAGGCGCGCGCCTGCCGCAGCGCGGGCGGCCTCGCGACCGAAGTGACGTGGTCGATATCCGCGAGAAACGACAGCCGCTTCTTGCCGGCGGAGGGCGGCAACGGCAGGCCGAGCGCAACGCCGGTCGTTTCGCTAGGCAGAGCGCGCCGCCTGATCGTCGGCCATCCCATTTCGGACCAACGCGAAACCAGCGGGTCGGCTGCGAGATCGCCGCGCATCCCGATCATCGCGCGCCAACCCTGCGGGCTAACAAAGACGAGGTCGTGGCGACCGGCCGGCGGTTCACCGGGTTTGCAGGGCAAGGTCACGAACGCGCTCCGCGATATCGGCGGCCTTCGGCCGGCCACCGCGCTCCTTACCGAGCGCATCTCTTCGATCCCGCGCAGCCGGCATGTCGGCGAGCAGCGCCTCCAGCTGGTCTGCGAGTGAGGTGGCATCGCTCCATGTCATATGAACGGCACCCATCTGCTCGAGATTGGAGAGCCCCGGCGCGAAAACCGGCGTCGATTTGGCTTTCTCCTCAAGAGCGGTCATCGACAATTTGGTGACCTTCGCCATCGACGGCAGATCCATCACCGCGGGAGAGGCGCCGGGCAATCCGACCAGCACGCGCGTCGCAAGGCCCGTCGCAAGCAGGGCCCCCGCCGCCGAGTGGCCGTAGAGAAGACCGATGGTCGGGCGGCCGTGCATGTCCGCGTGGATCAGCACTTTCGCCAGATGCGCGAGGAATTCGTTGAGCCCGAGCAGCTCGTCACGCTTGCTCATGCGCTGGCTGTCGCTGTCGACGAGCACCAGGATCGGTCCGCTCCCGCGGTCGATCGACTCCAGGACGTGCGCGGAAAGTCTGATCGCCTCGTCGACGCCGAGCGCAGTCCGATCCGCAACACCAATCACGAGTATCCTGCCACCGGATCGCAGCGTCGCGGCGCCAGCAATGACGCCATTGTCGTTCCTGACCTCATGGCCGTCGGGAAACAGCGAGGCGAGAATGTCATCGAGCGTCACGGCTGGTCCTCCCGATCCTGCTAGCGAGCGCAATGAACTGGTCGGCCGGCAATTCCGGAACCGTTTCCGCATGCGCAACACCTTCCACGGTCCAGATATCGACGGCGTCCTGGCAAGCGCCGAAGCGGCGCAACCTGTCGGCCAGACGCTCCTGCTCCGCCCTGAGCCGGTCGAGGCCGAAGGGGCCGATCAACCCGATCAGCTCGAGTGCGGCCTCGCGAAAATCCTGCACGGTGTCATCGGCGAAGACGTCGGCCGCACCGAGCAGCCGCCGGTGCTTGCCGCCCATGGTGCGCCAGACCAGGGCACGGTCACGGGAGTCGAACTCCTCGACGCCGCGATTGGTCTCGATCACCTCGGGGCCCGACACCGCGATGCGTCCCGCCTCCGAAACGGCGAGCGCAGAGCAACAGCCTGCGATCAGACCGCCGCCGCCATAGCAGCCGGAGCGCCCGCCGATCAAGCCGATGACCTTCACGCCAGCACTGCGCGCCTCCATCACCGCACGCATGATCTCGGCGATGGCGAGCTCACCGGCATTGGCCTCCTGCAGCCGGACGCCGCCGGTATCGAGCAGGATCAGAACAGGGATCGATCCGATCTCGCGCGCTGCGCGGAGCAGACCCAGCAGTTTGGCGCCGTGCACCTCGCCGAAGGCGCCGCCCATGAAACGTCCTTCCTGCGCGGCGACGAATACCGGCGCGCCGCCGAGCCGGCCATGGCCGACGACGATGCCGTCATCGAACTGCTCGGGAAGGCCGAATATCTCCAGGTGCGGACTGACCTCGCGCTGTTCCGGCCCGATGAACTCGACCAGGCTGCCGGCATCAAGCAGCAGATCAAGCCTCGTCCGCGCCGATGCCTCGTTGAAGCTCGTGCTGCGGGCCCGTTCGGCCGGGGCGATGTGCGGGAGCGGCGCGGTCATTGCTCGCTCCCCGCGATCAATCGCACCGCCTGCGCCAGCCGAAGCGAGACCGTGTCGGGCCGCGCGCCGCCGTCATTGATGGAGAATTTCAGCCCGCCGGGCGAATAGCGCTCGACGAAATCGCCAATGACGGCGCTCCAGACTTCGCCGAAGCCCATCGCCGCGGTTTTGATCTCCACCGCGCATTCCGCATCCGGCAGGACGCGCTCCACCAGCACTTCCAGATTGCCCGAGGCGACCACGCCCACGATCGCGCTCTGCCTGATACCGCCCGCGCGCTCGCGAACCGGGTGATGAAAGCTGAGATCTTCCATGGCCTGTCCTCACCAGTTCCTGAATTTCGACGGCGGCGCGTAGAGCCCGCCCGACCAGCGCACGAGATCCTTGATCGAGCGCGCCGCCAGCATGTTGCGATCCGCATCGAGCGGATTGATGCCGATATCTTCCGGCCGCCGGATCACGCCGCGCTCGCGCAGCTGCGCGACCATGCTGCGATCCCGCCCGCGACCGACATCGGTGTATCCAGCGACGCCGCGGATCGCCTGCTCGCGTTCTTGCGCCGTACGGCACAACAGGAGGTTCGCCACGCCCTCCTCGGTGACGATGTGCGTGACGTCGTCGCCGTAGATCATCACCGGCGCGAGCTCGAGGTTGAGCTTCTCGGCGAGCTCGATCGCATCGAGCTTCTCGACGAACAACGGGACGTTCTTGTCGCCGAAGGTCTCGCCAATCTGCACCACCAGCTTGCGGCCCCGGCGCAACGGCGCCGGGCTGTCGGGATCGGCCTCCGCGCCGGCCTTCAGCCAGGGCTCGCTCGGATGCCTGCGACCGCGCGCATCCGCGCCCATGTTCGGCGCGCCGCCGAACCCGGCGATGCGCGAGGTGGTGATGGTCGAAGAATTTCCCTGGAGATCGATCTGCAGCGTGGAGCCGATGAACATGTCGCAGGCATAGAGCCCGGCGGTCTGGCAAAACGCGCGGTTGGAACGCAGCGAGCCGTCGGGACCGGTGAAATAGACGTCGGATCGGGCCCGGATGTACTCGTCCATGCCGACCTCCGAGCCGAATGAGTGGATCTGCCGAACCCAACCGGACTCGATCGCGGGAATGAGCGCGGGATGCGGATTCAGGGCGAAGTGGGTTGCGATCCTACCCTTCAGGCCCAGCCTCTCGCCGAACGTCGGCAGCAGGAGCTCGATCGCGGCCGTGCTGAAGCCGATCCCGTGATTGATCCGCTGCACGCCATAGGGCGCATAGATGCCCTTGATCGCGAGCATCGCGGTCAGGATCTGCCCCTCGGTGATCGCCGCCGGATCGCGCGTGAACAGTGGCTCGACGAAGAACGGCTTGTCGGACTTGACGACGAAATGGACGCGGTCCGCCGGGATATCGACCCGCGGAACCGTCTCGACGATCTCGTTGACCTGGGCGATCACGACGCCGTCCTTGAACGCCGTTGCCTCCACCACGGTGGGCGTGTCCTCGGTGTTCGGGCCGGTGTAGAGATTGCCGTCACGGTCGGCGCTGACGGCGGCGATCAGGGCGACGTGCGGGGTGAGATCGATGAAGTAGCGCGCGAACAGTTCGAGATAGGTGTGAATTGCTCCCAGCTCGATCTTGCCGCCGAACAGCATGTGCGCGATGCGCGCCGATTGTGGCCCGGAATAGGCATAGTCGAGCCGCTTCGCGACCCCGCGGTCGAACAGGTCCAGATGTTCGGGCAGAACGACGCCCGACTGCACCATGTGCAGATCGTTGACCTTGGACAGATCGACCGCCAGCAGTGCACGGCTCAAGAGATCCGCCTGCTTCTGGTTATCGCCTTCGAGGCAAACCCGGTCACCCGGCCGGATCACGGCCTCCAGCAGACGCGTAGCGTCGGACGCTTCCACGACCTTGCCGTGGGCAAGTCCGGCACCGGCCGCGATGCGGGCATCGCGCGCGGCGCGGTTGTTCTGCCAGCTCGTCATGACCTTGGCCCCTTTGCGGCGTTGGCTCCGCTCCAGAGCGATCCCGGATTGGCACGGTCGGGATGAAGCGCGAGCATCGCCTCGTAGAGCTCGCGCGGAGAAATCGTCGCCTGGTCGAGTCGGTCGAAATCGAGCAGATATTGCCGGGTCTCCGCGATGCTGCGCGGATCGTCATCGTTCTCCGGCTTCTTGTGTCCGGCCACCACGAAGCGGGGCTTCAACGCTTCGAGCCGATCGAGCGCGGCGATCCATTCCAGCCGGCTCTGCGTGTCGGTTTCGGCGAGATAAGGATGAATGCCGTTGTACACGGTGTCGCCGGCGACGATCAGATCGCGAGACGGGACATGAAGGGCGGTGGAGCGCGCCGTGTCGGTTCGTCCCATGTCGATGACGACGAGCTTGTGTCCCTCGAGCGCGAGCTCGCCTTCGAKAGGCTCTGCAGCGACCAGGCGCTGCGCGATCTCGCCCGGAGAGCGCTTGCGCCAGAAACCGTCGAGCGATGCCGGCGAAAGCTGCGTCTTCATCTCGTCGACAACCTCGGGAACGGCCACGGCCCGTGCCCGCGGAAAGCGATCGAGCAGCGGCGCGAGACCGAAGAAATGATCACCGTGGCCATGCGTGACGTAGATCGTGGTCAGATTTCGCTCCCGCGACACGACCCAATCCAGCAACGTCTTCGACTGCCCGGCGGTCAGGAACGTGTCGACGAGGATGGCATCCCGCTCGCCGTAGATCAAAGTCGACGAATTCGCGACCCACATCAGGTCCGGATTGCCGGACGGCAGATCGCGGCTCAGTCCAGCCCGCTTCACCGTCGTCACGTCCCAGTCCAGGATCGTGCCGGTCGTCTCGATCATGCTCATGGAATTCTCCGGAGGGGCAGTCGGGCCGGCGGGAGTGCTGTCTCTCCCGCCGTCCTTCCTTCTGCCGGCCGTGCGTCAGGGCCGGCAAAACGCGTCAGCGGGTGGCCGGTTGATCGATGCTGCGAGCGGCACGGGTGATGATCTCCGCCACTTCCTTCGGATGCGACTCGTAGACCGAGTGGCTTGCACCCGGGATCACGGTGGTGTGGCTCTTGGCGCGCTCGTAATACCAGCGCTCGAGATCCGGATTGATGATCTGGTCGTTGCCGGCAACGATGCCCCAGCTCGGCTTGGTCTTCCACGCAGCCGCCGTCAGCGGCGTGCTGAACACCTGCGTCGCGGCCAGAACCTGGGAGCGTGATTCGAACTCCGCCTGCTCGCGCGGCAGATCGGGCGCGAACAGCTTGGGGAATTGCACGGGATCGAGATAGGTGAATTTGTCGGGCGTGACCTTGATGGCGCCTTCGGTCTTTCCAAGTACGCTCGGCGTCTTCTTGCCCAGCGCCGCTTCGTCCTCTCCGACGTCGGGCGCATGCGCAGCGACGTAGACGAGGCCGACGACATTGGGATGAACACCCGCCTCGGTGATGATCGAGCCGCCATAGCTGTGGCCGACCAGAAGCGTCGGGCCATTCTGGAGATCGAGCAGCCGCTTCGCCGCCGTGACATCATCGCCAAACGACGTCTCGGGCTCCTGCAGCATGCTGACGCGGAAGCCTTCCTTGACCAGGATCTCGTAGACCGGCTTCCAGCCGGACGCATCGACCCAGGCGCCGTGCACCAGGACGATGTTCTTCGGGGGTTCAGCGCGCGCCGGGGCGACGGTCGCGAACAGGGAGAGAGTGGCAGCGAAGGCGAGGCCAGCGTTGAGGTGTTTCATGTCGGGATCACTCCAGGTTGGAATGGTGCGACAGTAGTGTCGACACTCGCCGGCGTATTTCGGCAAACAACGGCCCTTGCCACTTCGCACGTCGGGACATGCCGATCGAGACAACGGCTGCTCGTGCATCCTCGGGACACTGCCTAGCTAGGGCGCGCACTTCAAAGCGCAGCGCATATGTCAGGCGTACAGACCTCTCATTACTGTGAACGGCCGGCGTTCATACGCGAAAGACGAACGATCCGCTTTGGCATTCAAGAGGTCGCATCTGATGCTGATTGAACTCCATGCATGGGATCGGACACATGACATCCACAGCAAATCTCCAGATCGCGCTTCTCATCCTGTTGTGCGCGGCTTCGCCCGCGCGTGCAGGCACTTGTGCGGACGACATCGCGAAAACCCAGATCCAGCTGGATCAGGCCATCGAAAAAGACGCGGGCGCCCACGGCTGGCAGCGGGAGAGCCTCAGCGCGCTGCGCAGTCATCAACCGACGCCTCGCTCGATTGCAGAGGCCGAAGGCGGCCGCGGAGCGGTTTTCGCGGATGCGCTGGATTCGCTTGATCGCGCACGTACCGCCGAACAAAACGGCGACACAGGCACATGCAGCCGGGAACTCGCGCATGTGCGGGCCATTCTGAAATAGCGAAAGCGAGCCGAAGCCAAAGCCGGCCAACGGCGCTGTCATCGGCGAGGCAACTCGGCGACGCGGCCGAACGAAGACGAATACCCGCTTACGATGCGTCGAATGCCCGTTGTCGTCGTGCTGCCGGGTAGCGGGACGTGCGTTCTGGAAATACCCCACCGTTCCGCACCTCTCTAGTGCTCGACAGCATTCAGCCGGAGCATTTTTCATGCGAGAGCAGCACCCATCGAACGACGTCGGCTCGGGAAGATCCAGCTCGCGCCGGTTCACCCTGATACCGCTCGCCGTGGCACTCACGGCCGGCATGCTGTGGCTCGTCCCGGCTGCGACGTCCGCTCAAACGACCATGCCGGGAATGCAGCCTTCCACCGGCATGCTGGCGACGTCGCCGCTCAACCCGCAATCCACGCGGCCCGTCGGCGTTCCGCTGGGATCGACCGAGATCGCAACGCCCGGCATTTCGCCGCTCAATCCGGCGCAAAGCACGGCGGGTTGTGCCGGATCCGGCAATACCGCCTCGTCCGGAGCCTTGTTCGACGGCGGCGGCCTGTCCGGGGGCTCATCCGTCACCTGCAACAGCAGCATCACGGCGGCGCCTCCGCTGCCTTCAGCATCGACGGTCGGACGCGTCGGGATACCGCTCGGAGCCACCGAGCTCGGCGGCGCCGGAATCAGTCCGTCCGTTCCGGTGCAAGGCCCTGCCGCAACCGACAGCACGACTTCGATCAGCGGCTCAAGCAATCCCTGACATCCAGGACGATCTCATGAAACGAAATCTCGCCATCGCGCTTGTCGCTCTCGCCGCGATTCTCGTCGGAGCCGGCCTCTGGTTCTTCGCCGCGGACCGGAAGCCGGTCGTCGCCGCCGCGCCGGTGCCCGCGGCCGTACCGGTGGTCACCGCCGCGGTCACCGGCAAGGACGTTCCGATCTATCTGCGCGGCATCGGCACCGTGATCGCCTACAACACCGATGTCGTGCGCAGCCAGATTCAGGGACAGATCGTCAAGATCGCCTTCACCGAGGGACAGACCGTCAAGGCCGGAGATCTGCTCGCCCAGATCGACCCGCGTCCCTACGAGGCCCAGATCGAGCAATTGACGGCCAATCGCGACCGAGATCAGGCCCAACTCACCAATGCCGAAGCCAATCTCTCCCGCTACAGTAAACTCGGTGACAAGGGTTATGCGACCCCGCAGCTGATCGAGACGCAGACCGCGCAGGTGGCCCAACTCAAGGCCGCCGTGAAAGCGGACCAGGCGCAGATCGACGAGGCCAACGTCCAGCTCAGCTACACGCGCCTGACATCGGCCATTCCCGGCATCACCGGCGTCCGCCAGATCGATGTCGGCAACGTGATTCATCCGACCGACCCGAACGGTCTCGTCGTCGTCACCCAGATCGAGCCGATTTCGCTGCTGTTCACCCTTCCGCAGACGGATCTGCCCGTGATCCAGGAACACGAAGCAAAAGGCCAGTTGAAGGTCATCGCCTACAGCCAGGACAACAAGATTAAGCTCGGCGAAGGCACGCTGCTGCTCGTCAACAACGAGATCGCAGGGACGACCGGCACCGTCCAGCTCAAGGCCACATTCGCCAATCACGAGCACCGGCTGTGGCCGGGACAGCTGGTGAATGCCCGGCTGCTGCTGAAGATTCAGAAAGATGCGCTGACGGTCGCCGGCTCCGCAGTCCAGCAGGGCCCGAACGGCAGCTATGTCTATGTCGTCGCTCCCAACCAGACCGCTTCCTTGCGTCCTGTTCACGTCGCGCAGATCAGCGAGGGGCAGGCCCTGATCGACCAGGGACTGAAATCAGGCGATACCGTCGTCGTCGACGGTCAGTATCGGCTGACGGAAGGAAGCCAGGTTCGGGAACTGCACGGCAAGGCCGCGCGCGAAGCCGACCTGCAAAGTTCCGTGCAGGACGCGCTCCCATGAACTTGTCCGCGCCCTTCATCCTGCGGCCGATTGCAACCGCTCTGCTGATGGCGGGCCTGCTGCTGTGCGGCCTCGCGGCCTACCCCCTGTTGCCGGTCGGCGCGCTGCCGAACGTCAACTACCCGACGATCCAGATCTCGGCGCAACTGCCCGGCGCCGACCCCGGAACCATCGCCTCGTCGGTCGCGACGCCACTCGAACAGCAGCTCAGCCAGATCCCCGGCGTCACGCAGCTCACCTCGTCCAGCGCACTCGGCGTCGCCCAGCTCACGGTGCAGTTCGAGCTGTCGCGCACGGTGGACAGCGCGGCGGTCGACGTGCTCTCCGCGATCAATGCCGCGAGCCCGTACCTTCCGCAGAACATCCCCTACCCGCCGACGATCAGGAAGGTGAATCCGGCGGAAACGCCGATCATGCTGATCGCGCTGACGTCAGAGTCGATGCCGCAGACCACGGTCGATGCCTACGCGGAAAACATCCTGCTGCCCAAGATTTCCCAGGTGCCGGGCGTGGGCCTCGTCGGGATCGGCGGCCAGCAGAAGCCCGCCATCCGCATCCGCGTCAATCCGCAGGCGCTGGCCGCCCGCGGCATCGGCCTCGAAGACGTCCGCACCGTGATCGCCGGCGCCAATGTCGACCTGCCCAAGGGCACGCTCAACAGCCCGCGCGTGACCTATACGCTGAATACCAACGACCAGTTGCTGAAGCCCGCCGCCTATGAAAACCTCATCATCGCCTATCGCAACGGCTCGCCGGTGCGGCTCCGCGACATCGGCTCGGCGATCGAGGCGCCCGAAAACGACCTGCTGGCCGGCTGGTACGGCAAGGACCCCGCCATCATCCTGGCCGTCCAGCGCGTCCCCGGCGCCAACGTCATCGAAACCGTCGACCGCATCAAGAAACTGCTGCCGCAGCTGCAGGCCTCCGTTCCGCCGGCGATCAAGGTGACGATCGCCGCCGACCGCACCGCCACGATTCGCGCCGCGGTTACCGATGTGCAATTCACGCTGCTGTTGACCGTTGCCTTGGTGGTGATGGTGATATTTCTGTTCCTGCGGAATTTCTGGGCCACCATCATCCCGGCGATCACGGTTCCGCTGGCGCTGATCGGCACCTTCGCGGTCCTCTACGTACTCGGCTACAGTCTCGACAACCTCTCGCTGATGGCGCTGTCGATCGCGGTGGGATTCGTGGTCGACGACGCCGTGGTGGTCATCGAGAACATCGTGCGCCATCTCGAGCGAGGCATGACGCCCATGGAGGCTGCGCTCAAAGGCTCCAGCGAAATCGGCTTCACGATCGTCTCCATCACCCTGTCGCTGATCGCGGTGTTCATCCCGCTGTTCCTGATGGGCGGCTACGTCGGAAAGCTGTTCCAGGAGTTCGCCGTCACGATCACCGCCTCGCTGCTGCTGTCGCTGGTGATCTCGCTCACCTTGACGCCGATGATGTGCGCGCGCCTCCTGAAGGACGAATCGCGCAGGAAGCACGGCCGGCTCTATCTCCTGTTCGAGCGCGGCTTCGATGGCCTGCTTGCGCTGTACGCGCGCGGCCTGCGAATCGTGCTGCGCCATCGTTTCGTGACGCTGCTCGTGATGCTCTCGACGATCGCGCTGACCGGCTATCTCTATGTGATCATCCCGAAAGGCTTCTTCCCGCAACAGGATACCGGACAGATCGTCGGCATCACCGAGGCTGCCCAGGACATCTCCTTCCCCGCCATGTCCGAACGCCAGCAGGCGGTCGTCGACGTTCTGTCGAAGGATCCGGCGATCCAATCGGTGGCCAGCTATATCGGTCCAGGCGGGCCGACGGCGACCCTCAACCAGGGGCGCATCTTCATCGTCCTGAAGCCCAAGCCCGAACGCAAGGCCAGCGCCGACCAGGTGATCGCGCGGCTGGAACCCCAGCTCGCCCATATCCAGGGCATCAAGCTTTACATGCAGTCGGCCCAGGACATCACGATCGGCGCGCGCCTGTCGAAGACGCAGTATCAGTACACGCTGACGGACGCCGATTCCAACGAACTCAACCACTGGTCGGCGATCTTCCTGGAGAAGATCCGCGCGCTCGACGTCGTCGCCGACGTCGCGAGCGACCAGGCCAATGCCGGCCCGAGGCTGCAGGTCACCGTCAATCGCGAAGTCGCCTCGAGCTTCGGCATCCTGCCCACGACGATCGACAACACCCTCGACGACGCCTTCGGTCAGCGCATCGTCTCCACCATGTTCACCTCGCTAAACCAATACCACGTGGTCATGGAGGTCGATCCAGCCTTCCAGTATGGGCCTGACGCGCTCAAGGATATCTACCTGAACTCGGCCACTGGCCAACAGGTCCCTCTGAGCACGCTGGTCCACAGCGTCATCATGCCGGCGCCGATTCTGATCAATCACCAGGGCCTGTTTCCCTCGGTGACGATCTCGTTCAACCTGCGACCGGGCGTAGCGCTGGGCGATGCGGTGACGGCGATCCAGAAGATCGAGAAGGACACCGGCAAGCCCGCCTCGCTGTCGACCTCGTTCCAGGGCAACGCGCAAGCCTTCCAGTCGTCCCTGTCCGGCACGCCGTTGCTGATCGGGGCGGCGCTGATCGTGATCTACATCATCCTCGGCGTCCTCTATGAGAGCCTGATCCATCCGATCACGATCCTGTCGACGCTGCCTTCAGCCGGCATCGGCGCGCTGCTGCTGCTGCTGGCAGTCCACATGGATCTCAGCGTCATCGCCATCATCGGCATCATCCTGCTGATCGGCATCGTCAAGAAGAATGGCATCATGCTGGTCGACTTCGCCCTGGAGGTGGAGCGCAATCAAGGGCTGAGCCCTGAGGAAGCGATCTACCAGGCCTGCACGCTCCGCTTTCGTCCGATCCTGATGACGACCATGGCCGCGCTACTCGGCGGTGTGCCTCTGATGCTCGGCAACGGCACCGGCGCCGAACTGCGCCAGCCGCTCGGCTACACGATCGTCGGCGGCTTGATGCTCTCGCAGATCCTGACGCTCTACACCACGCCCGTGGTCTATCTCTATCTCGACCGGCTCGGCAATTGGTTCACCAAGCGCAAGCCGCATGCGGCCGTGACACCCACCCCCTCCACGAGCGAAGCAGATGCGGGATTGGGCCATGAGTCCGCTTGATCGGGTGAGCGTCGGCATGACGGCGGAAAAGCTGGTGACCGTCACGGCCGAGATGACGGTCGGCCACGTGGTGCCGGGAATGCCTGAAGTCTACGGCACGCCGATGATGATCCTGCACATGGAGATGGCGGCGGGATCGGCGATCCAGCCGTCCCTGCCGACCGGCTATGTCAGCGTCGGGATGATGGTCGACGTCCGTCATCTGGCGGCGACGCCGGTCGGCCGTACCGTGCGCGCGGTCGCACGGGTCGTCGCCGTCGAAGCCAGGAGCGTCCTGTTCGAAGTCGAGGCCTGGGACGGCGGCCGCAAGATCGGTGACGGGACCCATCGGCGCGGCGTCGTCGATGTCGCCGAGTTCGAAAGGCGTTTCGGCGTGACGAGGCCCACCGCGGCGTTGGCCTAAGGTCGCGGAATCCTTCCCGCGGCAACATCCCGGATCTGCGCGCAGGCTCGCATGGTGACGCCGTGCGTTTTGACAAAGGGTCCGCGAAAAAGCAAAAGACCGGTTTTCCACGGTACGGTACATCGCTTGCATCCCGCGTCCGGACATCCGGGCTCGGGAATTGGTCTCATGCCCGGCGAGTATCTCTTGGACCTCTTCAATCTGCTCGCCCAGCCCGGACTCGCTCACGAAGGCAAGGAACCCGCGACGGCCCGCCACACGGGGACGCTCTGTCGCACATCGTGGCCCGACCATTCGCGCTACGCCCATCCCGCCCTTTGGGTCCTGGGAGGCGTCGCGCTCGGCGTGTTGTCATTCACGTGCTTCCTGCTCGGGATCGACCTCACCACCAGCGCCTTCGCCCTGCTGGCCGTCATTGTCGTATTGTCGCTGCTTGCGATCGCCGGCTTGGTCAGGCGGCAGCACCGGCTCGAGCGCGAGGACGTCTTGCGGCGGCGTCAGGTCGCCTATCTCGCCGAGGCCCAGAAGCTCAGCCACACCGGCAGCTTTGGCTGGAACGTCGCCAGCGGCGAGCTGTTCTGGTCCGAAGAGACGTTCAGGATCTTCGATCTCGAGCCGACCTTGCCGCCGTCGCTCGACACTATCCTGAAGCGTACGCATCCCGACGATCTCAATGCCGTACGCGAGGCGCTCGATCGCGCCACGAACGACAGGAACGACTTTTCCCTGGAACATCGGCTGATCCTGAGCGATGGCTCGATCAGGCACATTCGCGTGGTCGCCCGTGGAACGTCGGAAGAGCGCGGACAATTTCGGTTCATCGGCGCGGTCATGGATATCACCGCCCAGAAGAAGGACCACACCGAGCTGGAGCGGAGCGAGCAGCGCTACCGCCACCTGTTCGGCCGCATGCCGATCGCCCTCCGTCAGCTCGACGCCAGCAGACTGGTGGTACTGTTCCGAAAACTGCGAGCCGAGGGCATCAAGGACCTCGGCAGCTATTTCGACAGCCATCCCGACTTTCTCCGGACCTGCATGGACGCGCTCTCGTTTCAGGAAGCCAACGAACGGGCCATCCAGATGTTCGGAGGGGGCATCGACGGCTATGTCGGGCGTTCCATGTCCGACACCTGGAAGGCCCGCCCGGATACGTTTCGGCGGGCCATGGAGTCCCGCTTTCGCGGTGAAACGAACTTCGAGGAAGAGACCAAGATGGTGACGTGGGACGGCCGCGTCGTCGACGTTCTCTTCACCACGGCCCGCGTCGGCCCAATCAATGATCTCGAAATAAGCCTGGTCGCCACGATCGACATCTCGCAACGCGTCCGCGCCCAGGAGAGGCTTCGGCAGGTGCAGGCGGAGTTCGCGCAAGCGGCACGCGTCTCGATGCTCGGCGAGCTCACCGCCTCCATCGCGCACGAAGTCAACCAGCCTTTTGGCCGCCATCGCGACCAACGCCGCTGCCGGTCTGCGCTGGCTGAACAGGCCGATTCCCGACATGGCCGAGGTCCGCAGCGCAATCGAAAATATGGCCACGGATACGAGGCGGGCCGCGGACATCGTGGCGCGTGTTCACGGGATGGCTTCGCGCAAGGCGCCGGAGCGCGCCGTTCTGTCGCTTGACGATGTCATTCGCGAGGCGCTTCTGTTCCTGCGCCACGAGATGGAATCCCGCGGCGTAACGATCCTGCACCGGCCCGACGCGGAATCTGCACTCGTGCTCGGCGACCGCACCCAGCTCCAGCAGGTGATCGTCAATCTGGCCATCAACGCCGTGCAGGCGATGACGCAAGCGGGACGCCACCATGGCAGGATCGTCATCACCACCGCCGCGCAGGACGCGACGACGCTGTGCTGCTCCGTGGAGGACAACGGTCCCGGCATCTCCGCCGAACATGCCGGCCGGCTGTTCGAAAGCTTTTTCACGACCAAGGAGTCCGGCATGGGCATGGGACTGCCGATCTGCAGGTCCATCGTCGAAGCGCATGGCGGCCGCATCGACGCCGAAGGCCTTGGCGCCGAAGGCCTTGGCGCCGATCGCGGCGCCCGGTTCTGGTTTACGCTGCCGATCGCGACGCCGGCGTCATCGCCGCCATCCGGTCGGGACGCCGACGCCTGACCCCGCCCGCTCTATTGCGCCGGGGCGGTCGAGCGCACCAGGCGGATCGGGATGCCCTTGAATGACGGTGTAAAGCTGAGGGGATCACGGGCATAGAGCGGCACCAGCGGATTGGTCTCCGGATAGTACGCGGCACAGCAGCCGGTCGGAAACGAATACGCAACCACGCGGAAGTTGCGCACGATCCGCTCGGCGCCATCGGTCGACTCCGTGATCAGGTCGACGCGATCGCCGTCCGCGAGCCCGCGCTTCTTCAGTTCATATTCGTTGAGGAAGACCACGTCGCGCTGGCCGAAGACGCCGCGATAGCGGTCCGACAGCGAGTAGAGCGTCGTGTTGTACTGGTCGTGGCTGCGTATCGTGCTGAGCCACAGGAAATCCGGATCGGCCTGCGGCGGGTCCTCGCCGCAGCCCTCAAACACCAGGAAATTGGCCTTGCCGGACGGCGTTGCCCAGATGCGCTCCCGCGCGGTCGAGGTCAGATGGAAGCCGCCGGGAATGCGGATCCGGGCATTGTAGCTCTCGAAGATAGGGAAGACGGCCTCGATCGCATCCCGGATGCGATCGTAGTCGCCTACAAAGCCGTCCCAATCGACCACCGTGCGCTCGCCGAGCGTCGCCTTGGCGAGGCCTGCGATGATCGCGACCTCGCTGAGAAGATGCTCCGATGCCGGCTTGTTGCGACCGCCCGAGGCGTGGACCATCGACATCGAATCCTCGACCGTGATCGACTGCGGCCCCGATTCCTGAATGTCGATCTCGGTTCGCCCGAGGCACGGCAGGATCAGGGCGGCGCGGCCATGGATCAGATGGCTGCGGTTGAGCTTCGTGGAGACGTGGACGGTCAGATCGAGCTTGCGCAGCGCGGCCTGCGTCGCCTGCCAGTCGGGTATGGCCGCGGCAAAGTTGCCGCCCATCGCGAAAAAGACCTTCACCTCACCGCGGATCATTGCCTCCAATGCCGTCACGACGTTGTGTCCCGGCGCGCTCGGCGGCTTGAAGCCGAAGCGGTGCTCGAGGCGCTCGAGGAAATCCGCCTTGGGGATCTCGGTGATCCCCACGGTTCGGTCGCCCTGCACGTTGGAATGACCGCGAACCGGACAAACGCCGGCGCCATCGCGTCCCACATTGCCGCGCAAGAGCGCAAGATTGGCGATCTGCTGCACGTTGTGCGCACCACGCTGGTGCTGGGTAATGCCCATGCCGTAGACAAGGATGGCGCGCTCCGCCTTCATATATGCGCCGGCGGCATATTCCAGGTCCTCGCGCGTCAGGCCGGACTGGCGTTCGATGTCGGGCCATTGCGTTCGCTTGAGATCGCCGATCAGCGCTTCGATGCCGGCGGTGTGCCCACGAATGAAATCCCAGTCCAGGATCTCCGGCTGCTCGGCCGCACGGGCGGCCTCGTCCGTTTCGACGAGGATCTTCATGATCCCCTTGAGGACGGCGACGTCGCCACCGACACGCACCTGGAACAGCTTCGAGCTGATCGTCGTCGACGACAGCGTGATCATCTCAACCGGGCTCTGCGGCGCCTGGAAGCGCTCCAGCGCGCGCTCGCGGAATGGATTGAACGAGATGATCGAGGCCCCTCGGCGGGCCGCGTTGCGCAGGCTGGTCATCATCCGCGGGCTGTTGGTGCCCGGATTCTGGCCGAAGATGAAGATGCAATCGGCCTTGTCGAAATCCTCCAGCAGCACGGTGCCCTTGCCGACGCCGAGCGATTCCGGCAGGCCGACGCTGGTCGCCTCGTGGCACATGTTCGAGCAGTCGGGAAAGTTGTTGGTGCCGTACTCGCGCACGAACAGCTGATAGAGGAAGGCGGCTTCGTTCGAGGTTCGCCCGGACGTATAGAACTCCGCCATGTTCGGATCCGGCAGCGCATTCAGCTCGCGGCCGATCATGGCGAATGCGTCGCTCCATTGCACCGGGAGATAGCGGTCGGATGCGGCGTCATAGGCCATCGGATGGGCGAGCCGACCGACCATTTCGAGATCGTAATCGTTCCAGCTCGCGAGCTCCGTGACGGTATGCTCGGCAAAGAATTCGGGCGTGCAGCGCTTCGATGTCGTCTCCCAGGCGACCGCCTTGCCGCCGTTCTCGCAAAATTCGAATGACGAGGTGTGCTTCGGATCTGGCCAGGCGCAGCCGGGGCAATCAAAGCCCTCCGGCTGATTCATCCTGCTGAGCGTCGCTGCACCCTTCAGCGGCGCCCGCTGCACCAGAAGCGCCTCGCTGAGCGCCTTGAGTGCGCCCCAGCCGCCGGCGGGTTCACGGTAGGGACGAACCGATTTCGTTGTCATCTCGATATCTCGCGATATGGCAATTCTCCGGGCCAGTTAAGGATCGTGCGGGCAGAGCCGTCTTTTCAAAACGAAGCCGAATTTCGCAATTGCACATGTTCGGAGCCGGCTGCAGCAGCCAGTGCATTCCGGCAAAAAGAGCGCGTTCACGGAAGCTGAAACGGCGACCGGAAACTAGGTTTGTCAGTTGGAGCCCCGTCGCTACGGAGGGCTTTCGACATTTTTCAGGAGCGACCCAAGATGTTCTCAAGACGTGATTTGCTGGCCATGTCCGCGGCAGGCGCCGCCATGGTCGGCTCCAGCGCGCAGGCCGCAACTTTCGGCAATCCGGACGAGCCGCCGCAAGGCGCCGTGAACGCCAAGAGCCCCGGAAGCCTGTCCGATCCCGGTCCCCAAGATCCGGACCTTGCCAAGCACTTCCCCTCTGCCCAAACCCCGCCCCCGACGGACGTCGGTGGCCTGCCGGCGGATTGGGCCTCATTCAACAATGCGCCGAGGCGTATCCAGAATGGTGGCTGGGCCCGTCAGGTCACGGTCGAGGATTTCGCCATCTCGAAGGAGATCTCCGGCGTCAATATGCGGCTGGCTGCCGGCGGAATCCGCGAGCTGCATTGGCACCAGGCTGCCGAATGGGCGATCCTGACCTACGGCTCCTGCCGCGTCACCGTGCTCGACACGCAGGGGCGCCCTTATGTCGGCGACCTCAAAGTCGGCGACCTCTGGTATTTTCCGCCGGGCGCGCCGCATTCGCTGCAGGGCTTGGGCCCCGATGGTTGCGAGTTCGTGATCTGTTTCGACGACGGCCACGCCAATGAATTCAACACGCTCCTGGTGACCGACTGGTTCGCCCACACGCCGCCCGAGGTGCTGGCGAAGAACTTCGGTGTTCCGGCCGACGCGTTCGCAAAGATCCCGCTGCACAACCGCTGGATATTCCAGGGGACTGTGCCCGGCGATCTCGCCGCCGATCGCGCAGCCGTTGCAAAGCACGCCGAAGCGCCGCCCTACCCCTTCATCCACTCGCTCGGCGGCTCGGCCCCGGTCAAGGAGAGCTCCGCCGGCAGCATCCGCGTCGCCGACAGCACCACCTTCAAGGTTGCCACCACCGTCGCTGCGGCGCTGGTGTCGATGCCGCCGGGGGCTGTCAGGGAGATGCACTGGCATCCAAATGCCGACGAGTGGCAGTACTATATCAAGGGCAAGGCGCGGATGACGGTGTTCGACACGGGCCCCAATGCGCTGACGACGGACTTCGCGGCCGGCGACATCGGCTATGTCCGGCGCAATCTCGGCCACTATGTCGAGAACGTCGGCGACACCGAGCTGCAGTTCGTCGGCGTGTTTCGGGCCCCTCGCTACGAGGAGGTGTCGCTCTCCTACTGGCTGACGCACACGCCACCCAAACTGGTCGCCCAGCATCTCAACATCGACGAGAAGCTGATCGCGCAATGGCCGGACAACAGCCCCGGCGTCATGCCCAAATCCTGAACCAGGTCCGCAGGAGTTCCGAACGAGAAAGGCGCCGAAACCGGCGCCTTTCTTTTATCCGTGACAGCTCACAGCAACTTCGAGCGTGCAGCCGTCAGTAGTGATCGGCAGCAGGGGCCGACTTGCCGCGGAAGACGCGATAGCCGATCGCCACATAGAGCAGCATCAGCGGGAATACGAACAGACCGGCGCCCCAGAACATGAATGCAAGACTTGCATGGGGCGCCGCGGCCTCGTCGATCGTGACGACGAACGGAATCATGTAGGGCCAGAACGATAAGGCGAGCGTGGCGAAAGCCGCGACGAAGATCAGGGCAACCATATGGAACGGCCAATAATCGTCATGGCGCAGGATGCTCTTGGCCAGCATCGCGGCCGCACCGGCGCCGATCACGGGAAACACGAACAGATAGGGCCGGTCGGTCCAGCGCTGCAGGATCGGAAGATGTTCGACAAGCGCATACGCAAAGACGACGACCAGGAAGACCAGGACGCCGATCGCCAGCGGCGGGATCTGGCGCCGTGCGGCATCCCGAACAGGACCTTCGCACTTCCGCACCAGCCAGCAGGCGCCGAGCAGCGAATAGCCGAAGCAGAGCCCGACCCCGCACAGCGCGGAAAAGGCGGTCAGCCAGCCGAGCGTTCCGCCGGTATAATCGCCGTTGGAGAACTGGAGTCCTTCGACGAGAGCGCCGACCATCGCGCCCTGCATGAAGCTGGCGGCAAACGAGCCCACGACGAAGCTGACGTCCCAGACCCAGCGCGAACTGAGCGCCTTGCCGCGAAACTCGAACGCTACGCCGCGCAGGATCAATCCGAGCAGCATCACGAGAACAGGGATATAGAAGGCCGACATCACCATGGCGTAGACCACGGGAAACGAGCCCCACATGATCACGCCCGTGACGATCAGCCAGGTTTCATTGCCGTCCCAGACCGGAGCGACCGTGCTCAGCATGGCATCCCGTTGCGACTCGCCCCCGGCCGCTCCGAACAGCATGCCGACGCCAAGATCGAACCCGTCGAGGAGGAGATAGATCAGGATGCTGATGGCAAGAAGGGCAACCCAGTACATCACCATGGCTATTCTCCCGCCCCGAGATAGCTGCGTACGGCGGGCACCTGATCGGCGAGCGACATCGGCCGATTGGGCACGGGAACGTGGAGCGGCCTGCCACCGAGTCCCGCCGGGCCGGCACGCAGCAGCTTATAGATGTAATACGTCCCGAATGAGAAGATGAAGGCGTAGACCGCGACGAACAGGATCAAGGAAGTCATCGCAGCCGACGCTGTCAGAAACGGCGTCACGGCGTCTGCAGTCCGCAACACGCCATAGACCGTCCATGGCTGGCGCCCCACTTCCGCGGTGTACCAGCCGGTGAGGATCGCGACCCACGGCAGTGGGAAGCTGAGGAAGATGCCCCACAGCAGCAGGCGGTTCCGATCGAGCCGATGCTTGAGGCCGAGCCAGGTCCCGAGCCAGGCCAATCCCAGCATCACGAAGCCGCAGCCAACCATGATGCGGAAGGCAAAGAACGGGATCAACACCGGCGGCCGGTCCTGCGGCGCGAAGCTGGTGAGGCCGACCTCTTTCGACGTCAGGCTCATGCTGCCGATGATGCTCCCGAGCACCGGAATCGATATCGCGTATTTGTTCGATTCGGTGCTCGAATCCGGGATCGCGATCAGCACCTCGGAGGCCGGCTGCTCGTCATGCCATCGCGCCTCGATCGCGGCGAACTTGGCCGGCTGGTAATCGTGGACATAGTCGCCGACGAGATGCCCGATGAAGAGCTGGACCGGCAGCAGCACCGCCGCAAGCGCAAGGCCCATCCGCAGCATGACATGAGCTTCGGGGCGATAGGTCCGCCGCAGCAGATACCACGCGCCGGTTGCCGCCACGCAGAACGCGCCGGTCAGGTAGGACGCGAGCAGCATATGCGGAAACCGGACCCAGACCACGCGATTGAAGATGATCTGCGTCCAGTCATCAGGCACGAACTGGTCGTTCTGCAGGACGTAGCCGGTCGGCACCTGCATCCAGCTGTTGTTGACCATGATCCAGAACGCCGAAAGCGTCGTCCCGAGCGCGACCATCGCCGTCGAGAACAGGTAGAACCACGGCGGCACCCGGGGGCGACCGAAGATGAGGATGCCGAAAAAGGCCGCTTCCAGCATGAAGGCGGTGAAGGTCTCGTAGGAGAGCAGCGGGCCCTGGATCGGGCCCGACATCTTCGAGAGCACGCTCCAGTTCGTTCCGAACTGAAACGCCATCACCACGCCCGATACGACGCCCATGCCGAACGCCACGCCGAAGATCTTCAGCCAGAACGCGAACAGGGTCCGGTAGACGGGCTTGCCACTGTACTGGTGCATCGCTTCGAGCACGGTGAGCCAGGCGGCAAGCCCGATCGTGAACGCCGGGAAGATGATGTGGAACGAGATGGTGAAAGCGAATTGCAGCCGCGACAGAAGGAGCGCCGTCGGGTCCATCGAACATTCTCCGTTGGTTCACGCCCGCTTCGCGGCCGCCGGCGCGCGTGCGGCCGGCTGCGGAATGTTGTCGACCTTGAGGACCGCGGCGGTCGCTGCACGAATCTGGCGACAGAAATCCGCATCGTCGATCAGCGACACGCCATAGGACGGGATGATCTGCTTCAGCTTGGGCAGCCAGGCGCTTGCCGTCAGCTCCCCGGCGAAGCACTTCTCGAGCACGCTGATCGCGATGAACGCGGCGGTGGAAGCCCCCGGTGAAGCACCGAGCAGGGCCACCAGCGAATGATCGTCCGCGCCGACGAGCTCGGTCCCGAACTCGAGCAACCCACCACGCTTGACATTGGGCTTGATGATCTGGACGCGCTGGCCCGCGACCTGCAGCCTCCAGTCCTTCGGGTCGGCCTTCGGGAAATATTCGTCGAGTGCGGCGAGCCGGTGTCCCTCCGATTGCAGCACCTGCCCGACCAGGTATTCGGTGAGATCGAAATTGTCGCGCGCCACCGAAAGCAGCGGCTTGACATTGGCGGGACGAATGGACTCGAAGAGATCCAGCAGCGAGCCATGCTTGAGGAATTTGCTCGAGAAGCCGGCATAGGGACCGAACAGCAACGAGTGCTGGCCGCCGATCACCCGCGTATCGAGATGCGGCACCGACATCGGCGGCGAGCCGACCGCGGCCTTGCCGTAGACCTTGGCATGGTGACGCTTGTTGATCTCGGGATCATCGCAGCGCAGCCAGATCCCGCTGACCGGGAAACCGCCATAGCCGCGCCCCTCCGGGATACCGGATTTCTCCAGCAGCGGCAGCGCGCCGCCGCCGGCACCGACGAAGACGAATTTTGCGCGCACCGACCGCGTCTCGCCGCTCGCGGTGTCCCGCACTTCGACACGCCACCGGCCACCCTCCTCCCGGTCAAGACCGGTGACGCAGCTGTTGTAGTGGACCGCGCAGCCCGGCTGGCTGACCAGATGCTTGACCAGCAGATGCGTCAACGAGCCGTAGTCGACGTCGGTGCCGGTGATGATCCGTGTTGCGGCAACCGGCTCGTCGCCACTCCGTCCGTCCATCACCAGCGGCGCCCATTCGGCAATCTGCCTGGAATCCTCGGTATGCTCCATCCCCTCATAGCAATGATGGGCCGACATCGCCTTGAACCGTTTCCGGAGAAATTCGACGTTCTCCGCGCCGTGCACGAAGCTCATATGCGGCACCGGATGGATGAACGCTTGCGGATCCGCGATCGCTCCGCGACCGATCAGGTAGGACCAGAACTGCCGGGACAGATCGAACTCCACGTTGACCTGGAGCGCCTTGGAGATGTCGATGCTGCCGTCGGGCCGCTGCGGCGTATAGTTCATCTCGCAGTTCGCCGCGTGGCCGGTCCCGGCATTGTTCCAGGAGTCGGAGCTTTCCTGCGCGCAATCCCCGAGAATCTCGTACATCTGGATCGACAGGGAGGGCTCGAGCTCCTTGAGAAAGACGCCGAGTGTCGCGCTCATGATGCCGGCGCCAATGAGGACGACATCAGTTTCGCGGTCGGAAGCTGCTGACATGGCTATTTCCTTCGTCGGGTGTTGCTGCTTTGGATGGCTCGATCAGGCCCGCACCGATTGCCGCACCTTGGCGCGGAACGGCACGTCCGCTCCCGGGCGCAGGATCACGTAGGCACGGCGCCAGGATGAATCGTCGGTCAATTTCCAGCTATGCCCCGAGCCGGCGGTGTCCTCCGCCAGCAGGATGTTGCCGGGGTGGAGCAGGAAGTGGTGGCCGTCACGCGTCTGGAAATCGAGCGTTCCGCTGAGCGTGATCACCAGCTGCCGGATCKGCGCGGTGTGCCAGGCGAAAGCTCCGCCCGATTCCGTTTCCTGAAAGGAGACGCTGGCGGCATCGATCTTTCCGGTCAGGAAGTCGCCGCGCTGTCCCGGCTCCAGCTCGAGGAAGCCTTCCTCGAAATGCGAGTTGTTGTCCTCTCCGGTCCATAGACGCACACAGCGGATCATCGTGTCTCTCCTTGCATTGTGGTTGCGTTGCCTGCCCGGGGTTGTTCGGACCAGAACGGCACCTCGGCGCCCGGCTCGAGAACCGTGTAGAGGCGCCGCCACGGCGCCTCGTCCGTCATGGTCCAATTGTGGCCCGTCCCACCGGTATCTTCCGTGAACAGGACATCGCCCGGGCGCAGCGTGAAGCTTCCATCCGCCGTTTCGAACCGTAGCGTCCCGCTCAGGGACATGACGAGCTGGCGCGCTGCGTCGGGATGCCAGCCGAGTTTCGGATCTGCATCCGTTTCGTGGAACGAAGCGGCATCGATCCGAAGCTTTGCGCTGAGCGCATCGCCCCTCGCCCCGCGCGCGAGCTCGACGACGCCATCCTCGAAGTGCGACTTGCCATCCGCACCCGTCCAGAGTCTGACGCACCGGATCATTGCCGCCGCCCCTTCAGCCGGCCTTCGCGCCGATTGCGAGCGGCACCTTGATCTCGGCCACATAGGGCTTGACCATCTTGGCGGGATCCACAATGCGGTCGAACTCCGGCTCGGTCACGAAACCGAGCTTGAGCGCCGCCGACTTCAGCGTGAGGTCGTTGTCCATCGCATAGTGCGCGATCCGCGACGCCTTGTCGTAGCCGATCACGGGCGCCAGCGCAGTCACGAGCATCAGCGATCTCTCGACATACTCCTTGATCTTCCTGTGGTTCGGCTCGGTGCCCTCGACGAGGAAGGTGCGGAAATTGGTGCAACCATCGGTCAGGATGGTGACGGACTGCGCGATGTTGTGGATGATCAGCGGCTTGTAGACATTCATTTCCAGATAGCCGCCGGCTCCGCCGAACCCGACGGCGACGTCGTTCGCCATCACCTGCACGGCGATCATCGTCAGTGCTTCGGCCTGCGTCGGGTTGACCTTGCCCGGCATGATCGACGAACCCGGCTCGTTCTCGGGGATCAGCAATTCGGCAAAGCCCGCGCGCGGGCCGCAGGACATCAGACGGATGTCGTTCGCGATCTTGTAGAGCGATCCCGCGAGCGTGCGGAGCGTGCCGGATAGCTGCACCAGCGCATCATGCGCGCCCTGGACGGCAAACTTGTTCGGTGCGCTGACGAAGGGCAGCCCCGTCAGCCGCGCGATTTCCGCGGCGACGGCCTCGGCGAAGCCCGGCGCGGCATTGATGCCGGTGCCGACGGCCGTGCCGCCCAGGGCGAGCCGGAAGACGCCCTTGAGCGCGTCGTCGATGCGGGCCAGATCGTCGGCGAGCATGCCGGCATAGCCGGACCATTCCTGCCCGAGCGTCAGGGGGGTCGCGTCCTGCATGTGGGTTCTGCCGATCTTGACGACGTCGTCCCACTGGCTCGATTTTGCCGCGATTGCGTCGTGCAACGCCTCGACCGCCGGAACGAGCTGCTCGGTCACGTTCATCGCGGCTGCGATGTACATGGCCGAGGGAAAGCTGTCGTTCGAGGATTGCGACATATTGACGTGATCGTTCGGGTGAACCGGATGCTTGCTCCCGAGCGGCGTGCCCGCGAGCTGGCAGCATCGGTTCGAGATCACCTCGTTCACGTTCATGTTGAATTGCGTTCCGCTGCCGGTCATCCAGACGTGAAGCGGAAACATGTCCTGATGTTGGCCGGAGAGGATCTCGTCGCAGACATGCGCGATCAGCTTGTGGACCTTGCCGTCGAGACGGCCGCCGGCGCAATTGGCGTTCGCGGCCGCCTTCTTCAGGATCGCGTAGGACTGGATCATTTCGCGCGGCATCAGGTCCTTGCCGATGCTGAAATGCTCGAGCGAACGCTGCGTCTGCGCCCCCCAGAGCTTGTCCGCGGCAACGTCCACTTCACCCAGGCTGTCCGTCTCTTTGCGAAGGTTGTTCATCCGTGCCTCTTGGCAGTTGACGTCGAAAGGCCATCTCGGCGCTGTTGGAAAGTGTACGCACCGCATGACGCGCACGCTTCCTTGAATGAACGTCCTTTTGCCGAATGGCATGGTGCGCGCTCCGCACCGTCAACGAGCGAAATCACGAGACTTGGATCGACGGTTCAGCTTCGCAGTTGCGGCCGGCAGAGCCAAAGAACGCACACCGACGATGCGATCGGCAGGACAAGGCTCCAGGCGTGCAGCCATTTCGTCACGCAGGCCCCGATGGCGGCCCCCGACAGGAACATCAGGCAGACCAGAAGCATGACTGCGGTGCCGCGCGCCGCATCGCGATCGGACGCAACTGATTGATCGATGGCACGGAGCATGTTGCCGGTGACGGTGACGGTGAGATATTTCCAGCGTTCGACCTGCCTGAAGCTCGCCGACTGCAGCGCGGCGCCGAAGGAGATTCCGAGGATCGTGATCATGTCCGGAATCCGATGATACAACAGCATCACCGCGACCAGGCAGACGATCTCTCCGGCGAGGCAGAGCAGCGGCGACTTGAGGCGGATTGCCAGCGATGCGCCGAGCAGAAAGGCGGCCAGCGGAAGAAGATGATGGGTTGCCTGCCGCCATTGCCCGGACATGGCGTCGATGCCGAGGAAGATAACATTGCCGGTTTGCGAGCTTGCAAACACGCCGCCGAGCGAGAGCCACGTAAAGGCGTCGAGAAAGCCGCCCGTCATGCTCAGAAGAGACGCCACGAGAACCGATCGCTCCGGAGCATGGACGACGCTTCCGGTCTCGGCGACCGGTTCCGGAGATACGGCTTGCATCGCCATGTGCGTCGGCCCGCGAGGTCAGCAGCCGGCGTGCGTTGCGGCCTCATCCGGCAGCAGAACGCGACGCGGGTGCGTGAATACGCCGTATCCGTCATCGCGAGCGATCGCGAGCAGCGTGATCCCCGCTTCATCCGCGGTCTTGATCGCGAGTGCGGTGGGTGCGGATACGGCCACGATGACCGGTGCGCCGAGCATCGCCGCTTTCTGCACCATCTCGACCGAAACGCGGCTGGTCAGCAGTACCGCGCCATCGCACGCCGATCTCCCCTCGCGTACGATCGCGCCGGCGAGCTTGTCGAGCGCATTGTGCCGGCCGACGTCCTCTCTGACCAGGCCGATACCGGTGCGCGGATGCCAAAAGGCCGCCGCGTGGACGGCCCGCGTTTGCTGATTCAGAATTTGGTGCGGAGAGAGGGCCTGCATGGCGCCCAGCAGGTCGCGCGCTTGAAAAACGATGCCCCGGCCCTTCACCCGCGCCGGCGCACGGCGAGCCTGTTCGAGGCTCTCGATGCCGCATAGCCCGCAGCCAACGGGGCCGCTGATGGTTCGGCGCCGTGCAACCAGGGATGCCGCGCGGTCACCATCGAGCCACATCCGAACCTCGACGCCGAGATCGTTCGGGATCAGCTCGATGCTGCTGATCTCGCTCGCACGTTCGACGATGGCCTCGGTGAGGCTGAAGCCGATACCGAAATCCTCCAGATCTCCCGGCGTGCCCATCATCACCGCCTGGGTCGAGCCGTTATAGGTGAGCGCAATCGCGGTCTCCTCGGCAACCAGCCGCGAGGTCGACTTCGTCTGACCGCCGCGCCAGGCAATCTCCCAATGCCGGGTGAATGTCGAGCCTTTCGCCATGACTCATACCGTCGCCGGCTGGGACGAATGACGGGACGCGCGGCTCTTGAGCGCGACCCCGAATGCGATGAATCCCCATCCCTGGAAGATCAGGTCGACGACCAGCATCACACCAAGCAGCCACAAACCGATGGCGGGCCAAGCCGCAACCAGCATGACACCGACGCAGAAGGTCAGGACGCCCGCAGCCACGATCCAACGCCAGCCCGCGGCCGGCCGGATATGGAACCCGGCCCAGATCCTTATCACCCCGGCTACGACCAGGAAGGCACACACTGCGAGAGACAGCGTGAATGAAGCCAGGATCGGATCGTAGAGTATGATGGCCCCGGCGGCCGCATAGACGATCCCGGCCAGTAGCCAAAGCAGGAATCCCCGCAAGCCGCGCACTGAAAACGCTTGCACGATCTGGAAAATGCCGGCGACCGCCATGGTGGCGCCGATGACCAGTACGGACGCGAGGTTCGCCGCCATCAGATTGGCAGATGCAACACCGCCGAGGATCAGTTCGCCGACACCCAGCGCAACGAACCAGCCCCATTTTCCGGTGATGGCGTGGATGGCCCATCCGAGCGAGGCCTTCGAGTTCGACATGTCCGTCATGGCTTGACCCTTGTTCGCACGACGATCCGCAGATCATGAATAGGGCAAGCGTATCGAGATCTGTCCCAACTCATCTTTCGAGGTCGCAGCGATATTATTTGATCCGCACGACACGGATCGTTGCGCGAGAGTCGCGACTAGCGCGGGATGGTCACGACGGTCCTGAATCCGTCGGGGCCGCCGCGGACGTCGACGGTCCCGTGCAGACGCGCCGCAAGCGTCTCGACGATGGAGCGGTCCTCTTCCCGGTACCGACTTTCGTCGGACGAGCCGTTGTCCATGACGCTGCACGCAACCGACGTCGCCGTGAGCCACACTTCGAGACGAATGGCGCCTGCTCCGCAGTGGGATACGTGGCGCACCGCACCGGTGATCAGTTCGAAGACGATCATCCCCAGCAGCCAGCAGCGCTCGGAACTCATCTGCAGCGGATGCAGCAGCAGCGAGAGCGCAATACCCTTGTCTTCGAGGCTCGAGCGGCTGATCGACCGGCACAATTGCTGAAGATAGGCCGCCAGATCGACGGTGGTGGTGAACTGCGGCATTTGCAGCGCGTGGTGAAGTTGTGCATGACCTTCCAGCCGGTCCTGCACGGAAGCGAGGGTCGCCCTCGCTTCGATGCCGTCGCAACGATCGGCCGCCTGCGCCACCAGATCAATCGCCGAGGCGAGCTCGTCGTCGATCCGATGCTCGAGCTCACGCAGCAGCAGGCGCTCAGCCTTTACGCCGCCATCCGGCAGGAGTTCCGAGAGGCTGCTCATTCTTCACCCGCCTCCCGGCCCAACGGCGTGCTTTGCGCTTACGAATTCTGGCCGCTTCGGCCGGTCTCGTAGAGGAACCAGATGCGCCGTTCCGTTTCGTCGATCCAGTTTTCCAGGACGCTCGCGGTGGCGACATCGCCGTACTCGTCGCAGAGCTCGTGGACCCGGCGCATTTCCCGCGTTAGCTGCTGGTTGTCGCTGCGCAGTTCGGCGAGCATGTCCTGCGGATCGACATAGTCGGCATCGTTGTCGAGAATGCGCTGCTCGCGCGCGATGTGGCCGATCGAGCGTAGCGTCGTGCCGCCGATCTTGCGTGCGCGTTCGGCGATGTCGTCAGTCATGGCGAAGATTTGGTCGGCCTGCTCGTCGAGCATAAGGTGGTAGTCGCGAAAGTGGCTGCCCGACACGTGCCAGTGGAAGTTCTTGGTCTTCAGGTAGAGAGCGAAAACGTCGGCGAGCAGCGCTCTCAGCGCGGCTGGAACGTCCCGGTTCGCATTCGCTCCGAGATCCGTCGGGCTTTGGAGGTCTGCTTTGGTCATGGTCGGCATCCTTGTGTTGGAGGTTGGAAACATCTAGCCGCGCCGCGCGCGAGGAATCTTTCCTGCGCGAAAGATCCTTTTGGGATCGCACGCCTGCGAGGGGCGCACGCGGGCGCGCAGCGGGTTCATTTCGTTTGTGTCACCCTGTCCCGCAGCGGCAGAAGCGACATCGATGCGAATACGCCATCGCGACGGATCAATGCGTGGAATAGCCCCGCCGCCAGATGCAGCAGCACGAGGGCAAAGAACGCGAAACCCAGATAGACGTGGGCATTCCAGAGCAGCGTGTGCATCAGGTCGCTTTGCGGCAGCAGCGCGGGAATTCGGATCCCGCCATACAGGACGACCGGATAGGCCGCGGCCCAGAGCATGCCGAGGCCGAGCAACGGCATGACAACCATGAGGCCATACAGGAGCTGATGCGACAATTTTGCTCCAAACTTCATGGGTCTCGAAAGATCGGCCGGCAATGGCGGCGCACCGTAATGCAGCCGCAACGCCAGCCTGATCAGCACGAGGACCAGCAGGATGACGCCGATCGTCTTGTGGACCAGGATGAGCGGCAGATATTTCGGCGCGACCGTGGAGACCATGCCGACGCCAATGAACAGCATGGCGAGGATGCAGACCGCCATCAGCCAGTGCAGAACACGCTGGATCAGGGCAAAACGATGAGGAGCGCTGGTCATGGCTTGGCGGTCTCGGTTCGCGGATAGTCCCCGGCTTCGGCCGCGCGCAGATCGTAGGATTTGCGGTAGACCGATGAGCGTGCAGCCGKGAACGGATCGTCCGACACCCGGATTCCCTGTGGCAGGACCGCCGGATCGAAATTGATGTCGCGGCACGGTCCATCGCGCTCCGGCTCGATCCGCTGCACGATCAGCGTTCCRACCTCCACTTTGCGACGGTTCTCCGGCCAGGCCTTGCTCGGATCCGCGGTCGGGTCGCCCGGATCGGCGACGGTCGTGACCATGGTCCATCGCAGTGGACCGGCGGTCCGGACCCGTTCGGTGATCTCCTGCTCGAGATAATCCGGCCCGCGCTTTTCGAGGTCGGCCTGCGAGATTGGAATGGGTTGCGCCGAGGGCAACAGCGACCATCGCACGGTGTGGTCGCCGCCTCCGGCGTCCGTGAAGACGAAGCTGTTGAGGCCGTTATAGGGCTCCTCCGCATAACTGCCGGTCCAGGGCGCCGTCTTGGCCCAGGCCGCGAAGGGGCTGAATTCCGGGTTGGCCTGAATGAACGCCTTCATCGCCTCCGGATCTTTCTTGCCGGATGCGATCAGCAGGTCGTGAAATGCCTGCGGCGTGGAAACCGCGAAGAAGGGCGGGTTGATCATCGCCATGCGCCACTCTTCGCCGTCTGCCGTCGTGATCATCAATCCCAGGCCGCGGACGCGCACGGTCGCATCGACCGCGTTCGGATCGGCTGTACCGAGATTGAAACGGCCCAGGGCCGGATAGTGCCCCTGCGCGAAGACCTTGGCCCGGGAGAGCTCCGCACCGTTTCCATTCGCCTCGAATGTCCCAGTGAAGCAGATTCCCTTGGCATGATTTCGCCGGTGCCCGAGCGGCGGGCCGCTCGGAGGCGTCAGCGCAGCGATCATCCGTTCCGGCGTCAGGCGCCCCGGCGAGAGCCATCCCGCAGTGTACGCGAAGGCAGCCGCGCCGCCGCCGACCACGGCCGCAATCAGGACGAGGGACCCAAGCCCCGAACGTGGTAGCTTGCCTTGATTCATCCGGTCTCCTTTGCGATGCGCAGACCGCCTGGCGATCGGGTGCGCGCGGCGCTCTTTCGAGCGACGCAGCCTCCTTGTAGCCGGCGGCCAAGGCCTGATCTTTTCGAACCCACCGCCAATTTCGCGAAGGCACGCCTGAGCTGTCTTCGGCGTTCGCCGGACCCGGATCCGGCTTCGGGCATTCTCGAAATTTTTCGTGCAATTTGACAATCGATCGTGATGCCCGAAAAGACCCACCCTGCGCCCCGCCCTATTCCAGATGCGCTTCCACGATGGCGGCGGTCGACTCCCGAACGATGGACCGTGTCGCGACGGGGCCGCCAGCGCCGCAGAGGCTGGAATGCGATTGGGAATCGAATGAGCAAAGTGATCATCGTCACGGGTGCTGCAAACAGCATCGGACGAACCACCTGCCGGCAACTGATGCAGGCAGGCCACACGGTCTACGTTTCAAGCCAGGAAATGAATGGCCCTATTGCGCAAGGGATCGAGGAGGCTGGATCAAATCCCGGCCAGCCCGGCACCGATCTCCGCACGATCGAGTTCGACGTCTCTTCGGAATCCTCAGTGACCTCGGCCGTTGAGACCATCATCGCCGAAAACGGCCGCCTCGACGTGGTCGTGCACAATGCCCGGCAAGTCGTTTACGGACCCGCAGAAGCCTTCACGCCGGAGCAGCTTGCCGAGCTCTACGATACCAACGTCCTGATCGCACAGCGCCTCAATCGCGCGGCGTTGCCACAATTGCGCAAGCAGGGTCAGGGCTTGCTGATATGGATCACGTCAAGCAGCGCGCGGGGCAGCTCGGTTCCGTTCCTCGGCGCCTGTGCTTCAACGGAAGCCGCCCTGGATTCGCTGGCACTCAGTTACGCCGGCGAGCTCGCGCGTTGGGGCGTCGAGACGACCATCATCGCTCCCAGCGCTCTCGGACCCGGCCACTATGTCCGATCCGGCCGGCCGCAGGATACTGTTCGGGCGGAAGAATACGCGGATGGTCCGACCGCCGACGTGAGTGAAATCGCGCTTGCGGGACTCGCGCAGCTTTCGCCGAAGGATACGGCTCCACAAGATGTCGCAAGTACAGTTGCGTATGTCGTGAACATGCCGTTCGGACAACGTCCGCTGAAAGTTCATTTCGGCCCGGATGACGATGGGGCGGCAGCTGTCGACGCCGTCGCCGACCGCGCTCGCATGGAACTGTTCCGCCGGATCGGCCTGGAGGATCTTCTCAAGCCCGTGTTGATCCGATGAGATCACCCATCGGCGGAGATTTCCCCAATCGACGGTCGTTTCCCAAAAAATCAGGACGCTCCCCGGAGTTCCCTGCCCTCCGGCCGAAAGTGATCAGCGACATCCATCGGTGATCCTTTACCGCGATACTGCTGGATGTTACGTTTGGAGCTGCCACCGCGGTCACACGTTTCGGCCCGAGTTCAAGTCATAGAGTACGACGAGTCGGTCGTCGGATTTGATATTTCCAAATGGTCCACCGCTGGCAGAGCAACGCCACAACAGCCACGACCGGACCCTCTCCCCAGGAGAGCTCCGCTCAAGAGATTTTCGTCTTTGGGCCGTTTCGTCTGGACGCCTCGCAGAGACGGATCGAGAAAGATGGCAATCCGGTCCAACTGTCGGCTCGCGCATTTGACCTGCTGCTGACACTGATCCGGCATGCGGGCGACGTCGTCAGCAAGAGCGATCTGATAGCCAGGACATGGCCAGGCTCCAGCGTCGATGACAACAGCCTGCGCGTCCATATCGCAGCACTCCGCAAGGCGCTCGGGGACGGCAATGCCGGCGCCAAATATCTGAGCACGGTCTCGGGACAGGGTTATTGTTTCGTCGGTTCGGCCGCGAGCCCGGAGCAGAATCAACCTGCACCGACCAAGCCTGTTCGCGCGCACAACCTGCCGGCACATCCCTGGCAGATGGTGGGCCGCGAGCAAACCATCCAGGATATATCGGAAAGGCTCAAAGCTCAGCGTTTCATCACGGTCGTCGGCCCGGGCGGCATCGGCAAGACGACGGTCGCTGTTTCCGCGGGCCACGCCCTTCTCGCGGAATTCGCCGGCCAGGTTCACTTCGTCAGTCTCGGCGAGACTCGCGATGCCGCTCTGGTACCGGCCATTGCAGCATCTTCGCTCGGGCTGCGGGCGCGATCGGACGATCCCTCAAACAACCTTGTGGCATTCCTGCGCGACCGGCGGATGCTGCTCATTCTGGATTGCTGCGAGCATGTCGTCGACGCCGCGGCGGCGCTGGCCGAACGGCTCTACCAGGAGGCGCCGCAGCTGCACATCATGGCCACGAGCCGGGAGCTGCTGCGGGTCGAAGGCGAGCACACATATCGTCTCTCGCCTCTGACAAGCCCGCCGGAAAACGCCGTTCTGACGGCCGAGAGCGCGATTGCCTACCCCTCCGTAAAGCTCTTCGTGGAGCGCGCGGCCGCGGCTGGAGGTGAGTTCGGATTGACGGACGCGAACGCGTCGGACGTCGGCAACCTCTGCTGTCGGCTCAATGGCATCCCGCTCGCGATCGAGCTCACCGCCGGCCATGTGACCGCCTACGGCGTCAAGGCCATGGTCCAACTCCTCGACAAGCACTTCAATCTGCTCTGGGAAGGACGACGCACGGCGCTGCCCCGGCACCGGACGCTTCGCGCAACCATCGAGTGGAGCTACGATCTTCTATCCGGGCCCGAACGGGTGGTTCTCAGCCAGCTATCCGTGTTCGTCGGCAGCTTCACCGCCGATGCGGCCCGAGCGATCGCCGGCAGTGATGCGACCAGCGACGACACGACCATGGCTGCGCTCGACAACCTCGTGGCCAAGTCGATGCTTGCCCCGAACCAGGACTCGCAATCGATTCGCTACAGGCTCGCGGACGCGACGCGGGCCTACGCGCAGGAGAAGCTCGCCGCCAGCACCGACGCTGAAATCATGCGGCTACGCCACGCCTCCTACTTTCGGGATTTGCTTGAAAAGACGGCCGACGAGCCGAATGAAGGCCTGTCGTCGATGGCCGATCAATTCGGCGAGGTACGTAGCGCGCTGGCGTGGTGCTTCTCGGATCGAGGCGACCGCAGAACCGGCGTCGGCCTCGCTGCCGCAGCGATCCCCCTGTTCTTCAAGCTGTCGCTCTTCACCGAATGCCAGCTCTGGGTCACGCGCGCAATCGAAGCGCTTCATGAGACGGGCGGAAGTGTCAGGCACGACCTCGCACTTCATGCCGCGCTGGCGTCGGCCCGGATGCTGACGGGACAAATCGACGAATTGGGCGTCGGCTATCTCGACAGAGCGGTCCGGTTGGCCGAGACAATTGGCGATGTCGCCGGCCAAATCCGTCTGATTGGCCGACTGCATCTGCTTCAATTGCTCGTCGGCAATTTTGACGATGCGCTGGCCACCGCAAAGCGCGGCGAAGCGATTGCCCTCGCCAGCAACGATTCCGTCGGGGTGGCGCGCATGCGCATGTTGCTCGGCACGTCGTGCCACTATCTGGGCGAGGTTGCCGCGTCTCGCTCGTACGTCGAAGCGGCGCTGTCCCATCCGGGACTGGAAGGCGACTCCCGTGGCGGCCTGACGTCCGATTACCCGAGGCGTCCTCAAATCACCCTCGCCCGCATCTTATGGCTCGAGGGACATCCCGATCAGGCCACGGCGACCGCCCGCCAAGCCATCTCCGATGTGATCGCCATCAACCATCCGACCATACTGTGCATAGCGCTGCCCTGGGCATTCGGTGTTTTCCTTTGGAACGGGGATGTGGGCGTGTGCGAAGAGCACATTGACAGGCTCCTCGTGGAGACCCGCAAGCATAATCTCGCCACCCTCCAGACGGTCGGCGACGCCATGAAAGGGATTGCGCTGTTGGCCCGCGGTGAGAGTGATATCGGGCTGGCGATGCTGAACGCCTCCGTCAAGAAGCTGCAGAGCCAGCGCTACGGCGCGGCGGCCGGGCTTTGCGTGCCGCTCGCGGAAGCTCTGGCGGCGACAGGTCGTGGAGATGAAGCACTCGACATCCTCGATCAGGCGATTGCCCGGGGTCGGCGTCGCAACTTCATGGTGGAGATGCCGGACATGTTGCGGGCAAGGGCAGAAGTGCTGATCCGCAAGGACAATCCCGACTTCCTGGGGGCGGAGCGGAGCCTGGCGCAATCACTTGACCTTGCCCGACATCAGGGGGCGCTCGGTTTTGAGTTGCGCACGGCAATCGGTCTTGCAGGGCTATTGCAGCGGCGGGGCCGCCGCAGTGAAGCGCAAGACGTGCTTGCGCCCATCTATGGACGATTCACCGAGGGATTCAATACGCCCGTCCTGAAAGCGGCCAGCGAATTGCTTGCCGAATTGGCGTCTCCGCCTTCGGGCTCGCTCGCCGCGAGTTGATGGCTCTGACAAGCTCGCGTGGGGTGCGCGAACCTGCAGTGGCCAGGTCGTGCAATCCGGATAGAAGCGCGCGGCATGGAAAGACCGCGTCGAGGGGCCGGCGCATTCTTGGTCCGGCAATAGGACTTCGAAGCCAACGTTCTGGAGCACGGGGGATGCGGCGCTCGCCGAGGCCGCACCTGCGTCCGATGACATGTATCGGACGCCGCCCCCGGGGCATCCTGGAGCACCGCCCGTACTATTAGGTCGAAAACTCCGTCATCATCGCTCTCGCGAGCCTGAGATCCGTGGTCTCGAAACCCTCGGTGAATTTGCCGTACACAAGGGCCAGGATTTGGTGCGCATCGGCAGGACGGCCCTGACTCGTCCTCAACCGTGCCAGGCTGATGGCCGCTCTCAGCTCCCAGAACAGCGCACCTTGGCCGCGCGCGACTTCGAAAGCCTTGTCGAAGCACTGCTCGGCGGCGATAGCCGAGCGACGCTCGCCGGGATGCCGGAGCAACTCGCCCTTGATGCGCCAGAGCTCAGCCGCGTACCACCGCTCATCCCTCGCCTCGCAGCGCGCAAGCGCCTCGTCCGCGGTCGCAAGCCCCAGCGATACTTCGCCGACCTCTCCGAGACATGCTGCCAGTTCGCCGAGAGGAAGCAGGAAGCGCGGCAGGAAACGCGCCTCGCCCGCCAGCTCGAGCGCCTTGCGCAGCAACGTCAATCCGGCGGCGACATCGCCACGCCGCGCCATCACCATGCCCCTGAAGGCGCGCGCCCATACGTTCCATAGACGGATCGGATGACGTTCGGTGTGCTCGAGCAGCATGGTGCAATAGCCTTCCGCAGCATCGAGGTCGCCGGCCAGGAAAGCAATCGGACAGGCACCCTGGCCGAGTACGCTGCAGAAGGTCAGGGCATGACCACTCGCACGGCCCTCCTCGACATTGCGCTCGACGACGCTCAGTGCCTGATCCGCCAACCCGAGAAGCCACAGGATGCGCGCCTGGAAATAGCGTGCCGAGGCTCGCAGGTCGAACCTGAAACGGATCACCTGCGGCTTCGCCGCCAGATCGGAAAGGCGAGACAAGGTCCGCCCAATGTGATGATGCGCCAACCGCTGGTCACCGAGGTAGTGCAGCGTCGTGGCAAGCAGCCGATCGCCCATCATCCGGTCGACCGAATTTTGGGAATCGGCCACGATATCCGCGAAGCGGTGCGCGAATTCCAACGCCTTGCGGAACTCGCCGTTGTTGAATTGATCGATGCAGAGCCCCCAAAGCGCACGCAACAGATAGTCGCTGTCGCCGAGCTGCTCGGCCAGCTGCAGGGTCGCCGCCCAGGCCGGACCGGCCTCTCGAGCCCTGCCAACGCCGTACATCAGTGACCAGCCAAGCGCGGCCGATAATTGCATGCGGAGCCGCAAAGCGCCCGCCGCGCTGCCGTCGAGGCTGGCCAACGCCAGTTCGGTCCGCTCGCGGCACTCGGCGAGGAGCGACAATTGTACCCATAACGGGACGGCCCCTGCGGTCAGCGCCACTCCGATCTGCGCATCTCCGTCGGGCGAGAAAGCCCAATCGAGGCTGGATCGTACGTTGTCGATGTGCTGGCCATAAAAGCCGAGCCACTCCGCCTGCGGTTTCACTTCGCTGTCAGCTTCCGCATTCGCAAAGAACCCGCCATAGTATCCGGCCTGGCGGCGCGCGACGCCGGGAAATTCGCCGCTGGCGTGAAGCTTTTCCAGCGCATAGGCGCGCGTGGTGTCCAGCAGGCGATAGTACGGGCGCTCGCCGCGAATATCCGCAAGGACGAGCGACTTTGCCACCAGGTTGGCAAGCTCCGCGGTGACATCGCCCATCCCTTCGCCGGCGACCGCGATCACGGCATCGAGTAGAAACTCTCCGGCAAACACGCCGAGCCGCCGCAGAACCCGCGCCTCGGCGTCCGGCAGTAGATCGTAGCTCCAGTCGAGCGTCGCACGAAGCGTTTGCTGCCTGGGCAACGCAGTACGCCGGCCGGTCGTCAGAAATTTGAACCTGTCGTCGAGAAGTGCCGCGATCTTCGGCGGACTGAGCATCACGGCGCGTGCCGCCGCGAACTCGATCGCAAGCGGAATGCCATCCAGCCGGCGGCAGATGGCTGCGACGGCATCGAGGTTCTCGTCGTCGAGCGCGAAGCTGGAGCCCAGCGCTTTCGCTCTGGTCGTGAACAATTCCACCGCCGTGTAGGCCGATGCGGCGTCAGACCCGAGCCGGACTTCGGGCGGCACACCCAGGGGCGGAACGCGATAGACATGTTCGCCGTCAATGCGCAGCGCTTCGCGACTTGTCGCCAGGACGGTCGTTCCGGAACACTGGCTGACGATCGTCTCGGCCAGTTGGGCCACGGTATCAACGACGTGCTCGCAATTGTCGAGAATGAGCAACAACTGCCTGGCTCCAATCGCGCGCGCTATGGAGCCCGGGGTGATCTCCTCCCCTTCGAGCTTGATACCGAGCGTGCTGGCGACGGCCGAGCACACCAGCTTGGGATCGGGCAGCGAGGCCAATTCGACCAGCAACCGGTCGGCCGCAAAACCGGCTGGCGGCGTCCTGGCAGCTTGTAGTGCAAGGGCCGTCTTGCCGATCCCGCCGGGCCCGACGAGGCTCACGACGCGATAAGCCGACAGAAGCTCCCACAAACGCGCGGCCGCGGTGGTGCGGCCGATGAGAACGAATGATGCATTGGGAATGTTGGTCGACGGCAGTGGCTGGGGTGCGGCAGATTGTAGCGGGGCATCCATCTGCCGGGTCCGCCATGAACCCAGCAGGCGATAGCCCCGGCCGACCGTTGTCGCCAGCATGTCACGATCCGAACCAAAGGCCTTCCGGATCGCCGCGATATGGACCCGAAGTGCACTCTCCTCGACGAAGACGCCGCGCCAGACACGCTCCGTCAGGTCATTCTTGGTGACCAGCCCGCCTTCGGCCTGAGCCAATTCCGCAAGAATCTCAAAGGCACGACCGCCCAGAGGAACGGACTCTCCCATCGAGCGCAGTTCGCGTCTGGCAAGATCGATCTCCCATTCAGCGCAGGCGTAGACGGGGCGCTGGCTTGGCTCGGCCATCATCGGCATAGCCCCAGGCGGTTGCTTGATCTTGCGCCCAGCGTATCACCAACGCTTTCAAAATACACAATCTGTCCGGCGACCAAGGCCGCCAGACACTCGCCGCAAATATCGCAATGCTCGCACGTCAGCAGCCGCGACAGATGGATCCTTCCAGCATCTTCTCGACCCGTGCGTCCTCCTTGTCGATGGTCGCATCCGAGCCGAGCAGCGGTCCCTTCGTCGGATGACCAACCCCCTCCGATGACGGGAGCGCGGTGCCGAGCGAGTTCGTTCCCGGCGCAGCAGCGCTGGTACCGAGCGCGCCGCCGCTCTCCATCGACATGTGAGATCCCATGCCGCCGCGGGCAGATGCAACGCCCGAGAGCGCAAGGCTGGCAACGACGCAGAGAAACCAGAGCAGTCTCATGGCTCACACTCCTCATGTTGTATGACCTGCACCTTGAACTGGGCGTCGCACACGATTCGACCATGCACGATCGCGCGAGCAACTATGACAATTGTGACAGAGTTCGGCTTCGAAGACGCATCAGACCTTCGTAACCGCGCGCTCTGCCTGATATTCCCCTCATCTTCTCGCAAGAGTGATGCGTGGCAAGCAGGGTTTTCCGGCCGGACTGCCTATATAGCCCGGTATAGAAAGCAATTCCGGAAACGCCATCAGCCGAGCAGCGATCATCGCCAAGCGATTCTCCGCACGTCACGAGCAATGGAGATTCGCTATGAGTGCATTCAAAACCCTGATCGCCGCAGTGCTGCTCTCAACGGCAACGATATGATCCGCCTCCGCGGCCTGGTCCTTTGCCGATCAGGAGCCCGCCGCATTTGCATCAATGTATCCCAATCGCGACGTGCTGAATGGCGGCGCATTGACGCCGGCAGGGCGAATGGGTCTCGAGCGGTCCGGTGGCGCGGCTCCGGTGTTCGGAGCGGGCCACATCTACAACCGCCACGGGCATCGGTGAGCGGCGGCAACACGCAAAGGCAAATTGCCGCGTAACCATGCCTGTCCGTGACCCCGCTCGGCGTGCGACCGCGCCATGCGGCGCACCCCGCGGGTCCGGAGCCTCGATCGATATCATCAGCTCCGAACGTTTGTTCGCGACGACGGCGTAGAACGCTCCCCCAGATCGGGCGCCGGTGACGGGTCAATTCTACGCACACCATTGTAAAACTTCACAGTTCTTCAGCTTCTGTAATCCGGCTCGCGTCGGGTCCCGCGCTACACTCCGGCTATCGACTGTTGGACGAGCAGGCCCCCCATTGGCGCCATACCGCCGCCCGGCAGGCACAACGACCAGCAGCGCTATGGAGGCATCGCTTGATCACCAGTGGAAGTGGCCATTTGAGTCCGGGCATTGCGAGGCGTCTGCGAAAACTAGCGGTCGTCACTGTCATATTTGCGGCCGGCGCAACCAGCGCCTCTGCGCAACAGCGATACGATCCCGGTGCGAGCGACACCGAGATCAGGATCGGCAACATCATGCCCTATAGCGGCCCGGCATCGGCTTACGGCATCATCGGCAGGACGATGAGTGCGTATTTTCGCATGGTCAACGACAATGGCGGCATCAACGGCCGGACAGTCGAGTTCATCTCCTACGACGATGGCTACAATCCGTCCCGAGCGGTCGAGCAGGCACGGCGGCTCGTCGAGGCCGACGAAGTGCTCGCGATCTTCGCCCCCTTCGGCACCGCAAGCAACGCCGCCATTCAAAGGTACATGAATAATCGCCACGTGCCGCAATTGTTCGCCATATCGGGGGCATCTCGCTGGGCTGATCCCGTCCACTTTCCGTGGACGATCGGCTGGCTACCGAGCTACCGAACCGAGGCACGCATCTACGCGGACTATGTCCTGACGCATCACCCTGGCGCCAGGATCGGCATCCTCTACCAGAACGACGACTTCGGACGCGATTATCTGGCTGGCCTGAAGGAGGTGCTGCAAGACAGGTACGCGCAAATGGTGGTTGCGAGCCTGCCATATGAAATCAGCGAGCCGACAATCGACTCGCAGATCGTGGCGATCAAGGCGGCCGCCCCCGACATTTTCATCAATGTCGCCACGCCAAAATTCGCGGCTCAGGCGATCAGGAAGCTCGCCGAGCTGGACTGGCATCCCGTCCACATCATGACGAACGTCTCGGTTTCGGTCGGCTCTGTGTTGAAGCTCGCAGGACTGGACAACGCGAAGGGAGTCCTGAGTGCCGGGTACCAGATGGACGTGACCGACCCGCAGTGGGACTCATACCCGGGCATGCAGCACTTTCGCGCGTTCATGGCGAAATACTATCCGGACGCAGATCGATCCGAAAGCGGCCCGCTGGTGGCATTCAATATGTCGAGCGCGCTCGTTGAGGTGCTTAGGCGCTGTGGCGACGATCTCGCGCGCGAGAGGATCATGCAGGTGGCGACGAATCTCGACATCGAGGGGGCGGCCTATATTCCCGGCGTCCGGGTCAAGACATCGCCGACGGACTTTCGCCCGATTGAGCATCTCCAAATGATGCGCTTCACCGGCGAGAAGTGGGAATGGTTCGGTCCGCTCATGAATGGCCATTCGGACCAGATAACGCTTTCGCCCGACTAGCGAGCAATCGCTTTCGAGATGAAGCGCGGGCGCCGACTTCGTGCAAAGGCGAAAATGATCGTTCAATTGATACTGCTCATCCGACACATGCGTACACATGTCTGGCAGGCGAGCCGAGGCGTTCCCGGCGTCGCTTTGTCAAGGAGACGTGCAATGACTACACTGAAGCTCTTGTCGGCCGGACTGATGGTTTCGGCCATGATCGCCTCCCCCGCGATGGCTCGCGAAGGCAGCAACAACGCGCGCCGAACCAATGACGACGCCTATGCGTCGGTTCAGCGCGTTCCGGTGACGTCCAAGCGCAACTGTGTTCGCGCTCCCGACGTCGGTGCGTATGCAAGCGACCCCTGGCGTCGGCCCCCGTGCGAGCCCAAGTCGGGCTATTGAGCACGCCAACCGGAGCGAGCCCCCTTGCCGCAAGGCAATCGTCAGCGCTGACTTGAAGAGGTTCGTCTCAGCGTTTCGGGGCTTCCGTCTCACGGACGTGACTGGAGGAAGAATGGCGCCCTATGAAGCCCCGTTCTTCCGACCGGCCATGTCTGAGACGCATTGATCCGTACCAACGCCGCGGCCCGGCATCTGCAGCGGATCCGAGAGCGATGCCAGCTCCATCGCGGAATTCACCAACCTCGCCACTGCGGTCTCAGGCCCCACGGGGGCGAGGCCTACTCGCTCGAGGCAAGGGCATCAAAGATCGAATCCAGCCGCAGCGGCATCTCGCCATCGGCTCGGCGTGTCACCCGCGAAGCGCCTGAACGTCGTCGTGAAGTGGGCCTGGCTCTGAAAACCCACTGTGAGCGCGACCTCAACAATCGGCATCTCGCAGTCCCGCAGCAGATCCTTGGAACGCTGTATCCGGTGCCGCAAGATATATTCGTGAGGCCTGCAACCCGTCGCGGCGCGGAACTGGGCGGCGAAATGCATCCGGCTCAGGCCCGCGGCCGCGGCAAGATCCGCCAGCACGATTTTCTTGCGGAAGTGAGTCTCGATATAGTCGAGCACCCGCTTGAGCCGCCACTTCTGCAATCCGTGGACCGGCCTTTCAGAAGTGCATTGGCCGACGCGGGCTCGCTCGTCGAACCTCGGCTCCGCCTCGGACCGCAAGGCAAGGAGCCGGGCAATGACGGCAAATCGCAGGGCGTCGACGCAAATGGCGCTATCGGTGGCCTTCAATCGCTCCATCGAGACGAGAGCTTCGGACAGGCGCTGAACTACCGGATCGTCGTCACAAATGGGCGCAGTTGTCAGAGAGCTAGGTGCAGTCATGGCCGCGCGTTGCCACGGGATTTCGACGCGCAGCCAGCCGGTGTCGCGCGCCGGATTACACGGGGATATGCTGGAGCTGCGCCGTGGCTGCCCTTCGATCGCAATGACCAGACCAAGCCGCTCGAWGGCAATCGTCGTTGCGTCAAGGGGGGACAGATCGTCTCTGCGCGAAACGGTGGTCGGCGCGATGACCTTCGGAAGCGGCGCGATCGAGGCCATTGCGATGGCCGAGCGGAAATCTGTTTCGTCCGCGGTGACGGTCGCCTGGGTGTCGCCATGCTTCGGTTGTGGCGACAGTAATAATGGCTGAGACATGATCTTACTCTGGCAAGGACAATCCAAACGATGATGCTCCATTCCGGCGAAGCGCATCGATCGCAGAGTAAGGTAGCAAGCTATGGCCCGATCGCGAGTGAAGAGGCGCAAAATCAGGAAACTTCAGGCTTTCCTTCGCCGACTTGCCGACACCGTCGAAGCGATGCGTCGTGCCATCCTTTCAATCGAGATGCCGCGCGATATCCTGCAGCTCGCGATGTGAACAGGTGTCGCTTCGACCGCTCGATAACGAAGAGACCAAGCAGGCTGCCGAGCTTCTGAACCGTTGCGACGCGAAGTCCCCTGCCCCGTGTTGCTGTCGGGATGTGCTGCACGCTCCTTCCGGCCCGCTCTCCCATTTTGGCACTCCCATTCGTCCTCACGAATTCGTGTGCAAGCAACGAGCGTTTCGGACGCCTGCATCGAGCCATGGCGAACAGCCGGCTACTGAGAAGGTCGTCTTGACACCCCAACGGCCTCCCCTGTACGACACCTGGGCATACTGACGCTTTCAGAATCTTGCCAGGGGCGGTGATCTTTGGGGGTCACGTCACTCTCCTAGATTGCGGCAGTGAAGCTGATCCACGGACCCCCTTATGTCGCCTTCGCCCGCTGTACGAACCTACTCTTTCGGTAACTGGCTCATCGATTGCCAGCGGAGAGAGCTGAAGTGCGACAACATCACGGTCCCGATCGGAAGCCGCGCATTCGAGATTCTAGAGAAACTGGCGGGTTGCGCAGGTCACCTGGTGACCAAGGATGATTTGATCGGAAGTGTCTGGTCAGGCCTGGCCGTCGAGGACAACACGCTACAGGTCCATATCTCCGCCGTCCGCAAGGCGCTGGGCAAAGATCGCGATCTCCTCAAGACGATCTCGGGCCGTGGATATACCCTCGCCGGGACCTGGCGAAGCGGGCATTTGGATCAGCCCGCAGCGACATCGGTATCCGTCCCGGCCATCGAATCCTTTTCGAACAACCTGCCGAACACGCGCGCTCCTCTTATCGGGCGCGAGGATTGCCTGAGCGAAATTGCCGAACTTATGTTCGCATATCGGGCCGTGACTTTGGTCGGCCCGGGAGGCATCGGGAAAACAAAGCTGGCCATCGAACTTGCGCGCCTGGTCGCATCCTCATTCGATGGTGCGGTGGCGCTGGTCGAGCTCGCGACCTTGCATGATCCGGCACTTGCGACATCGACCACCGCGCGTGCGCTCAAGCTTGCCCTTAGTGACAAGGAGGTTTCGGCCGCCTGCATCGCGCAGGCTATCGGGTCACGGCGTCTGCTTCTCATCTTGGACAATTGCGAGCATGTCATCGACATCGCTGCACAGATCGCGAGTGCTGCACTTCGCTATTGTCCCAATGTCACTATTCTTTCGACCAGTCGGGAAGGCCTCCGCATCGATGGCGAATACGTTGCGGCCATCCCGCCGCTGTCGGTTCCGGACTCTGGTTTGCGTGATCCCGGTTTGCTGTTGCAGGCAAGCGCCGTGCAGCTCTTCGTCGCTCGCACACAGTCGCTACGCGCGAACTTCTCTCCAGGCGCGGACGATCTGCTGAAAGTGGCTGCCATCTGTCGCCGGCTCGACGGAATTCCGCTCGCGCTGGAATTCGCCGCGGCTCAGACCGCGAATCTTGGGGTAGACACGGTCTTGCTTCGCCTGGACAGGCGAATGGAGTTGCTGAGCGGCGGCCGCAGGGACCAACTGCCACGGCACCAGACCCTGCGAGCGACGCTGGACTGGAGCTACGATCTGTTGTCGCCCGACGAGCAAAGGCTGTTGTGCTGGCTCGCGGTGTTTCCGGCAGGTTTCACACTCGATGCGGCCATTGCAATGATGGACGACGCGTTGTCCCGGTCGGACGTCATCGAAACACTGTTCAATCTGGTCGGAAAATCGCTGGTCTCGCTCGATCCCTCCTTCGAAGGGCGGTGGCGTCTGCTGGAGACCACCCGCGCCTATGCTCTGGAAAAGCTGGCAGAAGCAGGGCTCTGCGAGCAGGCCAGCAGACGGCATGCGGGCTTTCTCAGGCAGCTCATCATGCCACCTGGCGATGCCTCCCCCGCCTCCGACGATCTCACTCGCCTTGCCCAGGAAATTGGAAACGTGCATGCAGCGCTCGACTGGGCCTTCGCACCCGGCGGCGATGCCGCGCTCGGCGTAGAGCTGACGGCCGGCTTTGTGCCGGTGTGGATGCAACTGCTGTCCTTCATGGAATGCTCGACCCGGGTCGAGCACGCTCTCGCCCATCTTGACGGAGAGCTGACCTGCAATCCAAGGCTCAAGGCGCAGCTCTACGTCGCGCTGGGGTTCGCGCTTCTCAATACGACTGGCTCGGCGGATCGCATGAAGGCGGCCCTGAACATCGGGCTTGCACTCGGCGAAGAGCTGTCCGATCTCGAGCTTCAGCTCAAGGCTGTTTGGACGCTGTGGAGCTATAATCTCAACTCGGGCCAATACGACGCGGCCAAGAGTGTCGGAGAGCGATATCTGGAGATCGCCCTTCGCACGGGAAACCCCGCCAACGAGACGGTCGGCCGCCGCCTGATCGGCGCCGCCACCCATTTTTACGGCGCGCAGGAGGAAGCTCGACGCGAACTGACCCTCTCCCTGGACCACTCGGCTCACGGATTGAAGGACGGCGCGAACCAGATGTGGTTCCTGCTCAACCAGAGCGTCCTGGCAAAAGCCATGTTAGCCCGCGTGCTGCTGCTCCAGGGAAAGATCGCCCAGAGCAGATCCCTGGCCGCGGAATGCCTCGAGGAGGCGCAGCGTGAGAAGGACAAGCTCGCGATCGCTTACGCGCTGCGGAACGCCGTGTGCCCCATTGCGCTGATGACGCATGATGTCGCCACTGCCGATCAGGCGATAGCGTCTCTCCTCGAGCTCGTCACGCGCGAGGGAATAGCTTTCTGGACGAGCTGGACGTCCTGCCTGAAGGGGCAGTTGCTCGTCCTGCAAGGCAGACATCACGATGGAATAGAGCTGCTACGCAGCGGACTGAAAGCGCGGGCTGAGAACGGCTGGCTGATGCGCAATCCCGAATTTCTCGGATCGCTCGCCGAAGGACTGTTCGCGGCCGGCGAGACTGCGCAGGCCCTGGCCGCCGTGGAAGATGCCCTGGCTATCTCCCGGCAAGGCCAGCAATTGTGGTGCCTTGCTGATCTGCTGCGGATCAAGGGCGAGATCCTGCTTGCCGGTGGTTCGTCAGATCGGTCCCGCTCGGAAGTCCTGTTCTCCGAGGGCCTGTCCGTTGCCAGAGAGCAGCAATGCCGCTTCTACGAGCTGAAGGTCGCGGCAGCCTGGGCAAGGATCATGGCGGCGTCGGACCGCCAGCAGACCGCGCTCGATCTGGTCGGTCCGGTCAGCGCTCTGTTCGATCGGGAGGTCGATCTTCCCGCGCTCGCCTTTGCGCGCGGTCTCGCTGCAAGTCCGGGCATCTCGATTTCGACAGGCGGCGACGACCGGCCCCCGTCCTGCACCTGCCACTAGGTTGCTGATCTTTCGACCGGCACGACATGTCCTGCAGCGCTGGACCAGCCCTCACACTCAATCCTCCGGATCGCACCAGATGAGCATCTCTCGACGACAGGTCTTAGGCAGTGTTGGCGCGTCGGTGTTTTCGCCCGGCATCATCCGCGCCCAGGGCACGAGACCGATCAGGATCGGCGAGATCAACTCCTATAGCAGCGCGCCCGCGTTTACCCTGCCCTATCGTCGCGGCTGGCAGTTGGCGGTCGAACAGCTGAATGCGGGCGGTGGCCTGCTCGGGCGAGAGCTGCAGGTCATCAGCCGGGACGATGAAGGCAAGCCAAGCGTCGCGCTACGTGCCGCCGAAGAACTGGTGCGACGGAATGACGTCGATCTTCTGGCAGGCGCATATCTGTCGAATGTCGGACTGGCGATCAGCGACTTCGCCCGGCAAAACCGGATCCTCTTCGTGGCGAGCGAACCGCTCACCGACGCCCTCGTTTGGGAGCAAGGACATCGATATTGTTACCGGCTCCGCCCCTCGACATACATGCTGGCAGCCATGCTGGTGGAGGAGGCAGCTCAATTGAAGGCGACGCGGTGGGCGACGATCGCCCCGAACTACGAATACGGGCAGTCGGCCGTAAGATGGTTCACGCAGCTTCTGAGCCGCCGTCGTCCCGACGTCGAGTTCATCAACAGTCAGTGGCCGCCGCTGGGCGCCATTGATGCCGGCGTGGTTGTCAACGCCCTCGCGCAGCAGAAACCCGAAGCGATCCTCAACGTCACCTTCGGACCCGATCTCGCCAGATTTGTCCGGCAAGGCAATGATCGCGGCCTGTTCGAAGGGCGACACGTCGTGTCGTTCACGACCGGCGAACCCGAATACCTTCTTCCCCTCGGGCAGGACGCCCCGGAAGGATGGATCGTGACCGGCTATCCGGTGACCGAGGTTTTGGATCACGCCAACAACGCCTTCGTCTCGGCCTATTCCGCACGATATGGCGAGGCTCCCACGATGGGATCCGTGGTCGGTCACGCCTTGATCAGCTCCATCGTGGCACCGATTGCAAAGCTCGGGAAATTCGATACCGAGGCGATGGCCGACGGCTTTGGCAACGTCGGCTTCGAAACGCCGTTCGGCCCGGCGATCTGGCGTTCGATCGACCATCAGAGCACCATGGGGACCTTCGTCGGCCGCACCACTGTACGGGGCAACAAGGGTGTGATGGTGGACTGGAAATACCGGGACGGTGGAACGATGCTGCCGCCCGACGCCGAAGTTTTGAAGCTACGACCGGCAACGTGAAGCGCTGGTACGGCCCGGCTATGCCAGCCGACGTGTCGTCCCCCGATCCGCACGCGGTGCGACGAGAGTCCTGTAGCGGCGTCGCCTCAGCATCCCGGCGGCAAGATCGGCGACACTCCCGGCGTTGGCGCCGCGCCTGAGGCGTTGGCCGGCAACACAGTCGCAGGCGCTGCGAGGTTCATCGAGACGCCTTCCGCGCAGGCCGTGCTGTTCGGGCTCGGCATGACGGCGGCATTTGGATCGATGCCGGTACCGCCGGCGGCGCTGGTGTCCGCCAGGATCGTGCCGGGCGCGAGACTGGACGGCACTTGCGGGATCGAGAGTGGCAGGGACGCAGCGCTTGTCGCGAGCCCTCCCGGCGTCGAGCTGCATGCGACCGTCGTCCCTGTTCCCGCCGGTGCCGCTGCGGGAATCGTTCCGGTGGAGCTGCCGATTTGCCCGATGACCGGCAGTAGCGGGGCGCCGATGCCCGACGGTGACGCGCCGATGCTCGATACGATCGGGGTCGCCGGCACCGGCATCGGGGACGTCGATGGCGTGGCGCAGACGACGACCGTACCCGGCGTCGTCGGATCCGAGGCGAGCGGAACAGGCGCCAGCGTCGTGTCGGGAACGCCAGGCTCGGTTGATGCGGAAAACGGACCCGGACTGTTGAGCGGCGACGTCACGATCGCACCCGGTACGGTTGGAAGGCCCATCGCCGTGGTGCCCATCGTTGAGACCTGCGCCTCACTCGAAGAACAGCCCAACAGCAGGGCGATCGTTGTTGCGAGCACGATCCGGATCATCTCTATGCTCCTAACTGACCTCGACCTTGCGAATGGTGACCTTGCTGCCCTCCGCCAGGTTCACCGCCGGATTGAGCACGACCTGGTCGCCGGGCTGTAGGCCCTCGCGCACTTCAATTGTGGTGCCCAAGTCCCGCGCGATCGAGACGTGCTGCAGATGAACGGTGCCATTCCGCACGACCGCGACATGAAGACCGTTCTGATCGAAGACGAGCGCATCGGACGAGACGGTCATCGACGGCGTCTTGCGCGGGATCGACAGCTCGACCGTGCAGTAGATACCGGGACTTAAGGCACCGTCCGGATTGGGCACGTCGATCTCGGTCAGCAGAGTTCGGCTTCCCGGCTGCAATGCGCTTGCGATGCGCGTGACTTTCCCCGGAAACGTCCGCCCCGGAATCTCGGGGACGCGAATATCCGCGTCGACGCCCGGTCCAACTCCGAAGGCCTCGTCCTGCGGCACGAAAACCTGGGTTCGGATCACATTGGAATGCATCAGCGTGAACATGAAGGTCGACCCGGCCTGCACCAGGCTGCCATTGTCCACGTTGCGCTGTGTGATCACGCCGTCGAACGGCGCCACCACGCGCTGGTAGGCTTTCTCCTGCTGAAGGACTCGAATCTGGGCCTCCTGCGCCGTGATGTTCGACTGGGCGACACCCACGGCCGCCTGCTGTGCACGCAGGGTGAGACGATCGTTGTCCCCCTGCTGTGCCGTCAGCCAGCCTTGCTTGACCAGATTGCTGTCGCGCGCATTGGTGACGTCGGCAAGCTCCCGGCTCGCTTGCGCCTGCTGCAAGGCGGCCTGGTTTTGCGCCAGCGTCGCCTGGGCCTGGGCGATCTGCTGGTCGAGCTCCGGAGCGGTGATTGCCGCGAGAAGATCGCCTTTCTTGACCCGATCGCCGATATCCACATAGCGCTTTTCGATATAGCCACTGGTCCGCGCGAAGATATTGGCTGCCTCGAACGCGGTCGTCGTCGCCGGCAAGGTAACCTTCATCAGGTCGCCGCTGGGCCGGACCACCGCCACCCGCACTTCCGGAATGGCGGTTCTCACCTGCTCCGCCACTGCAGCGACCTCACGCGCCGCCTGATAGTGCCGCCAGCCGCCAATGCCGAGACCGCCCGCGAGCAGCAGAAGCATCCCTCCTCCGAGCAGCGCGCCGCCGTAACGGCGTCCGGATGGCGCGGCCTTGCCGGGGAGCTCGACGATGCGGCGGCTCTCCGCATCGGGCGGGTCCCTCGCCTCGTCGTCATTGGTCCGCACACGAACGTCGCTCATTCCGGTTGCTCCTCGAATACGCCGTGGTGAGGCTTGCCATCGTTACCTTTGCGCAGCATGGCAAAGAGGTACGGCACGATCAGCAAAGTCGTCGGGGTCGCGAACAGAAGTCCGCCGATCACCGCGCGCGCGAGCGCGGCGTTCTGCTCCTCGCCCGGACCTCCGAGCGCCATCGGGATCATGCCCACGATCATCGCGGCAGCAGTCATCAGGACCGGCCGGATCCTGGTGCGGCCCGCGCTCAGCGCCGCCTGGAACGCGGAATGTCCCTTCAATTGCTCATCACGCGCGAACGTCACGAGCAAGATCGAATTCGCGGAGGCAACGCCGACCGCCATGATCGCCCCCATCAGCGAAGGCACGTTCAGTGTCGTTCCGGTGATGAACAGCATCGTCAAGATGCCGCACAAGGTCGCCGGCAGCGCCATGATGACGACGAAGGGATCGCCGAAGTTCTGGTAGTTCACGACCATCAGCAGGTAGACCAGGATGGCGGCAAACAGCAGGCCGATTCCGAGATTGCGGAACGACTGATTCATGCTCTGGATCTGTCCCAGGACCTGGATCGAATTACCCGGCTGGAGCTGTTTCTGGAGTGTGGACGTGACCTTGTTGATATCGGCCGCGACGCCGCCGAGATCGCGACCCTGGACGCTCGCATAGACGTCAAACACCGGCTGGACGTTGGCCTGGTTCGAATTGGTGGGGACACTCCCCCGCTTGAACGTCGCGACATTGCTGAGGAGGCCGGGCACCGTCTGCCCGCTCGCGGCAAGCGAGGCCGACACCGGCGTGTTTCCCAGTGCGTTCAGCGAATTGGCCCTGTATTCGGGTGTCTGCACGGCCAGATAATACGGGATGCCCGACGTCGGATCGGTCCAGAAGTTCGGCGAGACCTGAGCCGACGAACTGAGGCTGACATTGATATTGGTCGCCACCGTGCTGGCGTTGAGCCCGAGCTGGGCGGCCCGCGTGCGGTCGATGTCGGCATAGAACGCCGGAGCATCGACTTCCTGCTGCAGATGCGCATCGACGACACCGGGGATCGCCGCGAGGCTCTTCTGCAGCTCCTTGGCCACGGCCAGATTGTTGGCGCCGTAGCCAACCGTGCGGACATCGATCTGTGCCGGAAGACCGAAGTTCAGGATCTGCGTCACGATGTCGGCCGCCTGGAAATAGAACGTGTCCTCCGGGAACGCCGCCGGCAGCACCTGGCGCAGTTTCCTGACGTAGTCCGCGGTCGGCTTGTGTCCGTCCTTGAGCGACACGAGAATGGTACCGTCGTTCACACCGATCGTCGAGCCGTCGGTGAATGCGAGATTGTAGGGACGCGCCGGAAGCCCGATATTGTCGACGATCAGCGCCCGGTCCCGCTCCGGAATCACTTGGCGGATCTTGTCTTCGACCGCCTGGAAGATCGCTTCCGTCTTCTCGATGCGGGTGCCCGCGGGCGCGCGAACGTGGAGCTGGATCTGGCCGCCGTCGATCAGGGGATAGAAGTCCCTGCCGACATAGACGAACATGGTGGCCCCGAGCGCCAGCACCAGCACCGCGACGACCGGCACGACGACGCGACGCCGAAGCAACGTCAACAGCAAATCGGAATAGCCGTTGCGCAGGCGTTCGAATCCGCGCTCGAACATCGCCGAGGCGCGGCCGAAGATGCCCGAGGGGCTTCCGCCCTCGCCATGGCGCCGTTCGCCTTTCAGCAGCAGGCCGATGGTGATCGGCGTCAGCGTTCGCGACAATGCATACGACGCCAGCATCGCGAACACCACCGCCAGGCCCAGCGGGGTGAAGAGGTATTTGGCCGGCCCTTCCAGAAAGACGACCGAGGTGAACACACAACTGATTGCGAGCGTGGAGACGAGCGTCGGCACCGCGATTTCAGCCGCCCCGTGCAGCGTCGCATCGGGCAACGGCATGCCTTCCTCGGTCCAGAGCCGGTGCGTGTTCTCGATCGTCACCGTGGAATCGTCGACCAGGATGCCGACCGCGAGTGCAAGCCCACCGAGCGTCATCGTGTTCAAGGTCTCGCCGAGACAATACAGCACGACCAGCGAAGACAGCATCGCCAGCGGGATCGAGATCAAGACGACCAGCGTCGATCGCCACGATCCCAGAAACAGCAGGATCATCAGCGCCGTGAGGCCCGCCGCGATCGCGCCCTCGCGCAGCACGCCATCGACCGAATGGGTGACGAAGACCGACTGGTCGAACAGCTCGTTGATCTTCAGCCCTGCAGGAGCCGACGCGCGAATCGAACTCAAGGCCTTCTTCACCCCGTTGACGACGGCGAGCGTCGAGGCATTTCCGTTCTTGATCACGCTGAGCAGGACGGCGCGATGACCGTCCTCGCGCACGATGTTCTGCTGGACCTGGGAGCCGTCCCGGACCTGGGCCACGTCCTTCAGGAAGATCGTGGCCCCGTTCACGAACTTGACCGGGATCATGTTGAGATCCTTGATCGAGGCCGGCGTGGCATTGGTTCGAACGGTGTACTGGGTGTCGCCGATTTTCGTCGTCCCGGTGGGCAGCGTCAGATTTTGGGTGTTCACCGCATTGACGATGTCGAGCGGCGTCAATCCGCGCGACAGGAGCTTGTTCGGATCGATGTCGACCATGATCTGGCGGTACTTGCCGCCGGCAGGCGTGGGCAGCGTCACGCCCGGAACAGGCGCCAATTGCTGCCGGATACGGTAGATGCCGAAGTCGTATAGTTGCTGCTCGTTCAGACTATTGGACTCGAGGCTGAGCTGCAGCACCGGCACGCTCGATGCATTGAACTGTACGATGATCGGCGGCTGAATGCCCGGCGGCATCAGGGCGCGGATGGCGTTGGTTGCCGAGACGATCTGCGAGATTGCGAGGTCGAGATTCACGTCCGGCTGGAAGTAGATCTTCTGAACCGACAGACCGTTGAGAGTTTGCGCCTCGATGTTCTTGATGCCGCTGACATTGGCGCTGATCGAATACTGGCTGTAGGTGCTGACGCGCTGCTCCATCTCGGGCGTCGACAGGCCGGTGTAGCTCCACACCACCGTGACGACGGGAATGCGGATCTCCGGAAAAATGTCCGTCGGCATCGACCAGATCGCGATGCCGCCGAGAAACAGGATCAGCGCCGCAAGCACATAGAACGTGTGCGGAAACCGTAGCGCGAAGCGAACAATTCCCATGGTGGTTCTGCCTGAAGCAAGTTGCGCGGGATCATTGAACAGATGAGGACGGGAGAGCATCCGTTCAAATGAAAACGAATTCAGATGCTCCGCGGCAGGACAGACATCATTCGTACCGGCATCACCGCTTCTCGATCGCTCATGGAGCGGTGAGCTCCCGCGACCGTGAGCCCGAGGCGCCGTCGGCGCGCTTGCGTGCCGCATCCTGCGCGGCAAGAATTGCGGCTCGCCTGACCTTGGCAAAGGCGCGGATCTCGATCTGCCGAACCCGCTCGCTGGAGATCGAAAGCTCGAAGCCGAGTTGGTCCAGCGTAACCGGGCATTCCGCCAGCCGCCTTGCCTCCAGAATATGACGCTCGCGCGCCGTGAGCATGCCCAGCGCAACGCGCAAGGCGTTGGTACGGCGCTCCGTCTGCTCATGATCGGCGAGCACCGTCTCCGCGTCGATCGCCTGATCGACCAGCAACGCTTCCCATTCGGTTCCTTGCTCGTCGTCGCCAACGCGCGCGTTCAGCGACATGTCACCGTTCAGGCGGGAATCCATCTCGATCACCTCACGCGCCGTGACGTCGAGCCTTTCCGCGATCGTCTCGGCGACATCGGGCGTGAGCGCCGCCATCGCGCCGCCCGCGGCTTTCCTCATCTCGCTACGGAGCTTGAAGAACAGCTTCTTCTGCGCTGCCGTCGTGCCGATCCTGACCAGAGACCAGGAGCGCAGGATGTATTCGTGAACCGAGGCCTTGATCCACCAAACCGCATAGGTGGAGAACCGCGCACCGCGGCCGGGTTCGAAGCGTGACGCCGCGATGACGAGGCCGAGATTTGCCTCCGCAATCACATCGGCCAAGGGCAGACCGTACCCCTTGTAGCCGCGCGCCACCTTGGCTGCGAGCCGGAGATGGCTCGTGACGAGCGCGTTCACGGCACCACGGTCCCGCGTCTCGCGCCAGCGGCGTGCAAGCTGCTGCTCGTGACCGGGCTCAAGCAGTTCATAGCGCTTGATGGCCGCGGAATAGGCGCTGAGGAAGGAGGACGATGGGGCTCCGGCCGCGACAGCCATGGCACTATTCCTCACGCCTTCGGGGCGGATCTGCATCTGTCACTCCCACATACGAAACCGGCGAGCGGACTCTAGGAAGCCTCCGAAGGTGGAGGCCACTGAATTGAGCGTAACAAACCTGAATTCGCCTTCAGACATTCGGCATGTCACTCGGCATGTCATGGCATCGAGAACATCACGCATCATGAGGGGCATCACATCTGATTGACGGCTGCGAGAGTTGGGGTCCGGGACCGGCATGCGGCGGCTTTGCTCGCCCTCCCGGTCCAGGCAAGGATCTCGATCCGCCCGCCGGGAGCCGGACCGATGATCAATCGAAAGCCATGCAGCTTGACGATGGCAGCCACCAGGCTCAGTCCCAGCCCAACCCCCGGCGTATTGCGCATCTTGTCGGAACGATAGAATCGCCGCAGCACCGCTTCGCGCTCCTGCGTGCTGATGCCGGCTCCGGTGTCACTTACGCGCACGAGCGCCGTGTCGTCTTCCGACACCAGCTCGAGCCTCACCTGGCCGCCGGGCGGCGTGAACTTGACGGCATTGTCCACGAGATTGGCCATCGCTTCGAACAACAGGTCCCGATCGCCCCACACCTGCACATTGCGATCGATGACGACGCCAAGCCCGATGCCCTTGTCTTCGGCGATGGGCTCATAGACGTCGCACACCTCGCGCAGGATCTCGTCGAGCGCAACGTTACCGAAACCGGCGGTGCGGCGGCTGTTCTCGATCTCAGTGAGGCGCAGCAAGGCGGTGACGATCGCGAGCGACTGATCGATTCCGGCCATTGCCTTGTCCGTGACCTCCTGGAGCTGCTCCAAAGTGGTCGCATGCGTTCGGCCGCGCTCCAGCGCCAGGCGTGCGCGCGTGAGCGGCGTCCTGAGATCATGGGCGATATCGTTGCCGACACCGGCAAGCGCGTTGATCATGGTCTCCATCTCGGCGAGCATGCCGTTGACGATCCTGGCCAGTCGCGCGAACGGATCGTCGGAATTGTCCTCCGGAAGCCGCTCGCGCAACTCCCCGGCCACGATCCGCTGTACCCGCTGGTTCACCTCCTCCACGCGTCTCTGGGCGCGAACACTCAGCCACGCTCCGGCCAGCAGACAGAGGCAGAACGCCGGCAGCAGGCCAAGCGCGAGCGCCTGCCCCACGACACTCGAGATTTCGCGCGTCTCATCGACATTCCGTCCCATCACCAGGACATCGCCGTTCTCGAGACGCCTGCCCACGACCCTGATGACCGGTCCGTGGACCGCCGATTTCTCAATGAGGTCGAGCCGCACACCCTGCGCCGCTCCGCCGAGATCGAGTGCGCGCGGCAAGCTGTCGATGTTGCCGGCAAGCCGGGTGCCGGCACCATTGAAAAGTCCCGCGTACTGCACGCCTCTGGAATCCTGCTCGAGATGATCGGAGATCGCTCCGATGCGGCGCGCCGACGGCAAATCGGCAATGAAATTGATCCGGGTCATGATCATGCGGTCGGATCGCGCGATCAGATAGTCATCGAGCTTCCAATAGGTGAACGCGAACAGCCCGACCACGAACAGCGCAAATGCGGCCGCCACCGCCAGGGCCCAGAGGAACGTGTTCGAACGGATGAACTGAATTTGGCGCATCGAACCGGCACTCGATATTCGTCCGAGATGTGCTCCGCGCCCCCCTGGGTTTCGCGCCTCTATACGCGCGAACGCAGAATGAAGCCGGAGCCGCGAACATTGTGGATGAGCTGCGTATCGCCGGGACCATCGACCTTGTGGCGCAGCCGGCCCATATGCACGTCGATCAGATTCGTCGTTGCCGGAACGAACTTGTAGTTCCAGACCTCTTCGAGCAGCATCGCGCGCGTGAGCAACTGATCGCTCCGGCGCATCATGTATTCGAGCAGGCGGAACTCGCGCGGCAACAGGTCGATCTCTCGCTCGTCCCGTCGCGCGGTCCGCTCGATCAGGTCGAGCTCCAGCGGCCCGACATGCAACGTGGTCTCGCGGCTGTCCATCGGACGGCGCAGCAATGCCTCTATCCGTGCGACGAGCTCGATGATTGCAAACGGCTTGGTGAGATAGTCGTCTCCCCCCATGCGCAATCCGCGCACCCGATCGTCCACGGCGCCGAGCGCACTCAGAACCAGCACCGGTGTCCCGACCCGATCCTTGCGCAGGGCCTCGATGACGGTCAGCCCGTCCATTCCGGGCAGCATGCGATCGACGATCATGGCATCCGGACACGCCGCGCGCGCCCGATCGAGACCGTCGACGCCGTCAGGGGCCCATTGGACGTCAAAACCGCGATCGGCGAGTTCGGCGACGATCACCTCGGCGGTTTCGGCATCATCTTCGATCAGAAGAATCCGCGTCATGATCCTGCTCCCACGTTCTGCGAGGCGTTTCGGCCTGCGGCGGAGGAGCACGGGCTCGGCGGTCCGGAGCGTCATGTTCAATGCCCGCCCGCTCTGAACGCGCGGCGCCGCGCCAGCCTGCCATAGGCCACTCGTTGTCTGACGAGATAGTCCTGCGGAGCATGGGGCACCACTAAATACCGATTCAGGAAGCGCGCCGTGCCCGTCGCCAACAGGGCCAGCGCGATGGCCATACGTCTCGCTGTCGTCGTGATCATCTTCCGCCTCCATTCTGAACTGCGCTTTCATGAACATATGCCTGCGATGCGCTCCCCGTTACTCTCAAGGCAACGGATGTTGCGCATTCGCACGATCGTGCTTGCAGCGCCGCGCCGGGTCACAGGCCGTTGAAATCCGGTGAGCAATTCGTGCATTTGGACAACGCCCGGCCGTCCATACGTTGATGGTGAGCCGCTTGGTCGGCCTGATGTCATCAAAGGAGAAGCCGAAATGACCACTCTCAAACTCTTGTCGACGGGATTGATTGCAGCCGCCGTGCTCGGGGGACCTGTCATGGCGCGCGAGCACCATTCCGTCATGCGACAGCCCGCGATGACAACCGATACGGCCGCACCGGATGCGCCCTTCTATCAGCAGGGAGGCCGCGTCTGCGTTCCTGCGCCGCGCGTCGGCGCTTTCGCGACGGCGCCGTGGACCGGCAACAACGTGCCTTGCGAGCCCGGCACGGGCAGCTTCTGATCACGGCATTTCCCTGGCCGGCCGGGCGCCTCGGTCGGCCGCTCCTCATCGAACGAAGGGGGCGGGCTGGAACGTTCAGCCCGCCCCCTTCTGTGAGCCGCGGCCCCCGCGGCAGGGTCAACTTCCCTACCGGTGCGCCTCGTTCCTGAAGTCGAATTTAGTGGGATTGCCGCGCATCGCTCCTACCTCTCCTTTCATCACGAGCCTTGTCATCAGGAGCTTTTGGCGACGGCACGACGCGGAAGCGGACTGCATGGATGACCAGGCAGATCGACACGAAAGGAGTGTCCCATGAAACGAGCAATCATGATTTTGGCAACGGCGGCGCTTGCCTCGACCCTGGCCATCGGAGCGGCCGAGGCGCACGGCGGTGGCGGCGGCGGCGGCCACGGTGGTGGCTTTGGCGGCGGCGGCCACGCCAGTTTTGGCGGTGGTGGCTTTGGCGGCGGACATATGGGCTTCGGCGGCGGCGGCGCGCATTTCGGCGGCATGGCGCGTGATGGAGGCTTTGGCGGCGAACATCTCGGATTCGGCGGTCATGCCGGCAACGGCGGCATCGGCCTGCGCCAACATGCGTTCCACCGCTTTGGTCGCGATCGACCCGGATACGGATTCTACGACGCCTATCCAGATTGCTACGATTGGTACGAGCTGCACCCCGACCAGCCGTTGCCGCTGAGCTGCAGCTAGTCTGCACACACGGCGCTCCGCCGTCGGTCCAGACCTACCGCGGAGGTTGCGGTCCCGGCCCGCTCACGACTTGGCCGAGCCTGGCTCGGCCATTTTGCGATGCTGGTTTGCCAGCAAGCTCTAGGAGGGGCGGAAGCCCGGAGGCATCGTTCGCCAGACTTTGTCTTTGAGGCAATAGGCACGGGCGCCCTCGGGAATATCTTCGGCGGCGCCGCCCTCATGTTGCTCGTAAAGGAGCGCCGGGAACAGCCTCCCTTTGATCACCTTAATCATATCACCACGTCGAATGTCCGCGCCGGCCGTTCCCGTCAAAACCGACATGATCCCTCGCGAAGCGCACGTAGCATGCCAAACGAGCTCGTCGACCGGACGGGCTTGCCTGAAGCTATCTCGAAGCGGAACGGTCTTCCAATAACCCGAAAGGACTACTCCCTGAACGGGCTGCCCTTGCCGCCTGATGCCGAAGAGTCTGCGAGGATCCGGCTGCGGAGCGCGCGCAAGGCGGCTGGTTCTGAGGAGTTGCGTATCTCAAGTCCGAACCGCACCGCCCCGGGAAACCCCACTCGCTTCGCCGGATGGAAGCGGCCCCCTAAGTCCTAGCTCGTTTCTTGGCAGCAGCGGCCCCGCCAACGCGGTTACAATATAGCGGGGCCGCCTGCCCTACGGACGTCGGTGCTTAACCTGAGCCCGAAGGCCACCAGATTTTACCCCGAGCCGCCGAGAACGCGGATTGGTCGAAAGAGGCACCCATTTCGGAGCGTCCCGGTCTGTCAGACCAGCATCCTGCTTTCGACAGCACCTCTTTCTGAAGCGGAAGTGGCGCGACCGGACCGACTATTCGACGGTCACGGACTTCGCGAGATTTCGCGGCTGGTCCACGTCGGTCCCCATAATCGCGGCACTGTGATAGGCAAGGAGCTGCAGCGGCACCGCGAGAGCCAGTGGCGCCACGATCGGGGGCATATCCGGTAAGGCCAGGACCGAGCAACCACTGGACGCGGCGAGTGAAGCACCTCTCTCGTCGGTCAAGAGGATGATGCGGCCCCCACGGGCGATCACCTCCTGCATGTTCGACATGGTCTTTTCGAACGTCGCGTCGTACGGCGCAATGACGATGACCGGCAGGCCCTTGTCGATCAGCGCGATCGGTCCATGTTTGAGCTCACCGGCCGCATAGCCCTCTGCGTGAATGTAAGTGACCTCCTTGAGCTTGAGGGCTCCCTCCAATGCCAGCGGATAATTGGTGCCCCGGCCTATGAACAGAGCGTCTCTGGCCCTGGCGATCTCACGCGCGAGCTCATGGACTTTCGGCTCCAGTTCGAGCGCGCGGGCCATATAGTCTGGAATCTCGGCAAGGGCCCGGACGAGTGAGCGCTCGTCTTCGGCCGAGAGCACACCGCGACTGCGACCGGCACCGATTGCAATGCAGAGCAAGATTGCCAGCTGACAGGTGAACGCCTTTGTCGATGCGACCCCTATTTCCGGACCGGCCAATGTGGGCATTACGATGTGGCTCGAACGAGCCATCGTCGAGGTTTGCACGTTGACGACAGCGAGAACGCGCTGGCCGTGGGTCTTGGCGAACTCCAACGAGGCGAGCGTATCGGCCGTTTCGCCGGATTGCGACACGAAAATCGCCAGATTGCCCGCGCCGAACGGGACGTCGCGATAGCGGAACTCCGATGCAACATCGATCTCGACCGGGAGCTTGGCGTAGCGCTCGAACCAGTACTTCGCAATCAGACCGGCGTAGAAGGAAGTCCCGCAAGCGACAATCGACACGCGATCGACTGTCCCGAAGTCCACATCCACGCCCGCCGGCAACCTGATTGTCCCGTCGCGCGCGATATATTGCGCAAGCGTCTGCCCAACCACCTTCGGCTGTTCGTGAATCTCCTTCGCCATGAAGTGGCGATGCTCGCCCTTGTGAACAATCACGGCGGCACCGGCGATTTTGGCCGACGTACGGCGCAGGCGCGCGCCGTTCACGTCGATAAACTCGATCTGCTCCCTGGTCACGACGGCGAGGTCGCCGTCCTCAAGGTAGGCGACAATGTCCGTCAGAGGCGCGAGCGCCATCGCATCCGACCCCAGGAACATTTCGCCGCAACCGTAGCCGACAGCAAGCGGCGAGCCCTTTCGGGCACCGATCAGGAGATTGTCGTGCCCCTCGAACAGGAAGGCGAGCGCGAACGTTCCGCTCAAGCGCGGGAGCACCTTACGCACCGCTGCGACCGGCTCGTATCCGTTCTTCCGCTCGCGGCTAACGAGATGCGCTACCACTTCGGAGTCGGTTTCGGTCGCAAAATGTGCACCGGCCGCTTTGAGATCATTGCGCAACTCTCGATGGTTTTCGATGATCCCATTGTGCACGATCGCCACACCATCAACCATGTGAGGATGCGCATTCGTCTCATCGGGACGGCCGTGCGTTGCCCAGCGGGTGTGACCAATTCCGATCCGCCCGGCAAGCGGCTCCGAGTCGAGCCGACTCTTGAGGTTCACGAGCTTTCCGACCGCACGACGTCGCGTCAGCGAACCGTCCTCGAGAGTAGCAATACCGGCCGAGTCATATCCGCGATATTCAAGCCGCTTCAGCGCATCCAAAAGAAGAGCAGAGGCTGGGCCCCGCCCGACGACACCAACAATTCCGCACATGGCCTCTCTCCGAGCAACTACTAACGGGCCCACCAAGCGCAACCACGATTGCGGGCAATCTCCTAACGCGACGGCATCGGCCTGGCCCCCTCACCTTTGGCCTGCCCTGCTGCGCATGCTTCGGCGAGACGCTCAAGCTAGCCGCCTCCCGGCCGCCCGCGCGCCTGTCGAACATCGTCGACAACATTGGCGAGTAGTATCGTGGGACGCGAATTCTAGCACGCGCAGCCGCCGATTGTATGATGATGACGGAGTAGACCTCATGCCCATAAGCTCCGCACTTGATCGCTACACCGACGCACGCATGACCATTCGTTCGGTTTGTCGCGGCCCGTTCGCGAGCTCGGCGACGATGCGATTGAGCTGATGAAGCGCCGGGATTTGCGCTGACCGGCGCAGATTGAACGCGAGATGCTCTTTCCGAAACATCGAAAACAGTGAGACTCCTGTAGAGTTCGTTGCCAGCGCGTAATCCACGACGAAGGCAGCGGCGATCTCGGTGAGGTCGCCCCGGTATCCCATCTCGTAAAGGCCGTTCAGTATTTCTTTCTCCGATCCAAGCCTTGCGACAATCGGATCGACGCTCGAGAATGATCCATACGTGACAAACGTCCTGCGCCGCGCAATCTCCGTCGATCTCTGAAGATTCGGCTCGAGCGGATTATTCGCGATCTGTATCAGCCGGTATGGTAGCGATTCATGGAGGTCGTCAATTCCGCCCTCGTTATTGCCCGCAATCGAAATTGCGCGGGCTTTCCCGTCCTGAACGATGCGCTCGACCGCTCGAATGATGTCTTCGCGAACGACCTCTTCGCGGGTGGGACGGTGGAGAGCAAGCACATCTACATAATCCGTGCGAAGTCGCCTCAAGCTGTCCTCGATGCTCGTCCTGATCAGCTCGGCCGATAGTGGCACTTTGAAGGGCTTCGACTTCATTGCGGAGAGGCGCGGTTGGATCCCGGGAAACACCGCAAGAGCGGCGCGCGCGATCGGCTTCAGGATCCGCTTAACGGCGGAGGTATCACGCGGGCGCATCCCGACCTTTGTGCAGATGGACGCTGCCGCGCTTCCTGGATACGAACTGGCCCAAAATAGACTCGGCCATCCCATCGCCATACGAAGGCGCCACGTCGTACCAGGTTATTCCGGCGTCGTATGCGCGCTCGAGCCCCTCGATCCCCCTGCGAGCCCCAACGCGCCCCCCGAGCGACGCGCAGCCGAAACCGATGCTCGATACATTCGCGCCGAGAGCATCAACACGGACCATCTTCATCGCAAGCACCCCTGACCACGCCGTTTGCGCTCAAGTCACCGACGTCGATCGTTCGACAGCGCGTACTCCAAGCCGACGGCCACGTCGGGCAAGCCCGCCGCTGAAACAACTCTGCAGGTTTGCCTGGCTTCATCTTCATGCAAATGGATGATGACGGGGTTCGCTCGGACATTACATACGCTACGCCCCTGGAATTTGAGACAGTGGCGGGGATGCACGGAGTAATCCGTTCGAGCGGCTGCTGGCAGCTCGGCTCCGCCGCCATCGTCAGGTGTGCTCATTTGCGCAATCGAGATGCGGTCCGATTGAGAGTTAACTTTCTGCGATCGATGGCGCCCTCTTCGCCGTTCGACTTCATCTAACTTGGACAGCGAATGTCATCTCGCTCAGAGCAAGTTGCCGACGACGTTCTGGTGGCCGGAGCTGCTGRCTTCATCGGTTTTCATGTTGCCCGTCGACTGCTCCATGACGGGCGCCGGGTCGTCGGATTGGACAACATCAACAGCTACTACGATYCCGCCCTCAAGCGTGCGCGTCTCGACATTCTTCGCCGCGATCCGCGTTTCTCCTTCGTGGAGATCGATCTCGGACATCGGTCGACGATGGCCGAGTTGTTCGCAAAACATCATTTTGCGAGAGTGGTCCATTTAGCCGCTCAGGCCGGCGTCCGGCATTCGATCGATCAGCCGCACGCTTATGTCGACGCCAATCTTGAGGGGTTCCTCAACGTCCTCGAAGGCTGCAGGCATAACGCCTGTGGTCATTTGATCTACGCATCATCATCGTCCGTGTACGGCGCCAATGCCGAATTGCCATTTTCGACCCGGCATAAAACCGACCACCCCGTCAGCTTCTATGCCGCGACGAAGAAAGCCAACGAGCTGATGGCCCATTCTTACAGCCACCTGTACCGGCTCCCGGTCACCGGCTTACGGTTCTTTACGATCTACGGCCCGTGGGGCCGGCCCGACATGGCGATATTCCTGTTCGCCGACGCGATCGTCAAAGGCAAGCCGATCAAGCTCTTCAACCATGGCCGGATGCGGCGCGACTTCACCTATGTCGACGACGTCACTCGCGTCATCTCGCGGCTGATCGAGCGCGCTCCGGAGGACAACGCCGATGCGGCGGGCGCACCGGCCAAGCTCTACAATGTAGGCAATAACCGCCCGGAAGCGCTGATGCACGTCCTCGAATTGATCGAGAAAGAGCTGGGACGAACCACGGCGAAGGAAATGCTGCCAATGCAGCCTGGGGATGTTCCGGAAACGTTTGCCGACGTTGGCGATCTCATGCGCGATACCGGGTTTTCGCCCTCCACCCCTATCGAAACCGGCATATCCAATTTCGTCCGCTGGTATCGCGACTACTACCGGATATGATTTTTCGAGATCATCTCCCCAAGGGTCAAACCGTCCGCTCCCGAGCGATCGGCGTATCGGTTGCGATGGACGACCAGGCGGGACTTGCGAAAAGAGCGCGGCCCCGGCGGGGGCATTGGGGATTCGCAGGGCCGGGGCCGCAACGCTGCGCCGAAGTGGGCTCCGTCGACGCAACATCATCGTAGTCCTCGAGAAGCAATTGTTCATTCTGAATTCGTGATCATAGAGATCAACGTCGGGGTACCCATCAATGATGATTGAGCCCTCCTAGAATAGCCGCTTGCTATGCGCGCCCCTGCGATGCGAAATCTCGACCGTGATGCGGGGGGCTCGCTGCAGTCATCGGAATGTTCGCGTTGTCCGGAGACATCCATGCCGCGGTATTTCTTTCATATCCACGATGGTCATTCAGTGCTCGACGATGTCGGACTTGATCTCCCCGACATTTCCGCGGCACGGACTACTGCGATCGAACTGAGCGGCGAGATCCTCAAGCACGACGTGATGGACCCACTCCTGCATTACATTTCCTGGCAGGTGGAAGTCAGCGACAGCCCCGAGCTTGGCGGCAGGTCGCTGTTCGTTCTTCAGTTCTCCATCGAGGGATAAGAGACCGAAAACGCAGTTCTGCCGGCGCTTGCGCAATCTGAAGGTGCAATAGTCGCTCGGCTGGGCTTCGGCGAAATGCCCGCATATCGCACTGCAAACAGTGCGATATGATGTCTTAGCGCTCCCCGGGCACCGGATCCGATCCAGCATGCGCCGGTTTGTCCTGCGCCGAATTGGCGCGGTCATCCTGCGAGATGGCGAGGGCAGCAAGCGCAGTGCGATTGCCGATTTCAAGCTTCTGAAAAATGTTGTGGAGGTGAACCTTGATGGTGCCATCCGCAATGTTGAGCCGGCGGCCGATTTCCTTGTTGGACAGGCCACGAGAGACCAGGCGCATGATCTGCCGCTCGCGCTCGGTGAGCACCGCGAGCGCACTTTCCGGATTTGGACTCTGCTCGCGAGGCGCGGCCTGATCGGTGGGTGATAACGGAACAACGGTCTGGCCGTTGGCAATGTCTCGCAAGCCTTGCACCACGGCTTGGCCTGTCATCTCCTTGAGAAGGACACTGTACCCGGCGGGGGCGCCCGCCAACACAAGATCATAGTCCTCGCTGGGCGCGAAGAACACAAACCGCGTTGGTCGGCTGTCCGAATGGCTGAGCGAATTGTTCATCAGCGCGGTCAGCTCCGGCATTGCCGCATCCATGATCGCTATGTCGGGCGCAAGCGTCAAAATTGCCTGGATGCAACTCGCAGCATCGCCGCAGGATGCAACGACCTCAAAATCGGATTCTGAACCGAGAACACTTGCGAGACCCTGCAAAACCATTGGGTGTCGGTCTGCAATCACTACAGTCGCACGACGCATCGGGCGCTCCCTAACCTGCCGCCCCCAAAATTCCCGCGATTGAAGCTACAGGCCCCCGCCCTTGCCGCTCCAACACCAATTGATCACCAACAAATAAACTTCGAGCAATTCCCTAAAGTATCATTTGGCGTAGCGGACCTATGAGGCAAATAACCGCACGAGTCTGTGATCGCAATATACATCAAGTTCGCCGGATCAAAGGGCCGTATGAACCCGGTGGTCACGGCTCACAACCGCTGGAGAGCGGTCTTGCCACTTGGCAAGTTCGAAAGCATCGCGATGGAGCAAGGCTTTCGCGAACGGATTCACCCGCTCACGGCGAACATTCAAAGGTTGAATCAGTATTCTCTTTCGCCCCCAAGTCAATCTCTGACGGCCGTTCACCAACAGCTTGGGGACCCATCGGCCTATAACCAAAGGTATATAGGCAAAATCGAAAGATCGAATCTAACCTTCAGCAATTATTAACTAAACGGCGCCCGGCTTCTGTAAATCGGAAAAAACGGGCTATGTGACGCTTTGTTCCTTTTCCTACGTGTTTTTCATTCAAGTTGTGTCATTGCGTTGGTTGCGGAGGGTAAGATGAGGAGGCGGCAGTCCTACAAAGTTGTTTTGATCGGACGAAATATTTTGCTGCGAGAGGGAATTTCACAAATACTGCATGCGGCAGATTTTCAAATTGCGGTGTCGGCCTCGAGCACCGATGAAGTTACAAGCACACTCCAGGCACATCAGCAGCTCCTATTTGTTATTATCCACAGCACCGGCGAATTCGATGCAGCCATGAAGCACATCGGATTTGTAAGAGAGCACTATCCGGATGCACGCGTCGCGATCGTTTCGGACCACTACCGGCGGGATGAGCTGATCGCGGCCTACAAGGCCGGCGCCAGCGGCTATTTCGTCGACGTAAATTCATGCGACGCTTTCATCAAGTCTATCGAGCTCGTGACGATGGGCGGGACGGTGTTTCCACCGGCCTTCCTGTCATTCGTGCTCGATAGCGGTCTCGATCGCGAGCCTCAACTTCAGCCAGCGATCGAAGAGCGATCAAATCTCCTCGTTGCGGCTGAAGAACGGATAGCGCCTCATCTGTCACCGCGGGAGCGGGCGATTCTCTCCTATCTGATCGAGGGCAATTCCAACAAGTGCATCGCGCGAAAGATCGATATTGCCGAGGCGACCGTGAAGGTTCACGTCAAGGCGATCCTGCGCAAGATACGGGTCCAGAACAGGACGCAGGCCGCAATTTGGGGCATGAACAACGGATCACTGGTGCGGGTCTCGAATGGTCACGCACTGCCGTTGTCAATCGATCGGGAACCTACGTTCAGCCTTGTGTCAAGCGACCGCGGACGTCACGTAATCGGCGCCGCAGAGCCGGACTAGCCTGGCCGATCGGCCTGACGCCCATCAAGCCCTCAACAAATGCTGGGCGGCGCCCATACGCGCCGCCCAGCTAACCGCGCCGGCGCCCGGATCGCCATATTGGCTGCCTTGATAACCGAGGGGCGCAGGATCTGGAGCGCGTCCCGGATCGTCGCCCCCCAGGACTGGTGGCGAAATCTTCCGCGCAATCTTGCAACCCGCAATGCACGCACGACCGTTTCGGGATCAGGAAGCCCTTGCTTGTCCTCGACCAGGCTCCAAGTCAGATTCTTGAGATCAAGGGTCTCCTCATTGATCTGAGAGAACGATTTGGAAGCGGTAATGTTCGCGTGGTCCGTCATATCGTAGAAGATCAGGCCGTCGTCGATCGCCACCATGTCGCCATGACAGGCGAGGTCGACGAAGAACAGCTGGTCCACTCCCCACCTGATGCGCACGCCGGCGATGGCGACCTGTCCAATTTCGACAACATGGCGCTCGTCGGCGTCTTGTCCACTCAGCTCCTGTTCCAGCAGTTCATCGTGGACCGGGCGGAGACACCGCACCGTCTCGAGCTCAGCGTGGACGTCGACTACCAGGACGTACCGGGAGTTTACGCATGATCAACCATCCTGCGCTGCTCCTGCACGATTATCTGATCAACTCGGCTCATCAAAACGGCGCGGAGGTCACGCTCGTCTGCGACGGTCATCGGGTCACCTACGACCAGCTCGAGGTGTGGTCGAACGCGGTCGCGCACCAACTGGTCGAGGCTGGCGTCGAGCGCGACGATCGTGTGATGATCTTTGCCGACAACACCGTCGAGGCAGCCGTCAGTTTCTGGGCCGTCCTCAAGGCCAACGCGATCGTACGCCTCATCAATCCCCTCACGAAGCCCGACAAGCTCGGTTATCTCCTCAACGACTGCCAGCCGACTGCGCTCATTACGCAAACGCGCCTCTATGCGACGTTCCGCGAACCTGCACGACATTGCCCGTCCTTGCGCCGCGTGATCGTGCCCGGCCCAATCGACGACGCGGATTTGAACACACTGCCGCATGCCGTGCGATGGAGCACTGTAACGGCCACCGAGCACGACACAGCCCCCGCGCGCCGCTGCATCGATATCGATCTCGCCGCCATTGTCTACACCTCCGGTTCGACCGGCGAGCCCAAAGGGGTGATGCTGACGCACCGGAACATGATGACGGCGTGTACGTCGGTTTCGTCGTATCTGGACGTCCGTGACGATGAGGTGATCCTCAACGCCCTGCAGCTCGCCTTCGACTACGGCCTGTATCAGATGATCATGGCCGTACGCGCCGGAGCACGCCTTGTTCTCGAGCGCTCGTTTGCTTTCCCCGCTGAGACGCTTCGGCGTATCGCAGAAGAGAGAGTGACGGCTTTTCCGGGCGTGCCGACGATGTTCTCGACTCTGCTGCAGCTTGAGTCGTTGAAGAGTTGCGATTTATCCAGCATTCGCTACGTGACGAGCACCGGTGCCGCCCTGCCGGTCCGGCACCTGGTGGAGCTGAGAAACACCTTCCCCGGCGCACGCATCTACTCCATGTACGGTCTTACCGAATCGGGGAACTATATTCAGTTCAACCCATCGCTGTTGTGTCATTGCGTAGTAGGCTGGAGGGTAAAATGAGGAGGCGGCGGTCTTGCGAGGCCGTTCTTATTGGAAAGAACGTTTTGATTAGAGAAGACATTGCGAAAATCCTGCATGCGGCGAATTTTCACATCCCGGTCTCGGCGTCGAGCCCCGAGGAATTGCCGCACTCACTTCAAGCAGAGAAATTGATGTTCCTTATCGTCCATACGGGCGACGGCTTCAATCAGACCATAGCGCAAATCGGATTTGTGAAAGATCGTTATCCAGATGCGCGCATCGCGATCCTGTCGGACCATTATCGGCCGGTCGACCTTGCCTCGGCATTTCGTGCAGGTGCCAACGGCTACTTTGTCAACGTCAATTCATGCGACGCTTTCATCAAGTCAGTCGAGCTCGTGACAATGGGCGAGACCGTCTTTCCACCTGCATTCCTGTCATTCGCCCTTGCCGCCAATCGCGAACGCGAAACAGCGGAGCCCAGTGAATGCGAGCAAGCCATCCTCGCCGTCGCGGAGGACGCGATCGTGCCGCAGCTCTCTCCTCGAGAAAAGGCAATTTTATCCTGCCTTATCGAAGGCGATTCCAACAAGTGCATTGCCAGAAAGATCAATATCGCCGAGGCCACCGTGAAGGTTCACGTCAGGGCGATCCTGCGCAAGGTCCGGGTCCAGAACCGGACACAAGCGGCGATCTGGGGAATGAACCATGGGTCGCAGGTACGAGCGGCGGTCGGTCGCGGCCCCTCAACCATCGATGCAGGCAGAGGGATCGCGAAGACTCTCGAGGTGATCTCCGAAATGAAGCTGCTCCAGGAGCAGGCTCCATTTGGTTCCCCACGCTAGTCACGTCGCGGTACCCCCTATCGACGGCCTACTCAGCAAAGGCGTAGTTCGAGGGGCTAGCGCGGCCGTACGGCTCTACAAGTAGATGCGGGGACCCGGAGACGACTGCAGTCGCGAACGGTCCCGTCGCGGAGTAAAGCCAAGACACTCTCGTTCCCTGCTGCTCTTGAGCGAACAGCGACCGAGATCGCTGGACACTCTCCTCGGTCGGTTGCCGACGCCCGAGCACGCCGGCTACGGGAGCCGGCTCGCTATCGCTCCCGCAGCGCCTCCTGCTTGTATCTCGCCAACGGCGAGAGCAGGTAGCTGAGGATCCTGCGTGCGCCGGTCTTGATCTCGACCGTCACGGCCATGCCGGGACCCAGCTTGACGAGCTTGTCCTCGACCTGCATGTGCGACCGGTCGAGCGATATGCGCGCGGCATATTCCAGCTCCTGGCCCTTCGGCTCACTGCTGCTCTGGGCCGAGCCCGCCGTCCGGTCATTCGAGCCGCCCTGTGGCCGGTCGCGCGTGATGGCGTCCGACGACACGCTGAGCACGTCGCCACGGAGAAGCCCGTAGCGCGTGAAGTTGAAGGTATCGATCTTGATTTCCGCCTCCTGTCCGGGATGGACGAAGCCGATGTCGCGGTTGGAGAGCATGGCCTCGATCTCGAGCTGGCTCTCGCTTGGAACGACCACCGCGAGCGCCTGAGCCGGCGTCACCACACCTCCCACCGTATGGACGGCGAGCTGTTGCACGACACCATCGACCGGCGCGGTCAGATGCTGGAGTTTGGTGCGCCGCTCGGCCTTGATCACCTCCTGCTGGGCGCTCGCAGCCTTCTGCTCGGCTTTCGCCAGCATGTCATACGTTGCGCGCCGATACTCCGCAGCGGTCTTGTCCTTCGTTTCCCTCAGCAAGGCGATGGCCGCGTCGGCTTCTCGCAGCCGGCTCTTCTGGAGGAGAAGATCCTGCTGCAGCCCGACGAGTTCCTGATACTCCTGGAGATAGACGACCTTCGAAGCCAAGGCCTTTTCGACGAGACCTTTGCGGATGTCGACGCGCTCCTGCAGCACCGGGATCGTCGCCTCGAGCTTCGCGACGCTTGCCGACGTCGTCGCCCGCTCCGCCTCCTTCTGGCCTTGCTGGCGCTCAATTTCGGCGAGCTTGGCATTCTGCTCGGCGCGCTGGCTGATCAGGAACTGACGATGCATCTCGACGTCTGCGGCGCTTGCGCTTCGCGGCGGCCGGAATGCGGCGAGCGGGTCCTGCGCGAGCGCAGCCCGCAGCCGCGCGACGTCGAGCTCGGCCGCAACGAGATCGCTCTTCTGGCGCTCCTGATCGGCTTCCGTCATGGTCGGGTCGAGTTCGATCAGGACATCGCCGGACTTGACGCTCTGCCCATCGCGCACGTGGATGGCGCGCACAACGCCGGTCTCGAACGGCTGGATCAGCTTGGTGCGTCCGCCCGGCACGATCTTGCCGGTAGCGGTCGCGACGATATCGACGGTACCGAATGCCGCCCATACCAGCGCGATGCAGAACACCGCGATGATGCTCGCCGCGATCGCGCGTCCGACCGGCGACGGCGGCGATTCCGTGATCTCGAGCGCCGCCGGCAAGAACGCAATTTCCTGCTCGCGGCGACGAACCTCGGTTCGCGGAAATGCGATGATGTTTCGGCTAGCGGACGTCATGGATACCGGCCTGCAGATAATGAAGGTTTGCGTAACGCCCGTTCGAACGGATCAGCTCATCATGGCTGCCGTCCTCGACGATGCGGCCATGCTCGAGCGTGATGATCCGGTTCGCATTGCGCACGGTCGAGAGCCGATGCGCGATGACGAACACTGTCCGGCCGGCGGCAATTCGCCTCATGTTCGCCTGGATCGCGCGCTCGCTTTCGTAGTCGAGCGCGCTGGTTGCCTCGTCGAGGATGAGGATGCGCGGGTCGGTAATGAGTGCGCGCGCGATCGCAACGCGCTGGCGTTGCCCGCCGGACAAGCTGCTGCCGCGTTCGCCGACGACGGTGTCGTAGCCCTCGGGCAGCTCCAGGATGAAGTCGTGAGCGCCGGCGAGCGTGGCAGCGTCGATCACGCGCTCCATCGGCACGGCCGGGTCGGTTAGCGCGATGTTCTCGCGAATGGAGCGGTTGAACAGCACGTTCTCCTGCAGGACGACGCCGATCTGGCGTCGAAGCCAGGCCAGATCGACCATCGCGAGGTCGACGCCGTCGACCAGCACGCGGCCGCTTTCCGGCACATAGAGACGCTGGACCAGCTTGGTGATGGTGCTCTTGCCCGAGCCGGAGGAGCCCACGATGCCGACGACCTGACCGGGCTCGACGTTGAACGACACGTCGTGCAGCACCTCGGGGCCGTCGATTCGGTAGCGGAAGGTCGCATGCTCGAACGTGACCTGCCCGCGGATCGGCGGCAGGGCAGCCCGGCCGGGATTGAAGCTCGGCTCGGGAATGGTGTTGAGGATGTCGCCGAGGCGATCGATCGACAGGCGGGCCTGATGGAAATCCTGCCACATCTGCGCGAGCCGCAGCACCGGCATGCTCACGCGGGCGGCCAGCATGTTGAACGCGACCAGTTCGCCGACGGACAGGTCGCCGCCAATTACCAGCCTCGCGCCGAAGTAAAGCGTCGCGGCCACGACCAGCTTGTTGATCATCTGGACCGCCTGGCTCGCCGTGTTGTTCAGGCTGAGCACGCGGAAGCTAGCGCTCACATAGGCGGCGAGCTGCTCCTCCCAGCGGAGCTGTATCTGCGGCTCGACCGCCATCGCCTTCAACGTCTCGACGCCAGTCACGCTCTCGACCAGGAAGGCTTGGTTCTCGGAGCCACGATTGAATTTTTCGTCGAGGCGTCGGCGAAACAGCGGCGCGGCTCCCGCGGAAATGCCGATGTAGAACGGGAACGACGCCATGACGATCAGCGTCAACGTCGTCGAATAATAGAACATCACCGCAAGGAAGACGAAGGTGAACAGGAAATCGATCACGAGCGTGAGCGCCGAGCTCGTCAGGAACTGGCGGATGTTTTCGAGCTCGCGGACTCGCGCAACCGAGTCGCCGACACGGCGTGCCTGGAAATAGGCGATCGGCAACGCCATCAAGTGACGGAACAGCCGGGCGCCGAGCTCGACGTCGATGCGGTTCGTCGTGTGCGCGAACAGATAGACACGCAGCGTGTCAAGAACAGTCTCGAACACGGTCAGCGCGATAAGGCCGATGACCAGAACGTCGAGCGTGCTCATGCTTCGATGCACGAGCACCTTGTCGATCACCACCTGGAAGAACAGCGGTGATATGAGGGCAAAGATCTGGAGGAAGAACGAGGCGACCAGAACTTCGCCGAGAAGGCGGCGATATTTGTGAACTGCGCCGACAAACCAGCCGATATCGAAGCGCCGGGACAGATCCGTCAGGGCCGCGCGCCGGGTCATCAGGATGATGTCGCCATCCCAGATGGCCTCGAGTTCGGCCTGCGTCATCGTTTCGGGTCGGGGCGACAACGGACGCTGAACGAGGAGCGTGTCGTCGACGAACTTGCCGAGAATCAGGAATCCGCCATCGCGCAGCAGAGCGATGCCCGGCAGCGGAGTCACCGCAAGCCGGCTCCAGCTCGTCCTCTGTGCCCGCGCCTTGACCCCGAAATCCTTGGCACAGCGCAAAATTTCGACAACGCCGACGCGCGCCGTGCCGATCCGGTGCCGGATCTGGCCCGGGTCGGCCGCAATGCCATGGCAACGCAGCAAGATGGCCACGGCAACGAGCCCGGCCTCATCGTGGCTCTCGGATTGCGCGAACGCTGCCTCGACCGGCATATCACTACGATCGGCGAAACTCGCAGGCATCAAAACGTCGCGGGCGCGCATCAAGACGTTGCGGGCGCGCATCAGCGCATCGCCGGCATGCCTCGCCAGCTCACGCCCGTTGACCGCCGTGACAAACGTATGAAGCTCGCGGGCGCGCATCAGCGCGTCCCTGGTACGTCCCGCCAGCTCACGCGCGTGGACAGCCAAGCCGGCAAACGCTTGGAGCACCCGATTGGCGACATTCTGCGTTCCAGTCAGGATCAGACGGCCATCCCAGATCTCTTCGAATTCCGCGCGCGTCATCACCTTCGGAGACGTCGAGGCTGGATGCAGCACCAACGCGCCGCGGTCGTCGACCTTTCCGAGCAGCAGAAATCCGCCGTCACGCAGCGATGCGATTCCGGGTAGCCCGATGCCCGCAAGTCGCTTCCAATGCGTAGTCCGCGAACGGACCTCGACTCCAAACTCGCGCGCGCAGCGAAGCAGCGCGGGGATACCGATCACACCGCCCTCGCATCGGTCGAGGAGCTGGTCGGGACCGGCGTTCACGCCATGAAGGCGCAGGAAGAGAGCCAGGGCTCGAAGCCCCAGATCTGCGGCGTGGGCATTTCCGTTCTGGATCGCCATTTTTTACTCAACCCTTCGCGGCTACCCGGCCGCGTTTGATGTTCCTTATGCATTTCAAAACTGTTGGTACCGCACCCTGACACCGGGCTGCGGAAGCGGATCAATGCTGAGACCTGGTCAGGAACGGGCCCTGACGCCAGATGGCGCCATTCGATACCGCCAACATGATCTGAACGCATCGACCCGGCCGGTGTTACCGGCCAACGCACTTGTGGACACTCGACGAACTTCTTGGCAGGCCAAGTTGAAGACGGGGATTCCACTGCCGCGTAACGCGTAGGCGCGCGACATACCGCATGCTCGCAGCCTAGGACCACGAGCAGATTTCAAAGCATTGCAGCCTCGAACCGCGAGGGGATTTCAAAGCAGCGGGATTTTGGAAGCTGGCCCCCCAACTGCTGGGCCGGTGGTTAAAAAGCAAAAATGGCGAAAAAACTTCCGAAATGTGATTTATGCACACGTATTCAGGCCCCATGTATTTTGCGCCGACACAAGCCGATTCGTCGGAAGACACGCGCTCGATTTTTCTGTCGGATTAACGCGCGAAACTGATAATCGAATGTTTCGCGGACATGGCCGCGTGCGATGTTGCTTCTCATGCATTTCCAAGACTGTCCAAGACTGATGGTGCCGCACCCAGGCGCCGAGCGCCTGGGTGCGGCAGTGGATCAGTGTTGAGGTCTGGTCAGGAGCGACGAATTCTGTACCCAGGTATTGCCATTCGACACGGCTGCCACGATCTGACCGGGGTCGACCCGACCGGTGTTACCCGCCAGATACTGATTCAACAGTGCGAAGCTCTGGCTTGCCAGGGACGATGCAGTCGATCCGCTCGCATGCGAGGTATCCGCCGCCGTGATCGGCGACGCAGAGGTAGCGACGCCTCTGTTGGCGACCTGGTCCCTGATCTCGCTGAGCAGAGCAGACCCCTGGCTCGTGCCGGTCCCGCCGCTCGCGACCGAGTTGCCATGGTGGTGCCAACATCCATGGCCATGGCCTGAGGCTCCTGTGTCCGTACCGGTCGACGGCGTCCCAGTGGAGGTAGTCGACCCGCGAGGATCCGTCACGGTGATGGTCTGCGGCGAGGCCGTCGAGACCGCACCGGTGATCGGATCCTTCGCGCTTGCCGTCAGCGTAAGCGTCGCAACCGGCTGACCTCCGCCCCTGTAGTTCGACGTCAGCGTCAGTCCGTGGTCGACTTGCGCGGCAGTCAAGGTGATGTCGCTGCCATGGAACTTGGTGCCGTCGCTGGTGGTGATCGTCTCGTATCTCGGCAGCCCCTTGATGTTCAGGGTGACCTGATCATTGGAATCAGTCGTTGTCACCGTTGTCCCAAGGTCGACATGACCGCCTCTCCCAGCCACCCAGAGCGAGTTATCCGCGACGGAGAGGACCGGCTTGGTCGCGGACGGCGTCGAGGGGGTGGTCGGGGTGGTCGGCGTCGATGACGGCGGATCGATCTGGAGGCCGGAGAACGTCTTCAGCGCGCCCGAAAGGTTCGCTGCGAGACCGCCGGAGTCCTTGATGCTCGCCCCGTTCGGGAGATTGACCCCGGTGATGGCGAGCGCCGGAGTATTCGTGTCGGTCGACGCGACCGTGGTCTTGAAGGTGAGCGAGTTCGTGCCCGAGCCACCGACATAGGTCGCCTTTGCACCATCGTTGAGCGACAGCGTCGGCGTACCACTGACGGTCACGGCCTCGCTGAAGCCGAGCGTCAATGTGATGGTGTCGCCGGGTAGCTCGACTCCCGTTCCCGGTGAAGCGGAGGCCTGGGTCACCGTCGGCGCGACGTTGACGGGGGTTGTCGGCGTCGTTGGGGTGGTCGGCGTCGTCGGGGTAGTCGGGGTCGTCGGCGTGCTCGACGAGTTCGAGATCTGGAGACCCGAGAACGTCTTCACCGCACCCGAGAGGTTCGCTGCGAGACCGCCGGAATCCTTGATGCTCGCACCGGTCGGCAGATTGACCCCAGTGATGGCGAGCGCCGAAGTATTCGTGTCGGTCGACGCGACCGTGGTCTTGAAGGTGAGCGAGTTCGTGCCCGAGCCACTGACATAGGTCGCCTTTGCGCCATCGTTGAGCGACAGCGTCGGCGTACCCGTGACGGTCACGGCCTCGCTGAAGCCGAGCGTCATTGTGACGGTGTCACCGACGTGCTCCGTTCCCGTCCCCGGCGAAGCGGACGCCTGAGTCACCGTCGGCGCGACGTTGACGGGGGTGGTCGGGGTCGTCGGGGTCGTTGGCGTGGTTGGGGTCGTCGGCGTCGAGGGTGCGCTAGGCGCGGTCGTGGAGTTGTTGCTTACCGTGTTGTTGTTGGACTGGTTTATGAAAATTGTCGAGTTGCTTGCCGCCTGAGTGTGCTGCGTGTTGTTTCCATAGACCGTGTTGCCGCTGATGACCGCGTTGTCCGTCAGGAATGACTCGATGCCGGGTCCACCGTTATTGTAGACGGTGTTGTTCTGGACAAGCATTTGTCCCGTGTAGCCGGGGTTGGTGTCCAGAATGATCCCTTCGCCATCCGTGATCACGTTGCCGCCCTGGGTGGGCACCATTTGCGCGTTGTTATAGGAAGTGTTGCCGCTTATGACGAAATGGGGGCCGGCATTGTTGTCCAGGTTCACCGACGTAGAGACAGAGATGCCGCTATTGCCATAGTGCGACCAGTGCGCGTTGTCGTGCACCACGTTGTTCAGGATCTGCACATAGTCAGCTCCCTCAGTATAGATGCCACCGCCCGATTCGTTGTAGACCGTGTTGTTTTCGATCGTGATGTGGTGGGGCAGCGAGGCGCTGCCGCCCGGAATGATGGCGATACCGTTTCCATTCATGGCCGGGTCGCCGGTGCTACCCCCCATCGCCTGGCTCAAATTGTAGTTGGTCGCACCGCCCCGCACAGTGAAGCCGTTAATGACGATATAGTTCGCCGAGACAACGATCCCATTCCAGGTGCCGGCGTTGTCGATGACTGGCGTCGCTCCTGGCGCAGCTTGGAAGGTGATAGGGGCACTCGCCGTGCCGCTGGTGGTAATCTGCAGCACTTTGCCGTTGTCCGTCCCCGTATAAGTACCGTTCATCACCAGGACGGTGTCACCGGGCTTCACCAGGTCTGCGGCTGCCTGCAAGGTAGCCAAAGGAGCATTCGCGGACGTGCCCGCGTTGCTAGCCTTACCGATTTCAGAGCTCACATAGTACGTCGTCATGCATTATCTCTCCCACACGGCGGACCCCGATTCGTCATCGAGCATCAACGCAGCACACCGATCACCGGCCTTTGAACTGCACCACCCACTCGACTTTGAATCAGCCGCTGAACTACCCCGTCACCCAATGCGGAATTCGCCGCGGGCGAAGACTTTTTTAAGACGGTTTGTGGACTCGAACAGGGAGCTTTTGAGTATCACCGCCTAAGTTGAGGATGCGACCATATACCAACGGATAAATGTAAGGCCGATCGTTTAAACCAAAGAATATTTCTTACTGCAGTTGAATAACGCAGATTGCTCAAGGAACCAAAAATCGAAACATTTTCGTTTTTACCCACAAGCCACCGCACGATGAATTGCGCTCAACTTCGGGCCCGCGAAAATTCCCTTTGAGCACAACATCATCCGCTCGCAGACTAAAGGGCTTCGAACCGCAGCGGAATAAACGGTGGAACATAAATCTCCGATTAAGGAGCGATGTCCCCGCACCTAAATTTACGACCCGCCCGCGATTATAATCGTGGCAGGCGCGATCAAAACGATGGCCCCGGACTGGCAGCTTTTGGGCAAGTTAGTGAACTGAAAGCCGTTATCGGCGACTACGACTCAATGTCGCAGGGAACGGCCTCGACGAACCACTCGTGAACCACCGGTGCGGCCGCACCATTCGCTCTTTCAAACGGCCCGACAAGGCGACCTTCGATGCCCGATCGATCGCGACAAACAAATAGAGCTTGTCTTCCGCGGTTCGTACGTCAGCAACGTCGATATGGAGAAAGCGGATCGGATATCGTCAGACACCATCATTCCTGGCTTGTCGCGACGTTCGACGATCACGGTCGGCTCGACGACGACGCACCGTCCGGAGATCGACGTATCCGGAGAGCCGTGCCCCTGCAAATACCGATGCAATGACGAACGTGTCAGGCGATGAAGGTTTCTCTACAGCCTGAGTTGGCGAGATAGCTGGCGGATTCCGCTGGGGTTAAGGCTGTGTGGATTCCCTGGTTTGGGAATCGCAAATCGACCCAACCTGGCTTCATCCCGCTCTAGCGACAGCTCTCTCTCACAGATGAATCCCATTATGAAGAACATGCTCGTCCAGATTTGCAGAGCTGCAAGAAGGACCTGCTCGCTGATCCCGATCAACAGAATTGCTATGAGAAGAAGCATTGACGTAAGTCCGAATTGTCGTGCTCGACCTTTCATGCACCTTACAGCCATGACGAGATTTCGCGCCCACAATAACAAGAAGAGAGATGACCCCACCGCCCCAACACCCAGCAAAAACTCCAGCAAGCCGTTGTGAGCGTTGGGCACCTCCCAATTCACCGCTTCCGCGATTTGTCCAGCTGCGGGATTTCCCGGCACCCAAAATGCGGCATACCCCCAACCGAACAACGGCTTCTCGCCTATATTATCAATCGCGTACTGCCATATCTGAGTACGTCCCGTCAGCGTTGCATCCTTGCCGAGAATCTCCAAAATGAGGTCGTCGTTCACCGCAAAGAAGAGGAGAACCAGAGCGCAGCCCATCGACAGGCAGATTGTTCCGATCGACGCCCCTTTGAAATAAAGCCTTCCAAGGAAGTCGAGGCAGAAGAGTGCGGCGATGGCCACCAGCGATGTCGATGATTTGCTCAGAAAGGCAACCGTGGTGCATAAGGCGATGATGCAGATGTATCGAAGCCGCCTCCCCTTTCTGACTCGTAAGCAATGAAGTGCGCCAAGCACCCCTGCGGCCATGACCTGCCCGAGCACATTCTTCTGCGAGAATATTCCCTCGAAGTCTCGTTCTGTGTCATTGAACGCGGCCCCGGGGAATAAGACGAACTGCCAAAGGACCGAAGCGACGGCAGATAAGGCGCAGGTCCAGATGAGCAAGTCCATCAGCTCATCACGGTCCGAAACTTGGACGAGCCCAATAGCGCCAACGACAACGAAAACGTACGCTGTACCTTGAGTGAAGGTCAGGCTGGGCTTAACAGACCAGAGAGCTGACGCGAGCAGGAAGCTCGCTGCCAGCAGCGGAAGAAACTTATTGAACCGAGCCGCGCCTGTCTTGCGCATGCCCGACCAGAATAGAAAAACGCTGACGAATATGCCGAGCAAATTCACCGTCATGGTGATGTCATTCCCGGTACTTCCAGCCCCACGAGGCCCGTTCACAAGCTTATCGATGACACCCAAGAAGCTCATGGTGTGCAGCACGTAGTAGATCGACGCAGCATGGACCACCTTGGTCATCATCGGCGAGCTAGCGCGATCTACTGTGCGAAATGCATCTCTGGATTGGCCCGCTTGAGCTACACTGCGACGCACCACGTCTAGATTCCTCTTCTTAGACTGGGCTCAATTGGTCCAAATATCCAAGAACGTCCGCACCGACCTACTCTGTACACGCAATGCCCCTTCCGATCTCTGCTCGAAGTCACCCCATTCCACAGATTTCAGCGAGGCGACCTGCCCGATTAAATGACGCCCCTTGGCGGCGATCGCCGGACGAACCAAGGCAAGACACGAATATTCGTGGTTTTTAATAATAATCCGATATAATCACATGTAAATGGCGGCCCGGGATCCGGCGAGGCTGATACAGTATTAATGTTGCTATAAATTTTCTTGGCCACTTCCCGAACTTCCTCGAGAGACCGCGCCTCGACACATCGCGGTTATATTATACCTCACCGGGAAGACCCTCGCTTCTTTTGAGGGATTTGCTCGATGACCCAGACGCCCGGAGAAACTTGAGGATGCCCTTGGTTTCCGTCGTGATCCCGACACTGCATCGGCCGGAAATGGTATTGCGCGCAATTCGTAGCGTGCTCAATCAAACGCACAGTGAGATCGAGGTTGTCGTGGTCGTTGATGGACCGGATGCGGCCACGGTCGCTGCCGTTCGGTCCTTGGAAGATCCGCGGCTGCAACTCATTGTCAACCCACGGTCGCTGACGGCGGCCGGGGCGCGCAATGCCGGCGCCGCTCGCGCGACAGGCGATTGGATTGCCTTCCTCGATGACGACGACGAGTGGCTGCCGAACAAACTGGAAAGGCAGATGGCATTCGCGCGCGAGACCACGCTTGTGAGCTGCCTTAGTCGGGTCGTGACCCCGCTCGCGACCTATGTCTGGCCGGGGACCGTTTATGACAATTCCCTCCCGCTCGACGAGTACCTTTTCGATCGCCGCTCGTTGTTCATGGGATCGAGCTTCATTCAGACGTCCAGCTATCTGCTCCCCCGACGGCTATTTGATCGGATACGCTTCAACGTCGAAAGCCCTCATGACGATTGGGAATTCATATTGCGCCTGTCCAAGGAAACAGGCGCCAGAATAGAGACCGTCCCGGAGGTGCTGGTCACGCTGTATTTCGAAGAGGAGCGCTCCTCTCTTTCCAGCGCCGCAACGTGGTCGGCTTCTCTCAGGTGGATCGAAGCCCTGCGCCCGATCATTACCCCGCGTGCCTATAGCGGGTTCTGCCTCGGCGTCGTGGGATCTCGGGCAGCGAAGCAGGGAGCCTACGCGGCATTTTTTGACCTGCTCCAAACGGCATTTCAGCGCGGCTCGCCGACACTATATCAAGTCACCTTTTACCTCCTGTTTTGGCTCGCGCCGCAAAGAGCTCGACGCCGTTTGCGTGCGTTGCTTCGGGGGCAGCCGGCCTGAAACTGCGTTTGCTCTCGTCCACGAGATGGATGACCGATTTCGGCCTCCTCGCGCCTCCGGGCTCTAACGAAATTCAGGCCACCCCAAGGCCCTCGCCCGCCCTTCGATTAAATCAAAAGGCAAGAGCATTAATTAAAAATCATTTAAATGTCCGGCATTAAATGTTGACTTTAAATTTCTTCATGTATATTTTGCGCGCGGATTGTCGATATAAATAATAATGGGACAGGATTAATGAAAAGCGCCCTGGTCTGCGGAGCCGGTGGATTCATCGGCGGCCATCTCGTGAAGCGTCTCAAGAAGGACGGATTTTGGGTTCGCGGGGTTGATCTGAAATTTCATGAGTTCTCCGAAACCCAAGCCGACGATTTCGTCATAGGCGACCTGCGGGATCAGGGATTTTGTCGCGCCGTCGTGGACCGCCGGTTTGATGAAGTCTATCAACTCGCCGCCGACATGGGCGGCGCCGGCTATATTTTCACCGGCGAGCATGACGCCGACGTCATGCACAACTCAGTCACGATCAATTCGAGCATACTAGACGCCTGCCACAAGCGCGGCGTCAGAAAGATCTTCTATTCGTCGTCGGCATGCATGTATCCGGCCTATAACCAGGAAGATCCGAAAAACCCGAAGTGCTCGGAGGACTCGGCTTATCCGGCCGCGCCTGACAGCGAGTACGGTTGGGAAAAGCTGTTCAGCGAACGCCTGTATCTGGCTTACCGGCGAAACTACGGTGTGCAGACCCACATCGCGCGCTACCATAATATCTTTGGACCGGAGGGCACGTGGATCGGAGGCCGCGAAAAGGCCCCGGCCGCGGTCTGTCGCAAAGTCGCCATGGCGCGCAACGGCGAGGATATCGAGGTCTGGGGCGACGGCGAGCAAACCCGCTCATTCCTTTACATCGACGAATGTATCGAGGGCACCGTGCGGCTGTTGCGCTCAAACTTCTCCGGCCCAGTCAACATTGGTTCGGAAGAAATGGTCACAATCAACCAGCTTGTCGACATGGTGGCGGATATCGCCGGCAAGCGGATTGGCAAGAACCACGTGCCCGGACCTCAGGGCGTGCGAGGTCGGAACTCCGACAACCGGCTGATCAGGGAGAATCTCGGCTGGGAGCCGAGACGATCGCTCCGCGCGGGGCTGGAACCGACCTACCAGTGGATTGCCGCCCAAGCGGCGAGGAACGTCATGCCCAAAGCGCGGGTGGCATGAGGACGACGGCAGGTCTTTGAATTGGATTTTCCGAGTCGGATCGCTTTATCCACTGAAGCCCAAGCCGGAAATGACGTCAAACGACTGGCTGCTTTTCGAGGATCTCGCTCAAGACGCACCAAACTCAAGAACGCTTGGCTGGAATGGAGTCCATCCATGAGTAAGCCAAATCTACCGCTGTGCAAGTGATGCAGCAGCTGCAACGGAGACGGACTGCACGAAACACGCCGAACAGGCGGGAGCAACTAGTGGATTGTGAATCAAACTGCGACGACGCTGTCACTCACGGGCTCCGGACGCGTACCGTTCTTATTGTTACTCCAGGTGGGCTGGAGCATGGCGGTGGAATTGGCCGCCAGATGGGTTATTTCCTCCAAGCCTACCAAGAGACCGAACAAAGATTTCGTTACCAGGTCGTCGATTCACGTGGCCCGTGGTACCTCGGCTCGTCACCGCTGCACGTCGTCGGGTCCATTGCTTACCTTGGCCGCGCCATTCTTACGCTGTCTCGCGCGTGTCTTTCGTCGCCCTGCGTGGCACACGTCAACATCACAGGCCGCGGCAGCACCATTCGCAAGCTCATTCTCCTGACCATCTGCCGGCCACTTGGATTGCGCTACGTCCTGCATCTCCATGATTACGACTACGCTGCATATTACCGCAACCGGGGGACCTTTGTTAAAAAACTGATTGCAACGATGTTTCGCCGTGCAGCCGCAGTCATCGTACTTGGACGGCGAGACCTCGAAGTGATCTCCCAATTGTTCCAGCTGCGCAAGGACCGCATGACCGTCCTTCCCAACGCGGTACCGGATCCTCTCCCAGATCTCGATGGATGTCCGGCCCCTGGACAGCCGTGTCAGTTGCTCTTTCTCGGGCACCTCGGCTCTCGAAAGGGTGTGCCGGATTTGCTGAAGGCCCTCGCCAGCCCAGCCGTAAGGCACCTGCGCTGGCGAGCAACGCTCGCGGGGGACGGACCGATCGAGGAGTACCGCAACCTTGCGAAGGACCTCGGCATCCTGGGCTCGCTAAGCTTTCCGGGCTGGCTCGATCAGAGGCGCACGAGCGAATTGTGCTCGAATGCCGACGTCCTAGTTCTTCCCTCCTATGCCGAGGGGTTGGCGATGTCGGTGCTGGAGGGCCTGTCCCATGGCCTCGTCGTAATCACAACCCCGGTCGGCGCGCATTCTGAAGTGATCAAGCCGGAGGTGTCGGGGATACTCGTGCCTCCCGGAGACATAGCGGCGCTCGCCGAGACATTGGTCCGCGTGATCGAAGACGAAAGTCTTCGGATGCGGCTGGCGAGGGGCGCGCGCGCCCGTTTCCTCGAGAAATTCGACGTGCGTCACTACGCGGCTCGACTGGAGCAGCTTCACGCTGATCTGTTCGGGCCCCCACTTGACCGCCCGAAGCCGGTGGAGAAAGGGCTGATATCGTGAAACATCTGGCCGACCAACGAGAAAACAGCCAAATCCTGGCTGGCATTCCGAGCGAAATTCCCAGGGTGAACATTCTTGGAGTCGGCGTCACGCCGGTGAATCTTCCGCAAACCATCAACATACTGGAAAATTGGCAAGCTGAAGGACGCCGCGAATACGTCCTCTGCACTTCTGTTCACGGCATTATGGAAGCGCAGAGAGATCCCGAGATTCGAAGCGCTCTGAACCGGTCCGGTCTGACGACGGAGGATGGGATGCCTCTGGTCTGGTGGTGCCAACGCCGCGGCTATCCCAATGCGGGGCGCGTCTATGGACCCGACCTGCTCCTGGCGATGTGCGAAAGGGCGGCCCAGACTGGCCACCGACATTATTTTTACGGAGGAAGCCCTCGCGTCGTCGAGGCTATGGTCTCGCGCCTCGTAGCGCGCTTCCCGGGTCTGACCATCGCTGGCTATCGGTCTCCTCCGTTCCGGCCGCTCACGCCGGAAGAAGACGCCGCCGATATCCAGGCCATCAACGACGCCCGTCCCGACTACGTCTGGGTCGGGCTCGGAATGCCCAAGCAGGACAAATGGATCGTGAACCATGTCGGCAAAATTGAAGCCGCTGCGTTACTTGGCGTGGGGGCGGCGTTCGATTTCGCCGCGGGCGCGAAGCCTCAGGCGCCGCTATGGATGCAGCGTTCAGGTTTGGAGTGGCTCTTCCGTCTCATGACGGAGCCTCGGCGGCTCGCTCACCGCTACCTCGTCTACAACTCCATTTTTGTCGTCCGGGCGTTTCAACAGCTTGCCGGCTGGAAGTCCTACGCTCGAGACTGGTAAACCCTGCACGCTTCATCTCGGAAAAAGCTCCACCGCCGTCGGAAAACAATAGTGCCGATAACGATGTGTCGCGTCGAGACGCGCATGATGTAGTTACATGAAGCTATTGATATCAGCCTATGCGTGCGCCCCCAATCGTGGTTCTGACCATGCTGTTGGCTGGAATTGGGCGACCGAAGCCCACAGGTTGGGCCACGAAATCTGGGCGTTTGTGTCCCCAGCACATCATGACTCGATCAAGCGCGCATGTGACGAGATCCCGGGCCTCGACGGTATCCATTGGGTCTTCCCCGAGGTTAAGGGATGGCCCCTCAAACAGGCGGTCGAACCCAAATGGGAGAGAACCTATAACGTGCTCTGGCAGCGCGCAGCCCTGCGTGACGCACGCGACCTGCACCAGCAAGTCGGTTTCGACGTCGTCCACCATCTCACATGGGCCGGCATTCGCGCGCCGACGTTCTTGGGGGCACTTGCAGCACCGCTCATTATAGGGCCAGTCGGAGGCGGGGAAACGTCTCCGCCCTCACTGCGGGACGAAATAGGCTTGAGGGGCAGGATACTCGAAGGAATACGAGATCTGTCCAATTCAACCATTGCGATGAACCCGCTGGTCCGAAGTGGTCTGACTCGCGCTTCTGCTATTTTTGTTTCTACAGCCGACACCCAGAATCTGTTTAAGGGCGTTCTCCGCAACAAGGCGACGGTCTTCACGCAACTCGGCCTTCCAAATCTCCCCAGCGATCGCTTGCCGCGCTCCCCCTCAGGACCGCCGCGTTTTCTGTACGCCGGTCGCCTGCTCTACTGGAAGGGCGTTCATATAGCCATCAGGGCTTTTGCCGAGGTGGTGAGGCAAATCCCTAATGCCCGCTTCACGATCGTCGGAAGCGGCCCGGAACGATCGAGGCTCGAAGACGATATAAGGCACAACAAGCTTCTCGGCAGCGTGGAATTCATTCCGCAACTGCCACAGAATGCGTTGTTCGAGCTGTACAGAAATCACGACCTCTTCCTTTTTCCAAGCCTGCATGACAGCGGCGGCTTTGTAGTGCTCGAAGCAATGTCTCATGGCTTACCAGTCGTTTGCCTTGATCTAGGCGGTCCCAGAGACATGGTGACGCCGAGCTCCGGTGTCGTCGTAAAGCACAACGGTCAGAATAGCGCGCAGCTCGCCACAATGATGGCCCGGGAAATATGCCGGCTGCTTGCGTCGCCAGAGAAACTTTCTGTCTTGTCTGCGGGCGCGGTCGCCCGCGCACAGGATTTCATCTTAGCAGAACGCATCAAGCGCTTTTATGATCGCGCCATGGAATTCATGCGGCGCGACGATCCGACCGTCGTGCGACAACTAGACCAGGTGCTATCGATTCATCAGTAGATCCTGCCCGGTCGAGCCGGCGAGTTTGACCGGCTCGACAAGCGGAAAAACGCCAGTGCGTGCTGTAGGGAACATTCGGATGATGAAGAAGTTCTTGTTGTTGGATTTCGCGCTCAGCCTATCGCTGCTTGCAGTAGCCGCGTATGCGCAGAATTCTCCCCCGGCCAACACTGTCGCCACATCACGACCGTTCACGCCCCTGCACCTCTATTATATTTCCCCGAGCGGTGACGATTCCAACAACGGCTTGACGCCGGCGACAGCCTGGGCGACGCCTAAGCACGCGGTTGCCTGCGGCGACGTGCTGATCATCGCCGCTGGGAACTACGATCGTGGTCAGTTTGGTCGTGCGTCTTTTGGAGGTGATTACGGCAACTTCGGCCCCGTCTCGAACTGTCCGTCGACCACCGGCGGCATCGATGGCACAGGCGGCATCTATTTTGCGATTTTGCTCTGTGCAGGGCCCGATGTGATGAGTTGTCGGGTTGATGGTGGTTCCGGGCCGGCGTTTGATATCGGACAAGGCAATTGGGCGGTTGAAGGATTTTGGGCAACGCAGAATACAGATGCTGAGCGCGCGTGCTTTGGTTCGCTGGGGACCGCCACAGGAACGACATGGCACCATGTGGCTTTCATCAACAACATCGCGAGCACTTGCGATCTTGCCGGATTTAGTACCGGCAACATCGGTATCGAAAATGCAGGGGTCGACCAGACGGCAATAGTCGGGGGAATCGTTTTCGACGGAGCAAATAGTCTTGGCCCCTACCAACTCTGTGGCAGCGCCCTCTCACTCATGCCAACAGGTAGCACGGACACCAGTGCCGGGACCCATGTTTATGTGTCGCAGAACTTCATTTATAGAAGCACCAATGCGACGGGTCCCACGGAATGCAGAGCCTCTGCTGATCCCCATCCGCACTCCGATGGCAACGCCATCATCTTCGACACCATGGCGGCGAACTCTTACCCTGGTCAAGGTGTGGTCGCCAACAACGTGATGTGGGCCAACGGAAACGCGTGCTTCCAGGCGTTTCCGCAGACTGCCGCCGGCTGGACAGACCGGGCGCCGATCCATGTTTTCAACAACACTTGCTATAACAACAACCAGGATCCGCGGGCGCATTGTGCGGGCGAGTTGTATTTGCACGGCGTTTACCCGACTGAGGGTGGTATCTACAACGTCGCAAGCAATATCTTCCTCGCAACTGTAACTTCCTGTGGCCGCGGCGGTTACGGTCCTGTTGTCAGCGCGTGGGTGGAGAGCGCAAACAGCGTTACACTGACCAATTCAAATGTTTCGATTTCCGGGAACTACATCTGGAACAGCCATCCGCCGACGACGACTACGACGGGCGGCAGCAACACTATGGTCAATATCGGACGCTCTGAAGGGACCGCTTCGTGGATGTTCGGCACCAACACCTACGAAAACCCCGGTCTGACCAATCCTGGTAACCTGCCAACCGAGGCGCCTGATTGCGCAGGTTATGCGACGACAGTGTCGTGCATGAATGCAAAATACAACGTTTCCAATCTCATCAAGCCCACCATCGCCGCGACGAGCGTGGGCTACCAGCCGCCAGGGACCTGCACGCAGGACCCCTACTATCCGACGTGGTTGAAGGGGGTCGTCCACTTACATTGGGACGGCACGCACGTGACCGAAGTCGACGGGCTGATCACCAAACCCTGCGGGCTATGAAGACGATCTCTCCTTCTCGTAAGCCCGAATGACAATTTCGTTCTCGTCGCAAGGAACAGTGCTTTCTGGAGGGAGCGCGACATTGCTGACGTCGTCTTTCTCAGAACGAACATCGAAGGTCATGATCTCGCCGCGCTGCGTGGTGCGCGAAACGCATTTGCGCCGCTCACCTGCTCCGCTGCAATTCATACCGCAAGTCAGCTGAACCCTCTCGTGCCTCGCCTCGCCCCACCGCTATCGGCTCTTCAGCAGATCGTGCACGATTGAGCCGGCAACCTTGATCGGTTCAACCAGCCGAAACAGGCCCACGACTATAGCGAGGTAAAGGCAGGTGCAGACGCCGCCCAACAACAAGATGCGCACCAAGCTGGAACAATCACCAAGAGCCTCGGTGCGCAGCCACCAGCCTCCCGCCAAGGCCCCGATAGCACCGATCAGTTGCGGGCCCACCGCCCGGATTACGCGTTCAGCGCCAATGCCTATCGGGCGGCCGGCATAGATTATCGAAGGAAGGGCAATGAGCAGGCTTGTCACGGACATGGCGATGGCTACGCCCTTGGCACCAAAGGGCAGACCTGCGAGAACCGCCACGACCTGGACAGCCGCAGTGATAATGCCCCAGTTGCGCCAGCGGTCCGGCCTTCCAATCGAAACATGCAACCAGCCTTGCGAGCCCTCGACGACCTGGAAAATGCCGCGCAGGGCGATAATGCTCAGCAGCGAGCCGGCCATCCGCCACTTCTCTCCCAACAATATGACTGTCAGGTCTTCAGCGACCACGGACAGGATCGATGCCGCAGGCATGACGAAGAATGCCAATGCTGACAACGCCGCTTCGTATTTTTGCCGAAGAGCGGCCGGATCGGATTGAAGCTTGCTGAGGGTCGCGCTTGCGACCATGTGTAGCTGAATAAGTGCCGCGAAGATCGAGTTCTCATACAGCGCAATGGCGTTCTGATAATATCCAACCTGGTCAGGCCGGTAGAACAAGCCCAGCGCAATCCGGTCGACTGATTTGCCCATCGTATAAATGACCGAAAAACCTACCACGTGTTGGCCAAACCGGATCATCGGCCTCACGTCACTGTCAAAGGCCGGAAATCCAGGTCTCCATCGGCATACAAACCACGCCCCAAGGGCAATACAGAACGTGCTTACGACCGGACGCAGCACCAGCGCCCAATAACCCGATCCAAAAATTGCGACCACGACGGCGACGACAATACCCGCCAGCGTGCTGAGAATCTGTATGTTGGCGATCCTACCGAACTGCATCGAACGTCGTAGGAGCGCCAAGTGCTGGTTTGAAGCCCCTCCCAGCACGAAAGTGATCGCAATACACAGCGCGATCGGCGCCAGCCGGGGCTCGCCATATAACCATGCAATCAGCGGGCTGCAGGCAGCCACTATCAGCGCAACAGCTAACCCAATGCCGCTACTGAGCCAAAAAAGGCAGTTGACCTGCCCTCGCGTGATCTTACTTCTTTGTACCGTGGCGTCGCCGAGACCGAAATCGATGAGCAGCGGCGCAAAGCTCGTTAGAACCGTGACGATCGCGACCAATCCAAAATCCTCCGGCGCCAGGAGCCGGGCCAGGATGACCGCGGAAACGATCTGGAGAGCACCATTTCCGTATTGCATCGCGACGGCGACGAAGCCGCCGCGCAAGGCGCGGCGCCCCAGATCTTTCGAGTCACTGTGGTCCTCAAAATAACCCGCTACGCTGTCAACCATGCCGCTATTAATCGCCTTTCGCGCACCGGAACAATTACTGTATAATACATTATCGAATTAATTCCTCTTCGAATAATTGATAGGTGAATTGGTTGCCAAGCAAGGAAGTTCTCATGAAAGTCAGTGAACCCGTCTATGACGCGTCTCAGTCGATCTTCGCGAGAGCGGCAAGATTGAGATTGTTTGGAAAGTCTCCTGCCAAGGTCTATTTGCGGCTCAACAAGCCGATCTGGGAGCTCATTCCGCGCGGCCTCCAGAATTCCGATCCTGTTCACGCGTACGGAGCCTGGCTTCAGAGCCTGGTTCGGCTCAGCGCGACGCGAGAACAGTATTTCGGAACGTTCTTTCTCCGGAACCGTCCAGCCCTGGAATTGATGCGCCGTATCGCCGACAAGAAGCCAAAGGGCGCACCCCTGAGAATTGCCGTGCTCGCGTGCAGTGCTGGCGCCGAGGTATACTCGATCCTTTGGACAATTCGCTCGGCTCGACCCGACCTCAAGGTTTCCGTGCGCGCGGTGGACATTTCGCAGAAGATACTGAACTTTGCTGAAAATGGCGTGTACGCGTCCGATACCACCGGACTGGTCGGCTCCTCGATCTTCGAGCGCCTGACCGCGCATGAAATGGAGCATATGTTCGACTGGAAAGGCGACGCGGCCAATGTAAAGCCCTGGCTCCGAGAGGGGATTACGTGGCAGCTTGGCGATGCTTCTTCGCCCGAGCTGATCCGCGCTTTGGGACCTCAGGACATCGTGGTGGCCAACAATTTCCTTTGCCATATGGAGCCGCCGGCGGCAGAGAGCTGTCTGCGGAATATTGCGGGCCTGCTCGATCGTGGGGGATGCCTGTTTGTTTCGGGCGTTGATCTCGATGTTCGAGCAAAGATCGCGCGAGAGCTTGGATGGCGGCCGATCCCAGAGTTGCTCGAGCAAATCCACGACGGAGATCCTTGCGTCCGAAGTGACTGGCCCTGGAAGTGGTGGGGCCTTGAACCGCTAAATCGCAGCAAGCCCAATTGGCGTAGTCGATATGCGGCATTCTTTGAGGTCAACGACGGCAACCACTAGAAGCCGAGGTCGATCTTCGACCCGCCAAACGCGATAGACTCCTCCCTTGATCCGAGGTCAGGCGCCACTAACGCCCGATGCCCTCGTAGTGCGCGAAAGCCTCGGGATCGAGAACACGGCGCCCATCGACGACCAGAGGACGTCTGCCAAGCTCTTTCAGCAAGCCAGCGAGCTGTGAGAACTCCTTCCATCGCGTGACCAGAATAACGACCTGCGCGTTGGCGACCGCCTCGCGCAGAGATTCCGCCAGATCCACGTCCGTCAGATCCTCGTGTCCATTCGTGCGCGCGACAGGGTCATAGGCCGTCACACGCGCGCCTTCCATCTTGAGTTTGCGAATGATCGGAAAAGCCGGGGATTCGCGCACGTCATCCGTATCAGGCTTGAACGCGATTCCGAGTATGGTCACCGTCACGCCCTGCAGCGACGCGAAATGGCGCCGGATCAGGCGCATTATCTCGTCGATCTGTCCCTTGTTGACGTCGAGAACGCTCCGCAGAAGATTCAGCGTCAGGCCCTTTTCGCGCCCCTGGCCTATCAATGCTGTAACGTCCTTGGGCAAGCAGCTCCCGCCGAACCCGCAGCCTGGCTCCAGGAAGCTGACAATGGGCGCCGTCACTCTCTCGCCGCCAATACGCGTTGTGAAATATCCGGCTTGATGCACGCCGCGCATCACGTCGGCTGCGTCCACATTGCCGACCGCCCTGCACAAGCGCGCAATCTCGTTCGAGAACGAGATCATGGTAGCCAGCACGGCGTTCGACGCGTACTTGATCATCTCCGCAGTCGTCGGACTGGTCACGATGCGCGGCACCGCTTTGTCGAAGCCGGAGTAGAGTTCGCGCAGGACATCATGCGTGCGGGCATCTATACCCCCGAGCACCAGCCGGTCCGGATAGGAGAAGTCAGAGACCGCGGTGCCCTCGGTCAGAAACTCCGGGTTCATGCCCAGTCCGAACCCCTGCCCCGCGATCTTGCCGGATGCTCGTTCGAGCGCCGCTCGCACAACACCGACCGTGGTTCCGGGTATGACCGTGCTTTTGACGATCACGGTGCTGTAGCCGGCCTTGTGCCGAAGCGCACCACCGATCTCGGAGGCTGCCGCCTCGACATAGGAAAGATCGATCTTGCCGTCGGCGGCAGGCGTCCCCACCGCAATGAACGTCACGTCAGACGCCGCCACCGCCGCGGCCAAATCCGTGGATGCCCGCAAGCGCCGGCCGACGTGGCGCTCCATGAGCTCCGACAAGCCCTTCTCGTGGATCGGCGACCGCGCCGAGTTGATCATCTCGACCTTGCCGGGATCGACATCCACGCAGGTGACGTCGTGCCCACACTCGGCGAGGCAAGCGCCCGTCACCAAACCCACATAGCCCGTGCCGATGATTGAAATCTTCATTGCGCGGCCGCATTCCGGTTGTGATTGTACCAGATCAACGATCGGTAGATGCCGTCCTCGATCAAGACCTTGGGCGCGAAGCCGAGTTCATTGCGCGCCTTGTCGATGACGGGGCAACGGCGGTTCGGATTGTCGATCAAATAATCTGCTTCGTTGCTCTTGCCCAACACGACCTTGCCACGGTAGCCGCTGACTTCGGCAGCCGCCCTGAMGATGAGCTCGGCCAGATTGGCGATCGAGATTTCCGGACGGTCGATGCCGATGTTATAGGGCTCGCCGGCACCGCCGCGCACCAGAACCTTGAAGTAGCCGGTAATCGCATCGGTCGCGTAGCAGAAGGTCCGCGTCGGGCTGCCGTCGGACAGCATGACGATGTCGCGCCCCGCGAAAATATCCTTCGCAAAGTCCGATATCACGCGTCCATCAGTAATCTTCAATCCAGGACCGTAGTTGTTGAACGGCCGCGCCATGCGCACCGGGATTTCCTCCTGCCTGGCGTAGACGACGCACATCGTCTCGCCGAAGCGCTTGGTCTCGTCGTAGCAGGCCCGAGGGCCGGTGCAGGAGACGTGACCCCGGTAGTCCTCGGGTGTCGGTATGGCGGCCGATACGGGGTCGCCGTAGATCTCGCTCGACGAATAGAACAGAAACCCGCGCAGCGGCTGGCCCCTGTCTCGCTCCGCCACGGCATAGTCCAGCAGGTTGCGCAAGCCGTTGACGTTCGCGTCGATGCACTTGAGCGGCTGGGCGCGATAGAAGATAGGTGAAGCGATGCCCGCAGCGTGGACGACATAATCGAAATGGCCGATATCCTTCGGCAGCGGTTCGATCATGTCATGGCGCCGCAATTCCAGGTCAGCGCGCCCGCGCAGGGCTTCGAGCCATTCGGGCACGCCGCGCGCGTAATTGTCGTACACCGCGACATTGATCTTGCCGCCGGCCGCGCGCGTATCATTCCAGTGCAGAACGGATTGAACGAGGTAGTATCCGAGGAATCCGCCGCCGCCCGTCACCAGCAATCTTCCGCCGGACATGGCGCCGAACTCGGCAGCTAGATCCGCACAGATCGCATCCAGGTCTTCATCCAGGAGCTCCTGCAACCCAATCAACTGTCTGTGCTTGTGCATGTACGACGATTCCTTCATTTGAACCTAGAGAACGAGCTTTCGCGCGTGGAAAGCCTCGGCGTAGCGCGTTGGCGAGTTGCACTCGACACCGCGAAGGCGCATGTGACCGCGAAACAGGTCCGCGTCGAACCATTGGTGATTGATCTGTGAGGGAAAACTCTTCAGCAGGGTCGACACCTTCTTGTCGACTGTCGCCTCCGACAGCGGACAAAAAACTCCCGGGTGCGTCAGATCCCCTTCATATTTCGGAATCTCGTATTCCAGGATCGTGTGATTGCGGAAGGTGTTCCACGTCAGCTCCGAAATGACGCGATGGTCCTGATGCCGGTCGGTGAGGTAGTGAGTCATGATAAGGTCCGGTGCGCCCCACTTGCGCATGTCCTCGAACGCGTCCTTGACGTCGGCCACACAGGACGGGAAATAGCTGCCGCGAAACCTGTGAACATGCACAGTGAGATCGGCGCCCGCTGCGCCCAGCAGCGATTCGGCTGCTGCGCGCGTCTCGGGCTCGCGCACGTCATCTCCGGAGAAGAGCACCCAGACGAACCGCAATCGAGGATAGCGCTTATGCATCTCGATCAGCGTCCCGCCGCATCCGATCTCAATGTCGTCGCAATGGGCGCCCAAGCAGAGGATCGTACCGTCCGCGGGCAGATCAGGCTTGAATCGCAGCATGGTCTTCGCCCAGAGAAAGCCGCCGACTGGTTCTGGAAAGCGCCTTGTTGAGCGCTTTCTCGCCACTGACGAAGGATTGGTCGGTCCAAAGATAGGCCCAATCCCCATAGCGGCCGCAATATGCGATGCCGATATCGTCGAGGAAGCCGTGAACCGCTGCCGTGCAGGACGTCGCCTCCAGATCGAAGATCACGTTGGCGTAGGGAATGTGCATGGCGCCGCGGTACAGGATGCGATCGTCCTCGCGCAATATGCCGCACTGCCTGAGACCGGCGATGACCGGCTCGATGCAGTCCTCGGGCCGCCGGTCGAGAGGCCGGTACTTCTTGGAGAAGTAGCACTCCGCCTGCAGGCTCCCGCATCCGGGAGGAACGTTGTGCGGAGATTGCAGATGCGGCGTGCTGAGACGGCTGAAGAAGATGTCGCGATCGTAGAAGTAGGTCCAATGAGCATCGATGAGGTCTTCCCGATCGATGCCGAGGTTGACGATGACGGCTTCGCTGCAGGCGAGCCGTTCGGCCGCCTCGAGAACGTCTGGCGGTGCTCCCTCGATCATCGGTATCAGCTCAGGCAGCGGGATCGACGAAATCAGGGCGTCGTATGATGCCGCCGCGCCGTTCTTGAAGTGCAGCAGGCGTGCCTTCGGATCGATGCGAACGACCTTGTGACCGAGCTTGATGTCGGCCATTTTTTTAAACGGCTCGAGGTAGCTGACAAAGCCGCCGCGACTTGGATAGCGAAAGCCGCTGTTGTAGTTCACATTGGCCGTGCTCGGCTCCAGGGCGCCGCGAAACACTTCATCGAGGTTCGGGCGATACATTCGCGGGCCGATCCACTCCGTGCTCAGGTTGGACGCCGTCGTGGTGTGATACTTCCACGTGTATTCCATCGGAAACGTTTCCGAAAACGTCTTACCGTAGCTTGCGCGCAGCCAGTCCTCGTAGTTGCGAATTGGCGGCGTTTCGGTGCGCTGCGCCACTTCGACGAATTCCAGCATGATCTTGGTGACCAGGTCGGTCGGCAATCCGTACAGGTTAACCTGGGCCGGATGCTTGATCCAGTGCCCCCGCCAATAGTTGTTGATCCGCGTCGGCGTGCTTTCGTATTTGCCGCCGATATTGGCCGCGAGCAGATCCTTGATGCGGCCATCGTCAGTGAACGACACGTGCGGCCCTTCATCGAAGACCCAGCCGCCCGGAAACTCGTGTGACGCGGTATGGCCGCCGACGTAATCGTGCATGTCGTACATCACGGGGCGTGGTGCGCCGGCCGCCTGCGCGGCGTGCGCAGCACCGAAACCCGCCATTCCCGTACCCAGTATCGTGATACTCGTCATCGCCAGTTCATCCCTTGCGATTATTCGATGGAATCGCCACCAATCCTGTCACCAAAAGGCTCTCAGCCAGTCGGCGTCGTCTTGGATGGCGCGATCGGGGCCCTGGCGCTCTTTTGTTTGCCATGAGACGAGCCCCTTCCTGCATTTCCGGATCGCGTTGGTTCAAATGGGGGAGAGTTGCGTGTCCTTCTCCGATCCGAGCGGCGCTTGCGTGAATTGCGAGCGCGAAGGAGCCGTCTCCAATGGCCAGCGCTGGTTCTGCTCCAGCCAAAGCTTCTCCGCCAACCGGCCGCGCGGTGACTCGACATCGTTGAAAGAAATGACTGCATCCTTCGCGATGTCCCGCCGCAGCACGCAGCCTTCGGACAAGCCGATCGGCAACGCGTCGACGGCTCTGGCCGCCGCGCGATTGTCAATCAAGCCATAGGAACAGAAGCCACCGACGCCATCCAGACGCTCGCCGGCCTTGAGGTCGCGCTTGGCGATGGTGAGCACCTCGCAGACCGGCCCCGCAAGCGGCGCCACCGTCGGATCCTGATGAACCACCGCGCGGCCGATCGTGGAAAGAAGTTGCACGTGCGGCAGGTGAAAAGGCGTATAGAAAAGGTAGAACGGACCGTCGCCCAGCTTGTAATAGCTCAATTGCGCTTGCTTGAGCGGCGCCTCCTCGTGAACGATCACCCAGGCTCCGGTCCCTGGCATCGCCCCCACTGAGTAATCCACGATACCGGTCTTGAGCATCTCTTCGGCCGGCAGCAGTTTCGTCAGCTCCCTCACATATGAGCAGGACGGGCCGTGCATGCCGCGGCGGCCAACCTGGAAACCGGTCGCGTTCGCCAGGACTGTGGTTTCCATCGACAGCTTGGTCGAATCGGCAAAGGAGGTGACCTTGCGCACATCCTGGCCGTACTTCGCAGCAAACTCACGCTGGGTTTCCGGGGTCCGGTAGTGATCCACCATCCCCTTGATGTTGCCTGCGGCCACAGGACGAAAACCGAGGGAACGCAGGTAACGCAGAAGCGTCATGGCGACACCGGGCTCGTCGCCGTCCGTGTGCGTCACCACCACTCCCGCACTGTCCGCCCGCGCCTTGAGGATCGGTCCCAACAACGAGTCCAGTTCTGCGTTGACCAGGACGACATGCTTGCCGTGCTCGAAGGCCTCCAGAACCACGCCGGCCGCAGTCTCAATCGTTCCCGTCGCTTCGACCAGGATGTCGATCGCCGGACAAGTCGTGAGCACCGAGGGATCATCCGTCAACACCGGAATGCCCGCATTGATCGAGGCTTCCGCCGCCCGCGCCGACTTGACCCGGCGCCATTCCTGAAAGCCGGCTTCGCGGAAAGCCCTTTCGCCATGCTCGAGGGTTCGGTTTGCGATGGCCACCAGGCGCATACCGGGCGCCGGCGTTTCCAGTTGCAGAGCAATGGCTCGGCCGGTCACACCTGCTCCCACCAGTCCTATGCGGATTGGGTTGCCGGTGGACTCGCGTTGCAGCAGAGCGACGTCGACGTTCATAGGAACCTCTCTTTCATAGGGTTGTTCTGCCCCGGCGTGTTGCCCTGCCCCTGCATCAAGGGCCAGTTGCGGTCCTGTTCCGAAATCGCCGAAACCGGCAGCGGCCACTGAATGCCGAAGGCCGGATCATCGAATCGTGCGCCCCGGCACGATTCCGGCGCGTAGAACGCCGAGGTCAGGTACAGCGCCTCGGAATTATCTTCGATGCTCTGAAATCCGTGCGCACATTGCTCGGGAACGTAAAGCATGCGCCCGTTTTCCGCGGTCAGCTCCACGTCGCACCATTGCCCGAACGAAGCCGAGTCCGGTCGGAGGTCGACGGCCACGTCAAAGATCGCGCCCCTTGTGCAGCGCACCAGCTTCGCTTCGAGCGCAGGCGCAATCTGCAGATGCAGTCCGCGGACCGTGCCCTTGCACGGGTTGAATTGCATGTTGGCCTGGACCGGCAGGAAGTGAATTCCATGTTCTTCGAATTCCCGCCCGCACCAGGCGCGCATGAAGCGGCCGCGTTCATCGTGACGCGGATCGGGATCGATGATCCAGGCACCTGCTACTTGGGTCCTTGTGAAATGCATCGCGGCCCACCCTAAAATGCGCACACAGCGCGCTGGCTCAAAATAATACCGTGACTTTTAATTCGATCGCATTAAACCGACCATTATCACTATTTAATACCGCGACAAAGCAGAATATTGATTATACCCACGATTTAGAATATAAAAACAAGGCGAGATAAAAAATCGCACGCTAAGCCATTGCAACTACGTGATAAATTGCCCACGCCAGGAGAGTACGGTCTTATTTAATGTGTTGTCGGCGCCCTGTCGCCGAAATTAACTTTTTAATCCTGCCATGGAATTTGAGGAGCAATATGGTCGGGCATATCCCCGCGGTGGCCGGCTGAAGGATGGTGAAGCTCTAGATTTGAGAGGCGAAGAGTCATGAAGGTTGTTTTATTCTGTGGAGGACTTGGTACGCGGATACGCGAGTATTCCGAGGCGGTTCCAAAGCCGATGATACCGATCGGCCAACAGCCCATCCTCTGGCACGTCATGCAATACTACAGCCGATACGCGCATCGGGACTTTGTTCTGTGCCTTGGCTACAAGGCCAACGTCGTGAAGGACTACTTCCTCAACAACAGGCAGGCCGCAAACAGCGACTGTACGGTCTCGCATTTCGGCAAGAAGATCGAATTGCTCGGCGATGCTCCTCCGGATTGGAGTGTCTCGCTCGTGGACACGGGAATATGGCGCAACATCGGACAGCGCCTGCTGGCGGTCCGCCATCTCGTGCAGGACGAGGAAATATTCCTCGCCAATTACAGCGACGGTCTGACCGACGCTCCGCTGCCGGAAATGATTGACCACTTCAAGAGAAGCGGCAAAATCGCCTGCTTTATAGCTGTGCACCCGCCGATCACCTTCCATCTGGCCGACATCGACGAGAACGGCCTCGTGCGCGGAATGAGTGCGAGCCAGGACTCCGGGATATGGATCAATGGCGGGTATTTCATTCTTCGAAAGGAGATCTTCGACTACATTGAGGAAGGAGACGAATTGGTGTTGCAGCCCTTCAAGCGCCTCATGGAGCGTGGCCAGCTTATGGCGTACCGCTACGAAGGATTCTGGCGCGCCATGGACACCCTCAGGGACAGGCAGGTCCTCGAGGAGATGATTGAACGTGGCGATACGCCATGGCAGCCGAACCAGAATGTTGCGGCCGCGATCAGCGCATGACGGCGCTTCAACTCGCCGGACGTAGAGATTGGCCGTCGGGACCATGCTTTGGAACGCAGTTGGATGACACGAAAGCCAGGTCGAGCGGCCCCGACCGCGCACCGCCGCGCCAACTCCAGGCATTCGAGCCAGGGCAGCGCGCAGGCCTTCACCGCTTGACTGCAATAGAGCACGACGACGTCAATACTTCTCCGCGCAGCAGATAGTAACAATGCATGTGCCTCTACTTCACCACTCCAAACCTTTGTCTTTTCCAGCCACCAGAGCGGATGATCGTTCCACGCATCATTCGTTGAACCAAGAACAGGATCGCATGTCCCGTGCGGTTAGAAGGATCGGGCTTCTTCACCATGTCGGCGGAGGCAACCTCGGCGACGAGGCCACCGTGGAGACGGTCGCGCGCAACATAAGACAGCGATGGCCAAAGGCCGAAGTCGTCGTGCTTTCAATGAATCCCGACGATACGGAAGCCCGGCACGGGGTCAAATCCTATCCCTTGCGACGGATGCGTTGGAGCATCGGTTATCGGCCGGCGGGAACCGAGTCAGCCTTGAAGAAGAACATGAAGGTGCTGGCGAGGAAATGTAAGGCCTCCTACCCGCTTGCCGTGGCTCGTCTACCGAGCGAGGCGCTCCGTGAACTGGTTTTTCTGAAGTCCTCACGCCACAAGGTGAAATCTCTCGATCTTTTGATCATCTGCGGCGGAGGACAGCTCACCGGCAGGGATGGACCATGGGGTTTTCCCTACACGATCTTCAAGTGGATCGCACTAGCGAGATCTGCGGGAGTAAGATGCATTTTTTTGAACGTCGGGGCCGGACCATTGACCACCCCCCTGAGCAAATTCTTCGCAAGGCGAGCTCTGCACGGTGCGGACTACGTCTCTTTCCGCGATAACGAGTCTCAGGCTCTCGTTCGTGAGATAGGGTTTACGGGCAAGAGCTGGGTATTTCCTGACAAGGTCTACAGCCTGGAATTCGCCGCAACAAACGCGGCCCCTCCGAACAAGGGGTCTCGGCGGACCGTCGGTCTTGCGCCGATGCCCTATCCTGACCATGGCGGCGCACCGACTGAAAACGATCAGATTCTCTATGACGAATTCATTGGGAAGCTTGCGAGCTTCGGGTCCTGGCTTGCTTCTCAATCGTATGCGCTGGAGTTCTTTGGAACCGACATAGGCGTCGACCCGAAGGCGATCGACGATCTTCAGAAGACTCTGCAGTTTCAACAGGCGCTTCGTCCATCACGTAACGGGACACACCGACCCGTCCAATCGGTGCACGATCTATTGGCAAYGATGTCACGCATGGACTACGTTGTGACCTGCCGCTTTCATGGCGTCGTGTTTGCGCATCTGCTCAACAAGCCTGTTCTTGCAATTGCGCATCACCCGAAAGTTGCCGAACTGATGTCTGATCTGGAGTTGTCGAGCTACTGTGTTGATATAAGGAACTTTGATCCCGATTTATTAGCAGAACGGTTTGCATCGATGGTTGTTCGGACGGAAGAGATCAAAGCGCGGATGGCCGCGAACCTGACCACAAATAGGCAGTTGTTGAGACGTCAATTTGATGAATTATTCGGCCTCGAGGTTTCGTAGGCGTGGCAAGTGAATGGATGTGACGTGCGAGAAGCCCTTGGCGCAGAATCGAAGTGGAGGTGCCGTCCCTCCGCGCCAAATCTTTTCCCGCGATTTCAGCCGGAGATTTCGCACTCCGGCCCTCGGTTTCGATTTCCCGCAATTGGATTGGTAAACGACGAGTCTGGCAGTCATGGACATCAAGGTGGATAAACCGCGCGTACTGCTCTTTTCACTTAGAAATATTTACGGGAGGGCTCACTTCAGGTGCCCTCACTTCGAGTTCGAAGACATCATTTGCGAGATCGATTCTGTCGACCTGCTGGCACCAAAGATCGATCCTTCCAGTCTGCGCGCTGACTTTGCCACACGACTGGCTTTCCACGCGCCCATCGCACTGAACCCGGGCATTCCACGAGTATCAGTGAAGAAGCACTATGATCTTCTTTTTACGGTCTGCGGACATCCGCAGGATCTGATAATGTTCAATGCCATTAAGAATGTAAAAGACAGCTGCGCGATATCCGTATGCTTGCTAGACGAATTCTGGGTCAAGGAGATACCGCATCGTCGTCACTTTCTGCCGATGCTGGCCCAGTTTGATGTGGTCATGCTGTACTACAGTCAAACAGTGAAACCCCTCAGCGAGGCCATTGGTCGACGATGCGCGTTTTTGCCGCCTGGTGTAGACGCCATTTCGTTTTGTCCTTACCCAAATCCTCCGAAGAGAGTTTTGGATGTTCTAAGTGTTGGCCGAAGATCGGAGATAACGCACCAGAAGCTCCTCAGTCTGGTCAACGAAGAGGGTCTATTCTATCTCCATGACAGCTTGGCCGGCATTCAGACTCTCAACTCGAGGGAACACAGGGCACTTCTCGCGAATTGCGCCAAGAGGAGCCGGTACTACATTGTCAATCCGGGGTTGATCGACCGACCGGACAAGCGAGGCGATCAAATCGAGGTTGGGAACAGATACTTTGAAGGCGCTGCATCCGGAACCATTATGGTGGGAGAGCCGCCAAACAATGAAGCTTTCAAAGCAATGTTTGACTGGCCTGACGCTGTCACCCCTGTCACTCGGCTGCCTTTCAATTCACACGATATAGATATCGTCATGAAGGATCTGGATCGAAATCCGGAACGTCAGGAGAAAATACGGCGAACGGGGGTATTGGAAGCTTTGAAACGGCACGATTGGGTGTATCGGTGGGAAAAGATACTCGAAACGATCGGTCTTCAGCCAACCCAAGAGATGCAACAAAGGAAGGATCGCCTTGGTGAGCTCGCCAAAATCGTGTCATTACTAGGCTGACGCGATGCCGAAGACGGCGAAGATAGCGTTTCAACCTATCTCCTACTATTCGGTGGAAACGGGTTTCACTTACTACGTTCGGATTCTTCCTGGTCATCCGCTCATTGCCTTCGAACCAGCGCGGGTGTGACACCAACAATATCTTCATGCACCCGGAATACGAATATTCGACACCCGGTGGCACCTCAACGACGAGGCCCGGCGATACATCGTAGTTCTGATTGTCGATCGCAAATACTCCCGAACCTTCAATGATGTAGTAGATACGAGTAAGAGCCTGGCTGATCAAGAAGGTGTCATGTCCGGTGCGGACGTCGAGGATGTGAACAGCAAAATCTGGATCCTTGAGGGGCCGAAACTCATATCCCGCCATGCCCTCTTGAGCAAAAGCCGGCGAAGAGGACATCTCGAATACGTATGACATGTCATTTTCTCACAGATCGAAACCAATAAACTGGCCGAGTCTCAAAGCGTGTTTCTCAAGCATCAAGGTGCTCGCTCGGGCCGCCTGTTGATCTCGTCGCCCCCGCCCGGCCGGCCGGCAACATGGACAAACGCCAAGACAAATTAAATAAAAGAGACCCAACCGAATCCTTTTAATAGACCTATTCTATAAAAATTGCGGCGTCTAAATTAAAAGGATGCATCTACTCTTTCAATCCCCTCAAGTCTTCAGAGCACCCGCGACTGCCGGGTGCCATGAATGGCCCGGAGATTGGCCATTTTTTGAGCCCGCGCCTTCTGCGTCTGCGCTCAACCCGCTTCGATCCCGCGCTGTCGATGTCCAGCCGGGGCGCCCCAACAGCAACATAATTAAACAAGCGCCATAACGCGTATTAAATATATCGACTTAAATTATAAATCTGCATATAACTAAGAGCTCCTGCTGGCGCGCCGAAAATGCAGGCACCCGGCAGGGCCGCCGGACCATCATTTTATGTCATTTTCGGCGTTGGCAGGTCTCCGCGAGCTGAGAGTTAATCGATGAGGACCACGATCAAGACATTTGGATCCACTCGCCTCGTCCAGGATGGAACCGGCGGCATGGTAGTGGAGCTGACGTATGGCGGAGCGCCGGGTCCAGCCGATCAATTCGGCCCAATCGCGTACGAGTTCGCCTGGAAGGTGCCGGGCGACGATATGTATTCGGTATGGCTCATCGACAATAGCGGCAACCACATCTCGAGCGGCCTTGCGCGAGTGTCAGGAGCGAACGCCGCGCTGCAGTCGATGCAGATCAGCTTCCAGCAGGATCTTAACGGCGGCGGCACGATTGGACCTGCTACGCTTTCTTCACCTCCTCCCGCATCCAGCCCTGTCGTGGTCGAGAGCTTCGGATCGACCAGCCTCACGCAAATCGATACTCTTTTTTATCTTTATGGCAGCGACGGCACGGGCCCATCGCTGAAATACCATGGCGCCGACTATGTGGCCGGTCAATTCGGTCAGACAGCGCTGATTGCGGCCGAGCACGCGACCACCGGGTACGAGGTCGCATGGAAGGTGTCGGGCGCTGATCAGTATTCCGTCTGGGCAACCGACAACAACGGCGATTATGTTTCGAACATTCTCAGCAGGGTGTCCGGAACGAACACCGCGTTACAATCGATCGAGACCAGCTTTCATCAGGACCTCAATGGCGACGGCACGATTGGCTCGCCTTCTTCACCTCCTCCAGCATCTGACGCGATGATCATTGAGAGCTTCGGATCGACGAGCCTGACCAAGATTGGCACTCTTTTTTATCTATACGATAGCGGCGGCACCGGCCCGTCGCTCAAATATCAGGGCGCGGACTACGTCAGCGGTCAATTTGGCTCGATCACGCCAATTGCCGCAGAGAAGACGGCGAGTGGCTACGAGGTCGCATGGAAGCAGCCAGGCGCCGATCAGTATTCGGTGTGGGTCACCGACAATAATGGCAACTACATCGCGAACATTCTTCGTAACATGTCGGGAGCGAGCACGGCGCTGCAGTCGATCGAGGCCAGCTTCCATCAGGATCTCAATGGAGACGGCACGATCAGTTCGCCCAGCCAAAATTCATCACCGCAGTTCGTTTATGAAGGCGTCGACGCCGACGGCGCGCAGCTCTACTCGGTGACATGGTCGACTGCGGGCTTGCAACCGTTCGCCGTTCGCGTGCTGGCTCCTGACCATCCGACGACAAATGTAGCACACAGCTTTCTCTATGCACTTCCTGTCGAGGCCGGACTCGATCAGTCAACTTGGGGGGATGGTCTGGAGCAACTCCAGCAACTCGACGTGCAAGATCGATATAACGCAACGATCATCGAACCGATCTTCCCTATCGCGCCGTGGTATGCAGACAGCGCCACCGATCCGACCATCAACTACGAGACATTCATGGCGACGCTATTGCCCGCGTGGGTCGATAGCAACTTTGCCACCACCGGCACCGAGGACAACCTGCTGATCGGCTTCTCGAAGTCCGGCTTCGGTGCTCTTGATCTGCTTTTCAAGCATCCCGACGTGTTCGATGCCGCTGCCGCATGGGATTTCCCCGCGGATATGGCGAATTACACCGATTTTGGGGCGGACGATAATTACGGTACCGACGTAAATTTTCAAGCCAACTATCGGTTGACCGACGCTTTCATCGACGCCTGGAAGGCGCCATTCACGACAGAGAATCGGATCTGGATTTCCGGATATGGCCTGTTTGGATCCGATCTCTCGGACTTCGATGCTCTCCTCACATCGGACGGCGTCTTGCACACGCTTGGCACGCAGACGTTCGATGCCCATAACTGGTTCAGTGGCTGGCTGTCCCGCGCTGTAGCGGGGCTTTATGGATTCGACGGCGGGAATGCCGGCGATCCGCCTCCGCCGACCACGACTATCGTCGAGAGCTTCGGAGCGACGAGTTTAACGAAGGTTGGCACGCATTTCTATCTCTACGACATTGCCGGCACGGGCCCATCGCTCAAATATCAGGGCGCCGACTATGTCGACGGTCAATTCGGTTCGATAACGCCGATCGGCACCGAGCAGACGGCGAGCGGATACGAGGTCGCCTGGAAGCTGCCGGGTGCCGATCAGTATTCGGTGTGGCTCACCGACAGCAATGGAAACTACCTCTCGAACGCTCTGACCAGCGTATCGGGAGCCAGCGGCGTGCTGCAATCGATCGAGACCAGCTTCCACCAGGATCTCAACGGCGACGGGACGATTGGCCCTGCGCCGTCCGGCCCCACCGTGGTCGAG
>NZ_JBFUGY010000008.1:0-229019 GCF_056402655.1 Bradyrhizobium sp. P3_C3 | reverse complement strand
GGCGGAGGCGGCGGGACCGGCGGTGCGGGTGGCTTTGGCGGCGGCGACGGCGCCAGTGGCGGGAACGGCGGCGGCGGCGGCATGGGCGGGGCGGTGTTCGTGGTCAAGGGCGGCTCGCTCACCATCAACGGCAACGGCTCGACCTCGGGCGGCAGCGTAGCCGGCGGCACCGGCTCCAACGGCGGCGGTGCGGGCTCGGCCTTAGGCACGGCCTTCTTTGTGCAAGGCTCGACGCTGACCTTCGGTGGCAACGGCAGCTACACGGTGTCGGACGCCATCGCCGATCAGAACGGTTCCGGCGGCTCCGCGGCCTCGGACGGCCTCGGCGGCACCGGTGGATCGAGCGCCATTACCAAGAGCGGCATCGGCACGCTCAGCTTTTCTGGCGCCAACACTTATACTGGAGCTACGACGATTAATGCCGGCACGCTAAGGGGCGCTGCGGCGAACACATTCAGCGCTACGAGTGCGACGACAATCAACACCGGTGGCACGCTCGATCTCGGTTTGCTGGGACAAACGATCAATATCGTTTCGCTATCGGGCGGCACGTTGGCCAACGGCGCGTTGACCGGCGCAGTGACCTCAAGCGGCGGCACGCTGAACAGCCTCGGCGGCGGCATGACGTTGACGGTGAATAGCGGCGCGACCAATGTGACGGGCACCAACACCTTCACAGGCGCGACCACGGTCAACAGCGGCCTGCTCTCGGTCAACGGCACGAGCACGGCCAGCGCGGTGACGGTGAATGCCGGCGGTACGCTCGGCGGCAACGGCACGGTCGGCAACACGACCATCAATGGCGGCACGCTGGCGCCCGGCAATTCGATCGGTACGTTGACCGTGCAGGGCAATCTCGTGTTGACGGCCGCATCGAGCTACATGGTCGAGGTGTCGCCTTCGGCGGCCGACCGCACCAACGTCACCGGCGTGGCGACGTTCGGCGGCGCCACCGTCAAGGCATCTTTCGCAGCCGGGGCCTATGTCGCAAAGCAATACACCATTCTCAACGCCGCCGGCGGTATCGGCACCAGCACGTTCGGCTCGATCGTCAACACCAACTTGCCGGGTGGCTTCGCGTCGAGCCTGAGCTATGACGCCAACAATGCGTATCTCAATCTCGTTCTCAGTTTCGTGCCGCCGCCCGGGACGGCTCTCAACAACAACCAACGGAACATCGCCGACCCGATCGTCAATTTCTTCAACTCCAACGGCAGTATTCCGCTGGCGTTCGGCGGGCTGACGCCGGCGGGACTGACCCAGATCTCCGGCGAGACCGCGACCGGCTCGCAGCAGACGACCTTCAACGCGATGAACCAGTTCATGGGATTGCTGACCGATCCCTTCATCGACGGCCGCGGCGATGGCGTTTCAGCGGGGTCATCGGCGGGCGCATCGGCCTACGCTTCGCAGGACAGACCGCGCTTCGGTGCGGCGCGCGACGCCTATGCGATGTTCACCAAGGCGGCCGTCATGGCCGATCCGTTCGCGCAGCGCTGGAGCGTGTGGGCGGCGGGCTATGGCGGCGCGCAGACCACGGACGGCAACACGACACTCGGCACCAACAACACGACCAGCCGCATCGCAGGCACCGCAGTCGGCGCCGATTACCGTATCTCGCCGAATAYGCTGGCAGGCTTTGCACTGGCGGGCGGTGGCACGAACTTCAGCGTCGTCAATGGCGGTTCTGGCCGATCTGATCTGTTCCAGGCCGGCGCCTTCATCCGGCACAATGCCGGTGCGGCGTATCTCTCCGGCGCACTGGCCTATGGCTGGCAGGACATCACCACCAACCGCACCGTGACGGTGGCCGGCATCGACCAGTTGCGCGCGCAGTTCAACGCCAATGCGTGGTCGGGTCGCGTCGAAGGTGGTTATCGCTTCGTCACGCCATGGATGGGCGGGGTGGGCATCACGCCTTATGCCGCAGGCCAATTCACCACCTTCGATCTGCCGGCCTATGCCGAGCAGGCGGTAACCGGCGCCAACACCTTTGCGCTCGCGTACACGTCAAAGAGTGTCACTGATACGCGCAGCGAACTCGGCCTTCGCAGCGACAAATCATATGCGATGCCGGACGGTATCTTGACGCTGCGAGGGCGCCTGGCATGGGCGCATGATTTCAACCCCGGCCGCAATATCGGAGCGACGTTCCAAACATTGCCGGGCGCATCCTTTGTCGTTGGCGGCGCCGCGCAAGCCAGCGACTCCGCGCTCGTCACCGCCTCCGTCGAAAAGAAATGGCTGAACGGCTGGTCCGCCGCTGCCGCCTTCGAGGGCGAGTTCTCTCAGCTCACCAAGAGCTACGCCGGCAAGGGCGTGGTGCGGTATGCGTGGTGAGGTGACGATTTCCGGTTTTGGCCCTTCGCATCATTTCGCTGTGCTGCGGAATTTGGTAGCTATCGGGGCATAGCGGACTCTGGCAAGCCGACCGATCGGCTGATTTACGGGATCACGGCCTAGGTAGCCCGCGATTCTTTTTCTGATTTAGTGGGCTTATTGAATTGCTGGACGGACTCTACAAGGTTGAATACGGCGTCAACGATGCGTTCGGCCGCAGCATCATGTGCCTGCATGACGGCAAGATGCTGGGCGGCAATTCGGCGTTCGCGCACCTTGGAACCTATGTCGAGCGCGACGGCGAGATCGTCGCCGAGGTGATCACCGAACGGCACAACGAGGATCCCAATCACAAGCCGCTGATGGGAGCCGATATCGCCTCGATCGGTGCGCGCGGGCGGCTCACCGGCAACCAGATCCGTCTCGAGGGTGGCGCGGACACCATGCCGGGCGCAAAATTCTGGGCCAATCTCACCCGGCTCGACGACGAGGGGTTGCCTCCGAGTGGTGCGGTCGGTCCGGGCGGCATCGCCAACGGACTCTATGGGATGAGCCTGCGCGCGCTTGACGGTGTCGATGCCGGATTATCGGGCGTGATGCTCCTGATCGACGGCCGCATCCTCGGCGGCGATGCGTTCTTCTACTATCTCGGCTCCTATTCCTCGGCGGACGGCCGCTGGAAGGGCGAGATGCTGAACCAGGAGCACACGCCGGCGAAGGGCGAAAACCCTGTGTTTGGCGGCTATGAGGTCGGGATCGGCTTCTCCGGAACCTGCACTGCGGTTAGCGGTGAGCTCGAAGGCATCGCGCTCGCCGGCAAGCGCAGCCTGCGCCTTGCAGCCTCGCTCAAGCTGATGCGGCGGGCCTAGAACGTGCACTCATAGTAGCCGCGTCGGCTCGCGCCAAAAGTGACATCGAAGTGGGCTGGACGAACGTCGTCCGTGGGGCAGAGGCGGGAAGGCAGTTCTTCTACCACTCCCGCTTCATTTCATCGCAACATCGCGGTCGATGTCTTGCAGATGCACGAAAGTCGCCCAGGCTTTTCGATATTCGCTGTCTGTGGGATTGATCCCAAGCAAGGCGCGACACGCCTCTTTGATTTCTTCCGACGAGGGACGCATCGCGACGTTTCCGGACGACTTGGCTTGGTTCCAGCGTTCCTCGACGCCGTTCGCCAAGGCGAGTGCTTCGGAGGGGCTCCGTTTCCGGGTTGACCTCGCCAACGGGTGATCCGGAGGGAATTTGGGCCATGCGACGGGAGGCTGATCGGCTCGCCACTCACTCTCCTTGCCGGTCCCACGCTCTCCCGGCAAGTTTGCCTGGGCTCCATTGGCCGATTGAGGCGGGACAGTCCGTGCGCCCAGCTCGCGGAGCTGCTGCTCCATGGTCCCGCCGGACGCCGTTGCGCCTGCCGCAGGTGCACGCGTCGTCAGACCTGACACAGTTGAGGTGCCGGCCTGCGGAGCAACCTTCTGAACGGTTTGCGCAACGGACAGCATGCCAGGCGAAAGAGCAGGCTTCTGCTGCGCGACCTTGTCATTTTCAGTGGGGCAAGGCCGAAATCCCGAGCGCAGCTGCGTGATCCGGCCGTCGTCGTCGATGCGGGCAAAGTCAACGGCCACAGTGTAGACGAAAGCGGCATCGATGGATTGGCCGGATTTGTCTCTGGCGTTGACGGCGCCGCAGACATATCGCGCCGCGTCGGCCTCGACTGAATGCAATGCGCTGAATTTGGCCGAGTCCGGATCGATCAGCACGTGCCGAACTGCTGCGCGAGCTTTCATGTGCTCGTTAGAGAAGATGCTGAGCACGACATCCGGATTGAACATGTCGGGCTGGTAGTACCACTTGTACTCCACAGCAAGGAATGCTGCGCCAAAGGCCGTCGCGATCAGGAAAGCAGATGCATTCATGGATTTGGTCGGGTAATGGAACCCGGTATGGTTGTTGTTATCTCCTTGAACCATTTACGATAGAATCTACTAACAATCCGTAAATTGGTTGCTCCCGCGATTTTCAACAACCGGTGGAAGAGCCACAGCTGGTTTTGCTCAAGGGGGCAGTTGCCGGTGCGGGAAACACACTGAGCAAAGTCAACCAAGGGGGCACAGGCTGACGCCTGACGGGTGGCAGCGGCAGGTCCGCTGTGGGCCATAACCGGACATCAACCAGCGAAGGACCGTGGGTCTCACAGCACTGGTGTACACTGCATGTCTGCTCCGACGATGAGCGGCCCGTTGTAGGCAGTTCGCAAATCAGCGATGGCCGCATCGAGTTCAAACAGACCGAAATGACTGACGATGAGCTGCTTGACCGCAGCCTCTTGGGCAACGCGTCCGACGACTGCCGGTGTTGCGTGCAAGGGAACATTCGCACCGCGCGATTGCAAGATGCATGATCAGGAGGTTCGCGCCCTTTGCGAATTCGACGAAGGCTGGATCGGTGCCGTTTTGGTCGGAGCTAAACACGATCGACACATTTCCGGTCTGCACGCGATAGGCCAAGGTTGGCATATTTCCATGCGGGATTTTCCGTGCCGTGACTGTCGTTCCCTCGCGCTGCAAAACCACGGATGGATCGCTTTTGACAGCGTCAATCACTCCGACATCAAGTCGAACGCCACCCGCCACAACGCGCCCCATATCGGGCCGCACGCCGCTGCCCCCGTATGAGCCGCCTAACGCCGATCCGAGCACTGGAAATGCGCCAGTCTTCTCATCAAAAAGCCTCTTGAGGAAAATCGCAAAGTCAGGGGCCGCATCGTTGCCTGTAGGACCGAAAACCTTGAGAGGTTCCTTGCGGACCTCGTGGCTCAGCCAAAGGAACGCTGGCAAGTCGGAAACGTGATCTGGATGAAGATGGCTTATTCCGACCATCCACAAGTCTTCGAGTTTGGCTTGCGATTCACCAAAGCGGTGTTGAGCACCACCGCCCATGTCGATGAGTATTCTTGCGCGCCCCTCGATCCAGACCAGATAACTCGTCGATGCCCGAGTGGGATTCATTCTGGGGCCACCAGAACCGAGGATTTGCACGTCGAGCGGCGTTGTACCGCAACTCTGTCCGAAAGCGCTCAAACTGCTCAGTGACGCCCAGAAAATTCCCAGCAAGAAAATAACCGGAAGCCGAACCATGAAGACACCCATGTTGTTCAAACAGAGTCTATCAAAATCGGTCTTGCAAATTTCACGACAGGGCATTTTGCCAGCAGCTAAGCTAGTCAACGGGGGTAACTGCGGCAAGTCATGATCGCTAGGGATCGACGTCTGCTCCGGGTCACAAGTCGACATCTGAGCAAAGACTACAAAGCGTCCGCTGTGGGCCATTAGCGGAAGTTGCGCTTATTCGATCACCTCGTTGCCAAGGCGAGTACCTTGGCCGAGATGGTCATTCGGGCAGCCCTGCTTGCCGCAATCCTTCCTCATATCGCGCGACGTCCTCAGCACGTCGATAAGGGCCAAGCACATCTTTGAGATTGGAAACGCGCAGCGTGGGGCTGAGTTCTCTCAGCCGAGCCACGGCCTTGTGTGCTTGCTCCGGCCGACCGGCCATTGCGTGCTTGCGGCGGTGATACGTAATCCAGGCCGATAGTCCGGGCTGCACTGCAATGCCATTGCCGCCCATGATGCCGCTTCGTCATAGCGGTCCAAAAAGAAATGTGCATACGCGGTCCCAGCTCGCATGCCCATCAGCCACGGATCAAGTGGGCTCAGGCGAACGGCTCGTGCGAAGCGCTCGATCGCCGATTCCGGCTCGCCGAGCCAGAGTTTTACCCAGCCGCCGAAATTCCATGCCTCAGCCAAATTGGAATTAAGCGCGATCGCGCGATCAACTAAGCCGGCACCTACCCCGAGATCCCCAACAACAAACGCTAACGCATTCCCGCCAGCGGCGAGCGCGTTCGCGTCATCCTTGCCCAACTCAACTGCCCGTTGGGTGAGCTTCTTCACTTCGGCAATCGCGTTCGCCGTGTCCGGAATCCAGCCATTGATCCTGGCAATGAGGTAGCAAAAGGCTGCGCGACCGTAGGCGGTGGCAAATTCCGGGTCGAGCTCTATCGCGCGGTTGAACAGACGCAATGCCTCGTCGTTCGCTTGCCGGTTACCAAACTGATGAAGCCGAGCCAGACCGCGCAAATAGTGGGCATAGGCGTCGAGACTAGCGGTCGGCTTACGTTTGGCGCGCTCGATCTCAGCTTTCTCCACCGCAGGCGCGATCGCCCCGACAACGCTTTCAGTCACCTGGTCCTGCAAATCGAAGATGTCGCCGAGCTCGCCATCAAACCGATCGGCCCAAATATGTGCTCCAGTAGCGGTATCGACGAGTTGTCCCGTAATGCGCACTCGGTTTGCCGCCTTGCGAACGCTCCCTTCCAACACGTAGCGCACCCCAAGCTCGCGCCCCACTTGCTTCACGTCGACAGCGCGCGCCTTGTAGGTGAAGCTGGAGTTTCGGGCGATGACAAATGGCGCCTTGAAACGGGACAGCGCCGTGATGATGTCCTCGGCCATTCCATCGGCAAAGTATTCCTGTTCGACATCGCCAGACATATTCTGAAACGGAAGCACCGCAATGGAAGGCCTGTCGGGCAGCGGAGGCGGACTCCCGGCCTCGGCAGCAAAAACTGGCGCAGCTTCTCGCGTTTCCGTCGGCGCATCGACCTCAAAGGCCCTGATTGGCTCCTGAATGTTCTTTACATGTTGAACGCCAAGATCCGTACCTGGGTCTGTGACCGAGGCTCGCGCGGGCAATTCATCCTCGGTGATCTCGCCAACAAACCGGAAGCCTCTGCGAGAAACTGTCCGGATCAGGCGTTGCTCCTTGCCGGTATCCCCGATTGCCTTGCGCACGGCATTGACGTGGCTGGTCAGCGTGGATTCGGACACGATCCGTCCTTCCCACACCGCCTTCAGAAGATCGTCCCTTGTCACGACCTGTTCCCGGTTTCGGACCAGGAAGAGCAGCAGGTCGAACACCTTCGGTCCGGTGGGGATGAGCTCGGAGCCTCGCTTGAGCTCGCGCCGGTTGGCATCGAGACAATAATCTTCGAATAGAAACGACACTTGTGATCCTTCCTGGACAAGAAGCCAAGGAAAACTCGATCGCAATTCAGGCCGGCTGCAAGGTCTTTTCCGTTCGAAACAGTACACATTTTCTCACCCTTCGGGAACGAGGGTTCGAGAAATGGTTGGCCCGCCTGCACTCGACGCGCACTGACGTTCGCAATCAACGCAACAAACCTGGCCGAGCCGAGGCACGGCTTACCACCTGCATCGCCTCCCGAGTGCGAGGATACGTTCATGAACAAGCATATCTTGCGCGCTTCCCTGGAGGACGCGTCAGTTGCGCCTGAGGCGTGCCAAGTCACGCCGGCTCATGCCGAGCGCCCTCCCGCCGGTGCAGAAATGGCGCGGGTGCTCGGGACCACGCCATTTCACATGGCTTTGGATTCCTCCGGCGCCGGAATCGCCCACTGGAAGCATGACCCGCTGCACGACGTCGTCGCGCCCATGAGCCAACACGTCATCATGGCTTACAACGGCACGGTGCAGCGCATGGAGCGGCGGATGGGAAGCGCGGTTGCGATCGGTACGTTTCGTCCCGGAGTCGTGATCATCATCCCCGAAGGATCGAGCTCCCGGTGGGATATTCCGAAACCTGTCGATGTCATCCAACTCTATCTTCCGCACGCCACGCTCGAGCGGGTTGCAGGCGAGGTCGACAGCGCCACCTCGACCGATCTGCTGGAGCGAACGGCGCATCCCGACCCCATTACATCCCGATTGCTCCTGACCGCGATCGACGCCGTGGTGGGCAATGTCGTCGTGGATACACTGTTCAGGCATCAGCTGATGGACCTCTTGGCCACGCGCCTGCTGGCGGCGCATGTCGGCGCGCCGTCCACGTTCCAGCCGACGCGGGGCGGCCTCTCACCGGTCGTATTGCGCCGCGCCATCGAGCGCCTGCACTCGGACATCGGCGCTGACGTATCGCTCGCGGCGCTCGCTTCTGATGCCGGTCTTTCGCGATTCCACTTCTGCCGCGCCTTCAAGGAAAGCACCGGGCTTTCCCCACATGCCTGGCGGCGCCAGCAACGGCTCGAGGAGGCCAAAAACATGCTGCGCGGCACCGACGCGTCGGTCATCTCGATCGCGGTCGCGCTCGGCTATTCTTCCCAGACCGCGTTCGCCGCCGCCTTCAGGAAGCTGACCGGGGACACCCCGAGCAATTGGCGACGGCGTGCACGTTGACAGCATCGCCTATGCGGGGAACAGCATCATTGCGAGAAAGGCTCCCGGATGCAGGCGGGCAAAAGAAGGTCCCATGACCGCTATGGGTCACAAGCCGACGCCTGACGGGCGGTAGCGGCAAGTCCGCTATATGGGACATTGGCGGACGTCACGCCTTGCCGCTCGGACAGCGCGCTTCGGCTGGAAGCGGACAGCGAGACGGCAGGCAGCGGGCGCGAAGCGTCGCGTCGGGATAAATTACAGGAAGCTGGCGTCTGGCGGGGGGAATCCGGGCCCGGCCGGGCTTCCCCTGGCGGCCGGCATGGCCTATGACGCTGCAACGCAAAAAATCCTCCCAAAAAGACCCCATGATCCGCCTCGACAACGTCAGCAAGCAAGCCGGCCACCAGATCCTGTTCATCGAAGCTTCCGCCGCCCTCAACAAGGGCGAGAAGATCGGGCTCGTCGGCCCGAATGGGGCCGGCAAGACCACTTTGTTCCGGATGATTGCCGGTGAGGAACTGCCCGACGAGGGGCAGGTTTCGACCGATCGCGGCATCACGATTGGCTATTTCAACCAGGATGTCGGCGAGATGTCTGGCCGTAGCGCCGTGGCCGAGGTGATGGATGGTGCAGGTCCCGTGAGCGAGGTCGCAGCCGAGTTGCGCGAGCTCGAGGCCGCTATGGCCGACCCCGACAAGGCCGACCAGATGGACGAGATCATCGCGCGGTACGGCGAGGTGCAGCACGCGTTCGAGGAGCTCGACGGCTATGCGCTCGACGGCCGCGCGCGCGAGGCGCTGTCCGGCCTCGGCTTCAGCCAGGAGATGATGGACGGCGACGTCGGCAAGCTTTCCGGCGGCTGGAAGATGCGCGTGGCGCTGGCGCGTATTCTTTTGATGCGCCCCGACGTCATGCTGCTCGACGAGCCGAGCAACCATCTCGATCTCGAAAGCCTGATCTGGCTGGAAAAATTCCTGCACGATTTCGAAGGCACGCTGCTGATGACCTCGCATGATCGCGAGTTCATCAACCGCGTGATCTCCAAGGTGATCGAGATCGATTCCGGATCGCTCACGACCTATACCGGCGATTACGAGTTCTACGAGCAGCAGCGGGCGCAGAACGAGAAGCAGCAGCAGGCGCAATTCGAGCGCCAGCAGGCCATGCTCGCCAAGGAGATCAAGTTCATCGAGCGCTTCAAGGCGCGCGCGTCTCATGCGGCCCAGGTGCAGAGCCGGGTGAAGAAGCTCGACAAGATCGAGCGGGTTGAGCCGCCGCGCCGCCGCCAGACCGTGGCGTTCGATTTTCCGCCGGCGCCGCGCTCGGGCGAGGACGTCGTGGCGCTCAAGAACGTCTACAAGGGTTACGGCAGCAAGCGCATCTATGACGGCCTCGATTTCATGATCCGCCGCAGGGAGCGCTGGTGCGTGATGGGCGTCAACGGCGCCGGCAAGTCGACGCTGCTCAAGCTCATCGCCGGTGCGAGCGAGCCGGACGAGGGCACGGTGGCAGTCGGCGGCAGCGTCAAGATGGGCTATTTCGCCCAGCACGCGATGGATCTGCTCGACGGTGAGCGCACCGTGTTCCAGTCGCTCGAAGACCAATTTCCGACCGCGGGGCAGGGCTCGTTGCGCGCGCTCGCCGGCTGTTTCGGCTTCTCCGGCGACGATGTCGAGAAGCGTTGCCGCGTGCTGTCGGGCGGCGAGAAGGCGCGCCTCGTGATGGCCAAGATGCTGTTCGACCCGCCGAACTTCCTGGTGCTGGACGAGCCGACCAACCATCTCGACCTCGCCACCAAGGAGATGCTGATCACGGCGCTGGCGGATTTCGAGGGCACCATGCTGTTCGTCTCGCATGACCGCCACTTCCTGGCGACGCTGTCGAACCGCGTGCTGGAGCTGACGCCGGAGGGCATCCACCAGTTCGGCGGCGGCTATACCGAATATGTCGCACGCACCGGGCAGGAAGCGCCAGGGTTGCGGTCGTAGTGATGAGCGGTAGCCCGGATGAAGCGCAGCGCAATCCGGGTTTCGTGCCACAAGGGCGCTCGTTGCGATGAGGACGGACCGGCCCCGGATTACGCTTCGCTCCATCCGGGCACGAGGATGTGGTGAAGTCAGTAGCCCGGATGAAGCGCAAGCGTAATCCGGGATTCAATCTCCGCGCTCGCCGAAGTTGCCGGTGAYCTCGCCAGCGCCGCCCCAATCAGCGGGCAGCAGACCGGCACGAATGTAGTGATGGAGCGACGAGTATGGCCAATCAGCCGGCGACGCGACGAGCCTATGCTTGACCGGATTGAAATGGATGTAGTCCGTGCAGCGCTCGAAATCGGCTTCGTCTCGAACGGTGTGCTCCCAAAATCGCCTCTGCCATAGCGCAAACTCGCCGCGGTGATTGCGAGCGATCGATGCATCGGAGGCGGCCAACCGACGTGTAAAGAGACTCTTGATGCGTCGCCACCGGCCGGGAAAATCCGAGTCATCTTCCGGCAGTGTCATGATGACGTGAAGGTGGTCGGGCAGGATGACGATGGCATCGACCGTGAATGGTCTTTCGGCGCGTGCAACACGAAATGCGGCGCGCAGCTTGTCGACATGATCGACTAACGCAGATGACCTGCGATCATCCAGTGTCACGGTGAAGAAGAAGGTCCCGCCGGGAACGAAATTTCTCCGATAGCGCACCATGCGATAGGTTTCCCGGATTTCGCTTCGCTCCATCCGGGCTACGGGAACGCGGTGAGGGTTCGTAGCCCGGATGGAGCGCGGCGCAATCCGGGGTTGGTGCCGCACGGAAGCTTGTGCGATGCGGATGGTCTGGCCCCGGATTACGCTTCGGTTCATCCGGGCTACAACTAAATCGAGAGAGTTGCAATGAACTCGCGGGATGGGCGCGACCGGCGCTCATCCGTTGTGGCCCTCAATCGCTATCGCAAAATCTCGCGTAGCACCTCGCCATCGACCTGGTGCGGTCTGACGCCCAGAATCTGCATGATGGTCGGCGCGACGTCGAGATTGTGCATGCGTCGGATCGTGGTGTTGTTGCGGATCTGCGGGCCGGCGGCGATGAAGGTCGCGCTCATCACCGGCAGCTTGGGATCGTGGCCGTGGGCACCGTAGAAATTGGGCATCGACAGCGTGGTCGTCGCCGCATTGAACGGAGCATCGCCGAGCCGGGCGACGCCGGGGCTCTGGATGCCGTCGAAATTGTACCCCGCGGCCATCAGCGCGAATACGTCGCCAAAGTCCTGACCGATGGTCTTGCTGGTGCACTGTCCGAGCCCGGCCTCGCATTGTAGCGGGCGGGTCTCGACCACCGTGAACAGCCGCCCGTCCTCGAGCGAAGCGTTGAATTTGGGGTTGGGATCGACGGCATTCCTCACGGCCTCGGTGATCTGCGTCACCAGCGACTTGTAGGTGGCAGGATCGACGGTGCCACCCTGTTCGCGCTGTTGCAGGTTGACGTAGATGTTGGCCGCCGGACCGGAGGTGCGGATAGCCACCTTGGTGGTGTCGATGCCGGCGTTCTTCAGGATATTGGCCATGCTGACCGAGGTGTGGAACGGCGCAAAGCCGTGGTCCGACACGACGATGACGTTGCTGTCCGGCCCTGCGGCATCGGCGATCCGCTTCACCGCCCTGTCCGCGGTCTGATAGGCGAAGCGAATGTAGGACTTGTAGCGGGCGACCTTGGCTGCATCCTGGTTGGCCCCGATCGAGTTCGGGTCCTTCGGGTTGGTGCCCTGGCGCGGGTCGGTGAGCAGGAACTGATGCTCGGAGCCGTCGGGCTGCTCGATATAGACCATCACGAGATCGGCGTCGGGATTGTTCAGGATGGCGCGCTCGCCGATATCGGCCTGATAGCGCACGAAGGTCTTGACCATGTCCTCGAACATCGCCTCGATCTCGATGTCCGGGAAATTGGTGAAGCCCGGGCTCAGCCGTTCCGGAATGCGGAAGTCGGCCTGCGGACGCCAGAAGCCGATAGTGTTGTTGATGTCGTCGACGTCGGTCAGGACCGGTGCGTTGCGCGGAATGAAGTTGGCGCCGTAACGGGCGAAGCGCACCACCGAGAGATCGGGCGCGAGCTGCGAGACGAAGTAGGCCGCACCGACCTTGGCGCCGCTGCCGTCGAAGAAGAACGGCGCGTTCTCGCCACCGAACTTCGCATAGGCCGGTCCGGTCGCCGGGGGCTTGAACGGTCCAGCCGTAATGCCGCGCGTGGCGTCGAAGAACACAAGCGTGTCGTAGTTCACCCTGCTGTCATTGGTGGTGTCGAGCGCCGCTACCCGGATCGCGTATTTAATGTCCTGGGTAGCCGCGTTGGCGCAGGTTGCGGTCGGAGCGGATGCGCATGAGAACGTCTCGATCGGCGCGGAGGTTGCCAGCACCGGGCTGAAAGAGAAGCGGCCAGCCGCCTGGAGGGCCGCGGCCACGGCCGGATCGGCGGCGAAGTCCGCCGATGTGAGCGAAAAGCCCTGGGCGCCGATACCGCCGAATGCGCCGAACGGCACGGTGTAGTCGGTGATGCGGATCGGCTGGGCCGGTTGCACCACCGTGCCGTTGATCGAGATGTCGGCGCCGTCGCCGCCCGGCCACGTCGCAGTGACGACTTTCCTGCCCTGCTGGCGCAGTTGCACCCACAGCGGCAATGCCGTCGGACGCGGCGAGGGCCCGAGCGGGCTCTCGCGATAGCCGCCGATCGGCGCGGCGAAACCGCTGAGGCTCGACGTAGCCGGCCCGACGATCGCCTGGAAGGTGTTCGAGGGAATGTCGTTGTGGACGGCGGTCGAGCCGGTGGCGATCTCGATATGCGAGACGGCGGTAAGCGACGGCGACGCCGTGATGTTTTGCTGCGCCACCGCGCCATGGCGGCTCAGCCGCGCCAGCGCGCCGTCGCGCGGCAGTACGCCTTCGTCGATAAATTGCTGGATGAAATCGGGCTTTGCACCGTCGAGCGAGATGACGACTACCGGCGGCGAGCGGTGTCCGTGATGATGGTCGCGATCGTGGTCGCGATCCCTGGAATTGTCGAAGCCGCGGTCGCGGCCGTTGTCGTCCTGATCGGCGTGCGCCGGAATTGCGGTGCCGGCCAGCGATGCGGCGAGCGATATCGACGAGATCAGGGAGAAGAACGCTTTCATGTCCACGTGGTGCCCCATGTTTCTTGCTGCGCAACCTGCGCGGGTTTGACCTGGAATGACGCGGGGATTATCGGGCGTGGCCCACGACGCGCGTGTGACGCCTCGGCGACGTGTGTGCGTCGTTGAGATAACGCGGCGTAGCTGTGGTCACGTCACACCGAGATCAAGGTCCCGGCCGCACAGGCATGCGCAAGCCTCGCGCAACCCTCACGGGCGATGGTCCGTTCGAGAGCGAAGGTTGCGGAACGGGGCATGATCACCAAACTGAAAGAGATTTCCGCGGCGCCTCTGCCGTGCAAGATCTGCAGCGCAGAGGCCGCACTGTTCGGCGTGGTCGACTTCGCCAAACACTGCAATGAAGCGCGCGGCAGGCGGCTGCCGCTGTTGGGGAAGCCGGTCTATTACCACCGCTGCCAAGGCTGCGGGTTCCTGTTCACCGATGCATTCGACGACTGGAGCGAGGCGAACTTCAAGACCGAGATCTATAACGACGATTATATCGAGGTCGATCCCGACTACAGGGAGGCCCGGCCGGCCAGCTGCGCAAAACTGGTGCAGGATCTGTTTGGAGCCAGCAAGGCCGAGTTGCGCGTGCTTGATTATGGCGGCGGTGGCGGCCTGCTGAGCACGACATTGCGCAGCTCCGGATTCCTGGAGGCGGAGACCTTCGATCCCTTCGTGGCCGATTTCTCGCGGCCGCCGCAGGGGAAATTCGATATCGTCACCTGCTTCGAGACGCTGGAGCACATGCCCGATCCGACGGCTGGCATCGCCGCCATCGTCTCGAGCACAAAGGAGACCGGACTCGTGCTGTTCTCCACGCTGCTGCAGCCGCCTGATTTCGAGGCGCACGGCGTCAATTGGTGGTATGTCGGCCCGCGCAACGGTCACGTCTCGATCTTCAGCCGTGCAGCGCTTGTCCGTGCCTGGCAGAACCACGGCTATCTGACCGCCTCCTTCAACGACAATCTGCACATGGCCTTCCGCTCGCTGCCCGGATTTGCCCAGCATCTGCTGAAGCAGGCCTGAGCGGCGGCCGGCGCGTCTTGAACGCGGTGGTCTTGCCCGCTACGTTTCCTCCCAAAAAGGGAGCGAACAACCATGAAGCAACTCCGGATCGGCGACATCACCATCGATGCGGTGATCGAGCGGGAAGGGCCGTGGCGGCGGCCGCAGGATTTCTTCCCGGCCTATGACGAGGGCGTGTTCGCCCGTCATCTGCCGACGATGGAGCCGGAGGTGTTCGATGCCGCGCGCGGCATGATGGTCATCACCTACCAGACGTTTGTCGTGCGCACGCCGCGCTACACCATCCTCGTCGACACCTGCACCGGCGAGGACAAGGGCCATCCGCCGCCGTTCGACTTTCCCGGCAAGGAGCGCTGGCGCAACGAATTGTTCGCGCTCGGCATCTCTTTCGAGCAGATCGACTACGTCTTCTGCACGCATCTGCACATCGATCACACCGGCTGGAATACGACCTTGCGCGACGGGCGCTGGGTGCCGACGTTTCCGAATGCGAAGTACGTCTTTCACAAGGGCGAGTACGCGGCCTGGGAGGCAGAGAATGCCAAAGGCAACAACCCGCCCGGCACCGTCTTCCGCGACAATTGCCTGCCGATCGTCGAGGCCGGGCAGGCGCTGCTGGTGGACGACGACTACGCGCTCGATGACACCGTCACGCTGACGCCGACGCCGGGGCACTCACCCTGTCATTGCTGCGTGAATATCTTTTCGAGGGGTAGCCGCGCGGTGGTGGCGGGCGATCTCATGCATCACCAGATTCAGTGCCGCGAGCCGGACTGGTCGGCGAAGCCGGATTGGGATGCCAGGCAGTCGGCGGTCTCGCGGCGAAAGTTCTTCGCCTCCGTTGCGGACACCGACACGCTGATCCTGCCGATCCATTTTCCGGCGCCGACGGTCGGGCTGATCAAGCCGCTGGATGGGGCGTTCGACTATCGGTTCAAGCGGGATTAGGCCTGTACGCCCAAATCAGTCCTTTCCCGCCGTATTGATCACGGCCCGGCCGCCGTCGATATATGAAATTGGCGACCATTATCGAACGATTTCAAGCGTGACATTGACCACGCCGATCTTGATCATTCCAAGGGCTTGGGCCGCACCCGATGTAACGTCGATGATGCGTCCATGAACAAATGGACCACGGTCATTGACTCTCACGATCACGGACTTTTTGTTCAAGACATTAGTCACGCGCAGGCGCGTTCCGAAAGGCAAGGACGGATGCGCCGCATGCAGCGCATGCTTGTTGAACCTCTCGCCGCTCGCGGTCATCTGATCTTCCGAGTAGAAACTCGCAAGCCCGAACAGTGGGGTTTCCCTTCTGGGATGTTTTTTATGAAATGCATGCTGATGGTTGCTCTTCCGATGCGTTGCTCGCCGAATGTCGCCGTGAGCTTTCGGGCCTTGCCCCGCTGCGCGCTGACGCCGTCGCGGTGATTTCGTGGCAGGCGAGGGGAGGTCGTTGGCGTTTGGCGAACCATTTGCGTCGCGGGTGTGGTCATGCACTTCCCGCGGCGTTGCGCCAGGGACAATCGCCGACTTCGTCATTCGACTGAACTTCGCATGTGCAGCTTCAATTCCACCATCGAATGCGATGCATGATGCAGCAATCGCGGTAGCAGCGAGCAGTGCAGGTTGACCGCTCCATCGTTTCATGATGGCCCCCCCCAGCGCCTCAGCTGGTTGGAGTAGTTCGGTTCCAGGAATTGCCGGCTTTGACATATGTCAACGTTGCCGTGGAAGGCAGCGGAGTTGCCATTTCGGTCAGCGCCCAGCCGACGCGCAACGAGAATTTGCCCAACTGCCCGCACATCGCCGCAAAGAACAGCCGCTGGCCTTGGGGAAGCCAGCGGCTCTGGCATCCCGCAAACCAATGGTGCAGGGCGCGTAGAGGTGGGCCGTGCGGCCCACCGAGATCAGATGCCAAGCGCGCTGGAGATTTCGCCGAGGGTTGCTTTCTCGGCGTCGCTGACCTGAACACCCCCGCCGAACCACCCTCCGCCTTCCGATGCAGCCTCAGCCGTCTTTTGACTAATCTGACGCAGCCAGCCCTTGAAAGCCGCGGCATCATCCGGAGCTTTCGCAGCAAGCAGCGCCGTGACTTCATGCAACGATGCGATTGTCTTGGTCTTGATCTCGGCCGGCGTGCTCTTGCCGAGCTCTGCCTTCAACCCGTCATGAGCCGCGGCCCGGCCGTCGCTCGTCTGGAAGTCGGCGACCACAGCCTTTACCAAGGGGTTGGCATTGGGATCGGTGGCCGCCTGGGCGAGCGCGGTGCCGCCAGCAAATGATTCCTTCAGAAGGCCAAACAATCCGCTCGGTTCGGCAGCCGTAATGGCCATTCCAGCATTCATCGGGCTTCTCAGGAGGAGCGCCCATTCATCCTTGGTGAAACTGGTCTTGTCGGCCATGGAGTCTTCTCCTTTCATCTTGCAGGACGGGAGGCTGGGAAACACGTCCCGTCCTGAAGTGTGGCGAGTTTATTGCGTGTGACGTCTCTGGCTTTCAGGCTTTCGCCAACTGGTCGAGCTTGGCACGAAGATTGTCGATCACTGGCTTTGCGATCGTGCCGGCCGGTGTCGCCGAGACCTTGTCGCACATCTGATTGATGGCCGGCGCCGCCGCGACGATCAGCTTGGCAAGCGCGCGTCGTGCTTCCGGAGAAAGCTTGGCGGCTCGCGCCGTAACGCCATCCAGCTGTGAGATGGCGTCGTTGATCTTCGGCAGGGCCGCCTGCGCGCTAGCTTCATCGGTGATGGTCGGCAGTTGAGCCTGCAGCGTACCAAGGGACGAATTGACCTGGTTCGCCAGATTCACGCCGTCAACGGTCAAATCCGCGGGCGCCATGCCCACAGTTCCGGCTGAGGGCCGCGTAACGTTTGTACTCTGAGCGACCGTCTGCTCGGTCGGACGCTGAAGCGCATATATGGCAAGTCCGGCAACGATAACGAGCGCGGCGAGCCAATATGGCCATTGCGTCCGGCCGGCGGCCATGGCGGCCTGGCTCGCGCCAGTAGCGCCGGAAACGCCGGCGATCCGGCTCCCTGTGGCGGCGGCCGTGGCCATTCCACTGCGTGCCTTGTCGATCAGGCCCGCGGCGCCGAGTTGATCACTGAGGCCCGATGGAATCGCCGCCATGATCTGATCTTTCTGCGAGCGCAGAAGCGACGCCAGTCCGTTTGCATCCATCCCGGCGTCATTCTGCTGCTTGCCGAGCATACCCAGGACCAGCGGCCCGACCACGGCGAGTAACGACTTGCCGCCGCCAGCGCCCATTCCCGCGAAACTGCCGATCGCCTGGGCCATGGTATCCATGGTTCGGCCTCCAAGCAGTCCGGACAACATGCTTGAACCCGTCTGAGCCAGGTCCGGGGCGCCGGCGTTGCGCAACATATCCAAGGGATTGCTGCCTTGCTGTTGTGACAGCAGTTTTGACAGTTGATTGGCGCCGGCCGGGGTTCCGACCAGATCCGACAGGCTGGCCAGTATTGTCGGGATGGCCGCTATTGCGGCCTTCTGCGTCGCGCTTCGGTCCATCCCAAGAAAGGAGGAAATCTGCGCAATGACTTCAGGGGTCAGGAGCTGTTGTGCAGCTGAAATGAGATTGACGGCCATGGCGGTCTCTCCACTACGTTGCAGGTCTGTTGGTTGCCCCCTAATTCGCGAATTTGATGTGACAGGCGTCGATGGTTCCGAACGTCGCCTATCGCCCAAGTTGAGATTGCATCGATAGTTCGACTCCTTGATCCAGATCAAAGGTCTTCGGTACAGGGCAAATGCGAAGAGTTCGGCGCGAGATATCCAGTGCGCTGCGGCCCATCAGGCGGACCTGGTTGAGAGGCATCGATGTTTCGCTGACGGGCCAGGATTGGCTATCGGCTCCGAGCACCGCAATGCCCGCTAGCGGGCATGATGACGCGCAGTGGGATTGTACCAGAAGACAATTGTTCGTCGCGCGGACATCCACGTTACTGGCAGTGCGCGGGTGGGCTGCGGTCCGCGCCTCGATGACGGTCCCGGAACCTCACACTCAACCCAAGTCCGGGGCCGTCGTTTGGATCATCCAAATTGATCAGAAGGATCGTCGACCGCGTATCGAACTTCGCCAGTTTCTTGCTCGCAAGCCCTGGATGCGGGCGCGCGGCGCTAGCTTGCCCGCGCTGCGGATGTGAAGCCTCCCGCGAGAACGTTCAGCGGGGACGAGCTAGGGGATGCTCTCACCTGATTTGCGAGCAATGCGGAAAGACCAGTGATATTGCAGGATGGCGGCTGCAGGGGCTTTCCGAGCAAGGCTCAGGGCCACTTATCGGATGAGCTATGTCCGCCGGCCCGGGGCGAGCGCTGAGGTGCCGATATGGGCGCGACGGAATCGTTCCCCGCTTTCGTCGAGCGACGACGCAGGAGCTATGAAGCGTCGCAAGGCGTCTCCTGTCTCCACATGAGCGGCGGTCGAACCGGAAAGCTTGGATGATCCATTTGGAGGAGACGGCGATGCGGATGCTCCGTTGGCTAATTCTGGGCAGTGCGGCGATCCTGGCGATCGCCTCGGCTACAGCCCAAACTTACGATCCCAGCCACCCCGTCTGCCTTCAGAGATGGGAGTGGGGTGGCAGCACCTATTTCGAATGCGCTTATACGTCATGGGATCAGTGCCGAGCGTCGGCGATCGGACTTTCCGCGATGTGCGTGGAGAACCCGTATTGGCAGCAACCGCAGGCGAGGCGATCAGGCGGCCGCTTGCGTTCATCAACCCCATACTGATGCGCCCGACGACAGTCTGCCAAGCGCAATTTTCGCGCGCAGCATTTCCGTTGCTATTCGATCACCTCGTCGGCTCGGGCGGACAGCGTCATGGGAATGTCGAGACCGAGGGCCTTGGCGGTCTTGAGGTTGATATTCAGGGTCACATCCGTCGTCTGCTGGACGGGAAGCTCCGCCGGACGGGCCCCTTTCAGAATGCGATCAACATAGCCTGCAGCGCGTTGCCATAGTTTGAAAAGGTTGGCCGAGTACGACATCAGTCCTCCTCTCTGAGCCGAGTCGCGGAATGGATAGATCGCCGGCAAGCGCCGCTCTGCAGTGAACTCGATCAGGCGGGGAACGAGGGGTATCAGCGATGGATCGTCGGTGACGACGAGACCATCGAAGCCTCTCTCCCCAAGCGCGGCGAAGCTGTTGTCGATGTCCGCGCGCCGTATCGAGAGAGCCGTCAGCTCGATACCGAGACCGGGCGCCGCTTTCTGCATGAGTTCGACTTGGTTGGCGGTCGTCGGATTGTCAGGATTCCACAACACTGCGACACGGTGCACTTTCGGTGCCGCCTCCTTCAGCAGTTCCACCCACTTGACACCGTATTCGCCCGAGAGCTGCGACAGCCCGGTGATATTGCCGCCTGGTCGGGCAAGGCTTGCCACAAGACCGGCTCTGACCGGATCTCCGCTCATGCAGACGATCGGCACCGTGGACGTTGCACGTTGCGCAGCCTGCGAAATTGGTGTGCCTGGAGTCACGAGAACATCGACGTTGAGTGTGAGGAGTTCAGCGATCAATGCGGGAACGCGCTCCGGCTCTCCGTCGGCGTAGCGTTCTTCGAGCAGCAGGTTGCGCCCCACGACATATCCCAGGTCCGCAAGTCCCTGACGGAAGCCGGTCTGGTAGTACAAGTCCGTCCCGCGAACGCCACCCCAGACATAGCCAACGCGCGGCACCGCGGGTTGCTGCGCGTGGGCCGCGAGGGGCATGACGGTCACCGCAGCGCCGAGAAGCGCGACAAAATTGCGGCGTTTCATTCGGTCACCTCGCGACGCCCTACCGCTGCAATATGCACCCGCGCGGGCGAGGAGTCAGGTCGATACTTCCGGGCTAAAGACCCCGCCGCGGCACACGAGGCGGCGATCAAGTCGCACCACATTTGCGGGCGCGCCGGAATCGTTCGCTGCCTTTGGCGCGCGACGACGCAGGAGGAATAAAACGCCGCAGAGCGTCTCCTTTTTCCATACGACGCGGCAGTAGAAAATTCCGGAATGGCCGTCGAACGACAACACAAACTCGTCGGCAAATATGTAGTACGGCGTGGAAATGCGGGCACCCAAGGCGTTGATATCGCGCACCAGGCACGGATGAGTCCCGTGAATTTCACCAAACGATAGCCGCGCGGCCCGGTTGATCGGTATGCGCTTCATTGCACGACGTTCGATCATGGCGAGATGCTCCCAATGAAAGACGATCGCACTCGACGAAGTCACTTTCCCGGTCCCGCCGATATCCGGAAAACGGCAATTCCCGCACGTTGATCTGTGCGGCTCACGCTAACAAGCAGCGTTGTTGTCTTATTAAAATTGGATCGAATTGGTGGTTAATTCGAACGGCTTGGCGACGATGTTACTAGAGGACGTTCGTGCTTTCGACTTGGCCCGGCCATCTGATCTGTGCCGCACGGACACACATATGTGGATGCCCGGGACAGGCCCGGGCACGACGGAGTTGCAGAGTGTCCGTGCAGCAAGCAGTGGCGAACCAGCGGCGATCAGGCGCCGACCTCGCACTTCTTCATGAAGCTGTTCTTGGCGGCACCGGCGAGTGGCTTGCCGTCGGCGCTGACGGCCTTGGGCGTGCAAGCGTCGGCCTTGCACTTCTTCATGAACGAGGTCTTGGCGGCGCCGGCGAGCGCCTTGCCGTCCTTGCCGACCGCCTTGCTCTCGCAGGTGTCGTCCGCGAGGGCCGAGCCCGCTGCAAAGGTGGCGACGATCGCTGCGAGAAAAATCCGCTTCATCATGGGTGTCTCCCTAGGACAAAATTACCGAGTGGATTGGAGCCGCGAATCGTGGCGCAATCAAGCAGGATCGATGCGCGCCACGACCGATGTCGCGGATTTTTCCATTCATCTGCGGTTCAGATTCCGCGCGCGAGCAGTGTCTTGAAATCGGCCCGTGCGCGTTGCGCCTCGGCCTTCGCGGCCGCGGAAGCATCGCCAAGGCCGAAATAGCCGTGGATCAGGCCGGGGCCCTCATGGTGCTTGACGCGGACGCCGGCGGCCTCCAGCGCCCGTGCATAGGCCGCGCCTTCGTCGCGCAACGGATCGAACCATGCGGTGGTCACGATCGCGGGCGCGAGCCCTTTGAGCGAAGCGGCGCGGAGCGGCGAGACCCGCCAGTCGGCGGCATCCTTGGGATCGGCGAGATAGTGGCCGCAAAACCATTCCATCGTCGCGCGTGTCAGAAAATAGCCGTCGGCATTCTCGGTGCGTGACGGATAGGGCGCGTTCTCGCGCGCATCCGCGTAGCCCCCGACGACGTCGGTCACGGGATAGACCAGCAGTTGGGCCGCGAGCGTGATGCCGGCGTCGCGGCAGGCGATCGCGGTGGCGGCTGCGAGATTGCCGCCGGCGCTGTCGCCGGCAACGCCGAGACCCTTTGCATCGCCGCCAAATTCCGCGACGCGGTTGAAGATGTCACTTGCGGCGGCGAACGCGTCCTCGAAGGCGCCGGGAAAGCGCGTTTCCGGCGGGCGCCGATAATCGACGGAGACGACGACCGCGCCGGTTTCGATCGCGAGATTGCGCGCCTGCCGGTCGTGGGTTTCGAGATCGCCCGCGACCCAGCCGCCGCCGTGGAAGAAGACCACGGTTGGCGCAGGATTGGGGCCGACGCGATAGACACGTGCATCGAGCGGCCCGGCGCCGCCTTTCACCTTGATATCCTGCACCGTGTCGACGGGGGGCGGCGGCACATCCGCACGCGAGGCAGCCAGTGCGCGCAAGGCATCGCGCGCGCTCTGTGGCGTCATCGTGGTGGGATCGCGCAGCGGCAGCAGCGGAATGATCTGGGCGATGACGGGATCGAGCGGTGCGGGCATTTGCGGGTCCTCGTTGGGTTCTTGGTCTTGCTTGCGGGGTAGCATAGATTTGGCGTACCGCATCGGCAACCGGTTACGCGTTACAATTGCAATGCCGCGGAATGAACGGTCAGGGAGGTCAAGAGTTGGAATTCGAAACGCTGGTCCAGTCGCGCCGCAGCGTGCGCGGTTTCAAGCAGCAGCCGGTGCCGCGCGCGGTGATCGAGGCGATCATCGGGAGCGCCAAGCGCGCGCCGTCGTCGATGAACACCCAGCCCTGGCATGTGCATGTGCTCACAGGCCCTCCGCTTGAAGAGCTGCGCCGCCGCAACATGGAGGAGATGGTCGGCGGCGCCAAGGTCAAGCGCGACATCATCAGCCACGGCGAATACCAGGGCATTCATCGCACCCGGCAGGTCGACATCGCCAAGAAGCTGTTCGGCGCGATGGGGATCGCGCGCGACGACAAGCCGATGCGGCAGGACTGGGTACTGCGCGGCTTCCGCCAGTTCGACGCGCCGGTCTCGCTGGTGCTGACCTATGACCGCGTGCTGGATCCCGGCGCGGTCTGCCATTTCGATCTCGGTGCGCTCTGCTACGGCATCGTGCTCGCGGCCTGGGACCGCGGTCTCGGTTCGGTGATCAACGGGCAGGGCATCATGCGCTCCGACATCGTGCGCGAGGTCGCGAAGATTCCGGAGGACGAGGTCATCATGACATGTGTGGCGATGGGGTATCCCGACGACAGCTTCGCCGCGAACGCCGTTCGCTCCGATCGCGAGGGCAACGACGATTTCGTGCGTTATGTCGGCTTTGCCGACTAGTGCGGGAAGTCACTGATGCGCACAGCCGGCTGACGCTGCGAGCCGACTAACGCGGAGAGCCGGCTGAGGTGGAGGAGAGGAGATTATTCTCTCGTCGATTTTTTTGATGCTGAGCCGTTGGTGGCCTCTTGCAATCTCGATCGCGCGGGAGGAACAATACGCGGAGTGAAAGGTTTGTTGCTGGCGCGAGGGAATCGACATGCGGCGGCTGGCTAGCCTGGTTCGACGGTTCTTCGGTCCGCGACCGCGGTATCCGATCGATGATGATCCAAATCTTCCCTTCACACCCGATGAGCTCGGCAAGCTGATCCGGAGTGGCAGACGCGAGGACATGAAGCTGCTTGCGGAAGGACTGGCCTCCCGGTCGGTTCCGCACCGCGCCAAATACCGGGCCACGCACTAAGCGCGGTTCGTGACGAGGTCCTCTCTGCGGGATCGCCCAGCCTGCGCGGTCATCGCGTGAGCGCAACCTCCTTGAACGAGGTTACGAGAGCCTTCTCCAGCTTTCCGGTCATCCCGCAAAGAATGTTGTAGGCCTCGGTGCGCGGCATCGTCGGCTTGTAGTGCCGGTGTTCGATTAGTGCTGCGAAGATGTCCGAGATCGTCAGAATGCGGACGATGTCGTTGATGCTCTCGCCGCACAGCGCGTCGGGATAACCGCTTCCGTCGAGATATTCGTGATGATGCCGCACGGCGTCGAGAATCTCGGGCGAGATTTTCTCGTGATCCTTCAGAAACTCGTAACCCGCCGCCGGATGCTTCTCGATCATGGCGCGTTCGTCGGCGTCGAGGCGGCCGGGCTTGTCCAGGATCGCAAGCGGAATCTGCGCCTTGCCGATGTCGTGGAACATGGCCGCGGAATACAGCCGCTCGAGATCGGCTCGCCCGACGCCGAGGCTCAGTCCGAAGTCGATCGCCACGCCGGTCACGAGCAGGCAATGCTGGTAGGTTCCCTCATGGTGACGCCGCACCGTGGCAAGCCATTCGGACAGGCCGTGCTCGGTGATGCGGTCGGCGATCCTGCGGCCCGCTTCCTTCGTGCCGTCGACGTCGAGGGGCTCGCCGAGCGTGACGGCCGTGAACATCGAAGCGATGGCGGTCGCCGCGGTCTCGACGGCGTTGTCCGGTTGGGCTGCGTCGCTTGAGCCAGCAGAGGCCGGCTCGGCCGGGTCAGCCAGCGCTGCCAGCAGCTTGCTCTTGTTGAGAGCCCCGGGAAGAACGAGGGTTGCGCCGAGTGCGTAGGCCTGCGAAATGCCGACGTGAGACGAGTGCTCGACGAGGAAGATGCGCTTCGTGGCTTTCGCCAGCTTGCCGGCGCGCTTCTTGATGGCCGCGATGTTGCCGACGTCACGCAGCTCCGCGCGAACGACGACCGCGAATGGCACTTGTGACAGCCTGGCTTCCGCATCGAGTCGTTCGCCAGCGACGGTAAATTGCCGTTCGAGGGCCGAGCAGACGCCCGCCAGCTTGTCGGACGAATCGGCCAGCACATGCACAAACGGGCGAACCGCTTCCGTCGTTCGGACGCCGCCGTCATTTTTGGCGGGGCTGGATATGGTTCGGGCACTCTGCACGGCGGACCGGACTATGATGACATTGAATGAGCTCGATGAATTCTGGAGCCTATTTGCTCGGCGTGGAGTTTGGCGCGGCAGCCGTCTTTGCGCTCGCCGGCTTCTTCTTGCCGTCTGCGGTGATGAAGTGCACGCCGGCCATGGTGCCGTCGATCCACACCAGTTCGCACCGCCGGTAGGCAAGACCCGTCGATGACAGCAGCATGAAGAATTCCTTGGCCTGGAGCACGTCGAGCGTCCCTTCGACCTCGATCTTGGCGCCACTTTGCGACACGTCGAGCAGGAAGCAACTGCGTCGCCAGGTGCCGTCGGAGCCCATCAGATTGACGGCCTGCTTGTGATCCATCCGTACGCGAAGCGCCTTTCGACCGTCGAACCTCATCGGCTAACCCCCATTTTTGTGCCGCGATGTCCCGCATCGCTTGGGTTGGCACTCGCTGCAATTTCCCCCCAGCGCACTGTCCATTGGCTGGTCGACAAGAGAAGCGTTTCGAAAATCTGCTGCGCCCGTTCGCGCTCGACGAAGGAGAGCCGTGAGCCGCTGCGGTTGCTCAGGATCGCAAGCGTAGTGGCCCAGTTCAGCCGTGCGGCCCGGCAGGCCATGACGAGGCCCTCGCAATCGTCATCGGTCATGACATGCTCCACGATCTCGATCGGAGCGCCGGAGAGCACCGAGAGCGCCGTGAACAGATTGGCCGTCTCGCCGCGGATCGTGAAGCGGTTGACGGTGGAATCGTTGAGCTTGCCGACGCGGCTGAGGGCGACGATCTCCGGCCTCGCGCTCGCATAGTCGGCCGGGCAGGGCAGCTTGGGCGGAACCGGCGCGGCGCGTTGCGCGGGCGGAATGGTGGATGCGTTGGCCTTGGCCGGCGCCTTCGGGGCCGGCGCCTTCTGGGAGAGCAGCTTCCGGACGACCAGGTCGGGCGTGCCGGGCCGCAGCACCAGCGCCTTTGCAATCTCGCCGTCCGGATCGGCCCTGGCGATCAGCGCGGCGTAAGCTGCCTCGGAGAATTGGGTTCCAGGGTTCTTGATCAGCGCAAGGCAGATCGGGCCGCCGCGCTTGATCAGCGCCTCGGCCAGTTCAGGCTCGATCGAGTTGCGCGCGGCGATCGCGCGTTGATGCCGCTCGCCGCACGAGGCCGCGATCGTCGCGAGATAGGTGGCGGAGACTGCCTGCGATTTGAGGAGGACTGGACAGGCCACGTCCGGGTCGTCGTGCGAGGCAAGGCGCTGCAATGTCTCGGGCGGGGCCACCTTGAGCTCGGCAAGCGCCGTGCTGAGTTGAACGAGCGCCTTGGCCTCGACGCGTTCCGCCAAGCGCAGTAGAACGCCGTCAACCACCCCGGCGAGCAATTCCTGAGGCCGGTCGCGGCTACCGGTGAGCAACTGCACAATGCCGGATAGGATGCGAGCACAGCGGTCCGGCGGGCAACTAGCGACCGCCTGTTCCAGCTCAACCAGAATATCAGCAGGCAAATTTGCCATCATGGCAGGGGCCTGACTCAAAAAAATCGCGACTATCCAATGACCTTCATTCCGCCTGAGAGGCGTTAATTTGAAATTTAGAGCTTGATCGACGGGGTATCAGCGCACCGCTGGCGGCGCTGGAAACGCTATCGAAATTCGGCGAGACTCGATGCGGCGACTTGTCCTTTGAACGGGACCCTCGCCAATTGAACGAGACGAATTAGGATGATTCTTTCGGTCGAACGGGACAACCGAAAGGGGGAAACTCGGGCCGGCATCGCCGCCGGACGCGCGTTGGTTACGACGCGACGTTTCACATTGCCATGAACGATATTGCGCCCAAGGTATTTCGCTTCTCCGACGTCGATGAATTTCGGAATGCCATACGAGGCCTGAATTTCGAGTTCACGCCCTTCGTACGGAGGATTTCGGCCGAGCAGACCATTCTGTCGCTGCCCGGTTGCGACGTGAATTTCACGCGGGCATTTCCCCGCGTCGTCGACGCGCAGCTCGTCGAGAATTGCACCGCCATCGGATTCACGATGGATGAGCTCAACGTGCCCATCCGCTTCAACGGCTCGCAGCGGGCACGACCTGTCATCGTGATCGGCAGCGGCGGCGCCGCCTACACCACCATCGAGGAGGTGGAGCGGCAAATTGCCTCGGTGGTGTTCAGGCCGGAGGTGACGGATCGCGGCTGGCCGCACGCGACATCCAGCTTCAAGATATTTGAAACGACGGCCGCGAGCCTGAACCGGCTGCGCAGCCTGGTTCGGGAGGTGCTGGCTGCCGCGTCGGAGCCGATCGGAGCCGCGGACGTGCCGCTGAAGGCTGCAGCCATGAAGGAGTCCCTGCTTGGCGCCGTCGATGACGCATTCGAAAGCGTCGTTGCCGCGCGATGGACCCTGCGTCCCAATGACGAGCGCAACTTCAGGATATTCCGGGAGATCCGCGCGCTTCTGTCCGACGACCTCTCGCAGCCGATCTACAGCGAGGAGATCGCGCGCAAGCTCAACCTGTCCGTTCGCACCCTGCACGACGTCGTCCGTCGCTATCGCGGCATGAGCCTGCATCGCTATTTGCGCCTGCGCCGGTTGTGGCTGGTGCGTCAGCGCCTGCTCGCCGGTGCCGACAGCGTCAAGGCTGTCGCACTGGCGTTCGGCTTCTGGCATCTCAGCGACTTCTCCAGAAGCTATCGCGACCAGTTCGGCGAGACGCCGTCGCAAACGCTGGAGCTCGGACGACAACGGTAGCGCGGCAAATCGGTTAAGGCCGTACCGCTGTTTCGTGCTAGCGTGCCGGCCATGAGCAACCGCATCCTCGTCCTCTACGGCTCCTACCGTTCCGACCGCATGGGCGTCCGCCTTGCGAATTTCGTCATCGATCGCCTGCGCCAGCGCGGCGAGGAGGTCGAGTTCATCGACGCCAAGGCGATCGGGCTGCCGATGCTCGATCGCATGTACAAGGAATATCCCAAGGGGGCGGCACCCGAGGCGCTCGAGAAGCTGGCGGGGCAGATCCGCAGCGCCGACGGTTTTGTCTTCGTCACCGGCGAATACAATTGGGGCATCCAGCCCGGCCTGAAGAACCTCACCGATCACTTCCTGGAAGAGTGGTTCTGGCGCCCGGCCGCGATCGTGAGCTACTCCGCCGGCCGACTGTCCGGCGCACGCGCCTCGACCGCCTGGCATGGCACGCTGTCGGAGATGGGCATGGTCGTGGTGTCGAGCACCATCGGCGTCGGACCGATCGCGCAGACGCTGTCGGCCGAGAGCGAGCCGATCGGCGAGGGCGGCAAGGCACTGGAGCGCTCATTCCCGCGCTTTGCCGACGACCTGCTGTGGTGGATCGAGGCCGCCAAGGCGCAGCGGGCGCGCAAGGCGCCGCCTTATTAAGCTGACTAAGCCGCCCTGACCTCGCCGAGGAAGCGGTCGAACTGGCCGGCGAGGTCGCGCGACTGGGTCGAGAGCTGCTCGGCCGCGCCCAGCACTTCCCTTGCGGCTGCACCGGTGTCGTCGGCGGCACGCTGCACGCCCGATATGTTGGTGTTGACCTCCTGGGTGCCGCGCGCGGCCTCCTGCACGCTGCGGGAGATCTCCCGGGTCGCCGAGCCCTGTTCTTCGATCGCAGCCGCGATCGCGGTGCCGATCTGGTCGATCTCGGCGATGACGTCGGCGACGTTGCGGATCGCGTTCACGGTCTCGTCGCTTGCGGACTGGATCGCGGTGATCTGCTCGGAGATTTCGGTGGTGGCCTTGGCGGTCTGGCCCGCCAGCGACTTCACTTCGGAGGCGACGACCGCAAAGCCGCGGCCGGCGTCGCCGGCGCGGGCGGCTTCGATGGTCGCGTTGAGCGCCAGCAGATTGGTCTGCTCGGCGATGCTCTGGATCAGCGTGACGACGTCGCCGATCTTCTGGGCGCCCTCGGCGAGCGCGCGCGCCGTGTCGCCGGTGCGGCGGGCGTTGTCGACGGCGCGGGCCGCGATCTCGGTGCTTTGTGCCACCTGCCGGCCGATCTCGGAGATCGAGGAGGTCAGCTCTTCGGTCGCGCTCGCGACCGTCTGCACGTTGGTCGAGGTCTGCTGCGAGGCGGCGGCGACGACCGCGGCCTGGCTGTTGGTCTGGGCCGCCGTCGAGGTCATCGACTGCGCCGTGCTTTCCATGGTGGAGGAGGCGCGGGAGAGGCCACCGACGAGCTCGGTGACCTTGGCTTCGAATGCGCGGGTGAGCCCGTCGAGCGCCTGGGCGCGGCGCATCTTGCCGTCGTTCTCGGCCTGCTTCTCGGCCGCGAGCCGGTCGGCCCGGATCATGTTGTCCTTGAACACCTGGACGGCGGAGGCCATCGCCCCGATCTCGTCGGAACGCTCGGCGCCGGGGATCTCGTCCGCAACGTCGCCGTCGGCAAGGCGCGACATCCGCGTCGTCAGGCTGACGATCGGGGCGCAGACGCGGCGGCGGACCATCACGATCAGGCCGGCGCTGGCGATCAGCACGGCTAGGAGGCCAGCGAGGGCGATGGTGAAGCTGGTGCGCGCGGCGGAGGAAGCGCCGGCGAGGATCTGTTCGGCATTGTCGTAGAAGGCGTCGCGGACGCCGATGATGGACCCGAGGCCCTTCTGGGACGCCACGTAGAAGGTTTCGACATCGTGCTCGTATTTGCCGCTGACGGCGCCGTCCTTGACGAGCTTCATCTCGCGGCCGAATTCCTCGACATAGTTCGAGTTCATCGTCTCCAGCGCCGCGGCGACGTTAGCCGGAGTTGCCGCATTGCCACGCAATTCCATCAGCGACATCACGATCTGGTCGTTGCGGCCCTGCATGCGGGCCATGTCGGCCTTCTCGGCGTCGTTGGCCACTTTCTTCGCGCCGACGAGGTTCTTGTGCACGCTGGAATTGAGGCCGCCGACGTCGCGCAGCGTCATGGCGATGTTGGCGTAGTTGGACTGGCGGTAGGCGTCCCCGTTCAGGATCGCCATGCGGCGGACCTGCTCGTTGAGCAGCGCGGTGACGCCGGCATTGAGCACGGCATTGTCGGCGACGACCTTTTTGGCGGCGTCCTTGCGGGCATCCGCAGGTCCTGCGATCGCCTTGTCGATGGCCTCGCGGAGCGCGGTGAATTTCGAGTTGATCGCGTCGATGTTGCTGCCGATGGTGGCACCGTCGTCGAACGGGCCGGGCAGCTCCTTGCGCAGCGCGTTCATCCTGTCGCGGGCGCCGTCGGTCTGCTTGCGCAGCTTGTCGTGCTCGGTGAGCTGCGCCGGATCGACGGTCGCGGGCCCGTAGAGGATGTTGGTTGCGAAGCCGCGCTCGGGGTTGAGGTAGCGCGGGATGTCGCTGGCGGCGCGGACGATCGCGAGTCGTCCCTGCGCTTCGGCGATCCTGTCCATCGTCTGGTACTTCGTCACGGCGACGTAGACGGCGAGGCCGCCGCCGACTGTCGAGAGCGAGACGATGGCGGTGGTCAGCAGCGTACCGATTTTCATGATCTGTCCGGCAATTGGCGCGGGGAAGAAAATTATTCTGCGCAAACGATAGGCAGCCGGTGTTAATCCGGAGTTTACGCTGCCGGCCGCCATGCCCCGCCTGCATGCGTCCATTCGTCTAGGCGTAGGTCGCGCTAGCGCGCCGGCAGATCGAGCCTGGCGAGCATCTCCAGCGTCGCGCCGTCGCGCTCGCCTGCGAAATATCGGGCGAGCGCCTGGTCGAAGACGAGTTCGTCGGAGACCGCGCCGAACAACGTCATCGACGAGCGGAATTTGGCGTCATCGGGCGCGCCGAGGATCGCGTTGATGGTTCGTCCCTCGACGGCAAGCACGAGTGTGGTGCATTCAACGAGTCGCGGACCGAGTACGGGGTGGGCGAGGTAGGCTCTGGCCTCCGCGCGCGAGCCGATGGCGTAGCGCTGCGACATGGCGCTGAAGCCGAGGCCGGCGATCTGCGGGAAGACGAACCACATCCAGTGAGTCTGTTTCCGGCCCCGGGCTAGCTCCCCCTGGACGTCGCGAAAAACCGGGTCCTGGGCCCTGACAAAGCGCTCTAGGTCGAAAGGATCGGTCATTGGATACCTCAAAGGGGGCTTGCCGGCCGCGATTATGCCTAAGTTTTGGCTCCCAATGCGATAGCTGGTATAGAGTCTCCGGACGGGGGTTGGGCCCCTCCGGGGGTTGATTTGGGGATCTGATGGTTTCCGACCGCGCAAGCGCCGAAAGGCTGTTGTCGCGCCGCCGTATTGGGCGAGCGGAGACGATACTGCTGTCTTTGGCAGCCGTCGCGCTGGCACTGGGAGCGGCCGCCTGGGTCGCGGACATGGGCGATTCGACGCCGCTGGTGACCGCCTCACTGCCTCCGGCTACCGCACTGCCTCCGGCCAATGGCCCTTCGTTTGACGACCGTTTCGCTTCGGTATCCAGCAGCCCGCCCGCCCGTGACCTCGGCCTGCGGACGCTGGAGCGCTCCGCGGTGAGCGCGGTCCAGCTCAAGCTGCGCGACGCCAAGGCGATGCTGGCCCAAAAACTCCAGGGCGACGACTGGCGCTCGACCCTGACCGGCTCGACCCTGACCGATGACGACCGGCACGTGGTTGACGAGACCAGGCCGTCGCAGCGCGCCGACGCCATCCCGGTGCCGCGCTCGCGCCCGGCCCAGGCAGACCTCGCGTCCCAGATCGCCTCGAGCCAAGCCTATGCCGAGACCAACCCCAGGGTCGACAACCGCAATTTCTTCGAGAAGTTCACCGACAAGATCAAGCTGGCCTCGCTGACTCCCGGCGACGGCCTGCTCAGCAGGGCGCCTGATCTCGCCGCGCTCGGCTACGATTCACGCACGGCGGTCTATGACATCAAGGCCAAGGCCCTTTACCTCCCGAGCGGCGTCGCGCTGGAGGCGCATTCAGGCATGGGCGCGCTGATGGACGACCCCGACCATGTCGACCAGCGTATGGTTGGCGCGACCCCGCCGGCGACCTATGATTTGAAGCCGCGCGAAAAGCTGTTCCACGGTGTCCGTGCCCTGCGCTTGACGCCCACTGACGGCACCAGTGCGCTCGGCCGCGTCGGCCTGCTCACCCACAACTACATGCTCGGGCCGCGCGGCGACTCCAATGGCTGTGTCTCGATCAAGGACTATGATCGCTTCCTGAAGGCCTGGGACAATGGCGAGTTCAACCGCCTGGTCGTCGTGCCTAACCTGCGCGGATCGGCGACCGCCTCGCAGCGCGCGAGCACCGACTCCTGATATTTGCTGGACGGCGGGGCTGCCGTTTCCCCTTCGTTAAGCCGACCTCGTCCAGAAGCAGCCCATGAGTGATCCCCAGACTTCCGAGACCCCGCTGCGTACGACGTTCAAGATCAAGCTGAACGGCGACACGCTGGCGATTGCGACCGTCGGCCAGGCCTATCAATTCCTCACCAACTTCAAATCGGTCGAGTGGATGGAATTCCGCTCGCTCCATGAAGAGGCGGTCGCGGCGCTCGAAGGCGCCGCCGACAACGCCATGCTCGCGGTGCAAGCGACCAACGCCGTGCGCGCGCTGTTCGTGAGCGCGAAGCTGCTCTGAGCGGCCTTTCGACGCGCTCTCGTCGCCCGGATTGCGCTGCGCTCCATCCGGGCTACGGACGCCAGCAGGCCTTCCGCTCCCAGCTTGAACTCCGCTATAGGAACGGGCAAACGGTCCGCGAAGACCGTGGCCAGACCCCGATATGTTTGAAACTTACTTCCAGGGAGAGACCCCAACATGAAACGCCGTACATTCCTCAAGGGCGGCGCGGTCGCCGGCGCGACGACGCTGGTTGCTGCACCTGCGATTGCGCAAGGCGCGCCCGAGATCAAATGGCGCCTGACCTCGAGCTTCCCCAAGTCGCTCGACACCATCTACGGCACGGCGCAGACCTTTGCGAAATACGTCGCGGAAGCCACCGACAACAAATTCCAGATCCAGACCTTTGCGGCCGGCGAGCTCGTCCCCGGCCTCCAGGCGCTCGATGCCGTCAGCGTCGCGTCCGTCGAGATGGCGCAGACGCCGCTGTATTTCTACATCGGCAAGGAGCCGGCGCTGGCCTACGCCACCGGCGCGCCGTTCGGCATGAACCATCGCCACCAGGAGTCCTGGTGGTATTTCGGCGGCGGCGCCGACCTCACCAACGAGGCGCTGAAGCCGTTCAAGACGCACGCCATCCTCTGCGGCAATTCCGGCACCCAGATGGGTGGCTGGTTCCGCAAGGAGATCAAGACCGTCGACGATCTCAAGGGGCTCAAATTCCGCATCGCCGGCATGGGCGGTCATGTGCTGGCCAGACTCGGCATCGTGCCGCAGCAGCTCGCCGGCGGCGACGTTTATGCGGCGCTGGAGAAGGGCTCGATCGACGCCGCTGAATTCGTCGGTCCCTATGACGACGAGAAGCTCGGTTTCCAGAAGGTCGCCAAGTACTATTACTTCCCCGGCTGGTGGGAGGGCGGCGCGATGCTGCACATGATCGTCAATGACGAGAAGTGGGCGAGCTTGCCGAAGCAGTATCAGGCGATCGTCAATCAGGCTGCCTCGGCGGCCGGCGCCTGGATGCTGGAGAAATACGACAGCGTGAATCCGGCGGCCCTGAAGCGGCTCATCGCCAACGGCGCGGAGCTGAAGGCGTTCCCGCAGCCTGTGCTGGAAGCCTGCTACAACGCGACCCAGGAGCACCTGAACGAGCTCGCCGCCAAGAGCGACCTGTTCAAGCGCACCAAGGAAAGCCACGACGCCTATATGAAGGAGCTGCTGTTCTACACGCAGATCGCGGAGAATTTCTACGACAACTATCTGCTCAGCAAGATGCGGAATAAGACTTGATGACGAGCAGGGCGCGGTGACTACGCCGCGCCCCGCTCTCGTAGGGTGGGCAAAGGCGCACTTGCGCCGTGCCCACGTTCTTTGCGTCACGTGCAATGGTGGGCACGCTTCCGCCTTCGCTCTTCGAGCTACGGCGGACAAGTCGCTTTGCCCACCCTACGGCACCTTTCGTGTGGCCGTCTTACGCCGCCCCCAACCCCAGCTTCGCATAGATGCGCCGCGCATAGGCGCCGAACGCGTCGGTCGTCTTGAGCGGAAGGTCGCGCGGGAAGGGCAGGTCGATCGGGAAGTAGTCGGCCATCTTCGCCGGTCCCGCCGTCAGCACGGCGCAGTGCGAGGACAGGAACACGGCTTCCTGGATCGAATGCGTGACGAAGATGATGGTCTTGCCGCTCTCGCGCCAGATCCGCAGCATCTCCAGATTCATCTGCTCGCGCGTCAAGGCGTCCAGCGCCCCGAACGGCTCGTCCATCAGGATCAGTTTTGGATCGTGAATGAAGGCCCGCGCGATCGCGGTGCGCTGCTGCATGCCGCCCGAGAGCTCTCGCGGATATTTCTGCTCGTAGCCGGCAAGCCCAACCAGGTTGATCAGATCGCGCGCCCGCTCGCGCGCGGCCTTGATCGGCAGGCCAACGATCTCGGCCGGCAACAGCACGTTGTCCAGGATGGTGCGCCACTTCAGCAGCAGCGCCTGCTGGAACACCATGCCGATATCGCGGGTCGGATCGAACGGGCTTTTGGCGTTGCCAATTCTGACGGTGCCGCCGTCGGCGCCGTGCAAGCCGGCCAGGATMTTCATCACTGTGGTCTTGCCGCAGCCGGAGGGGCCGACCAGCGAGACGAGCTCACCTTCCTGCACGTCCATCGTGACGTCGGACACCGCCAGGAACTCGGCGCCGCCGCTGCGATAGATCTTTCGGACGCCGCTCAGGCTGATGAAGGGCTCGGCGCTCATGCCAGCCATTTGCTCAGATTGGAGGCGACGAACGCATCGTCGCCGAGGTCGGCGTGCTCGCGATAGACGCGGTCGATCTCCTGCTTCTGGCCGGGGCTGAGGCCCTCGTTCGGGTCGAGGCACCACAGGCCCTGCATCAGGCCCTGACGCCGCAGCACTTCGTGGCAACCGGCGATGCAGCCGTGAAAATTGTTGGCGACGTCGAAGAACGCGCTGTTGCAGTCGGTGACGCGGGCATCGAGGGCGAGCAGATCGGCCGGCACGGTCTCCTTGTGCCGCGCCGCCTTGCAGCGCTCGAACTGTTTGATGGCGCTCGCGGTCCACACCGACCAATGGCCGAGCAGACCGCCTTTGAAGTAGGTGCGCGTGGTGATGCCGTTGTCGCGCAGATCGAACGGCAGCATCAGGTCGAGCAGGATGTGGTCGTCGTTGCCGGTGTAGAGCGCGACGCGGTCGAGCGCACCGGCGGCTGCGACGCCGCGCAGCACGTCGAGCGTGCGATAGCGGTTGAACGGCGCGATCTTGATCGCGATCACATTGTCGATCGCGGCGAAGCGCTGCCAGAACCGGCTCGACAGGATGACGCCGCCGACGGCCGGCTGGAGATAGAAGCCGACCAGCGGGATCTCGGCGGCGACCGCCGTGCAATGCGCAATGATCTCATCCTCGGAGGCGCTCTTCATCGCGGCGAGGCTGAGGAGCCCCGCGTGATAGCCGATATCGCGCGCGGTGCGGGCCTCAGCCGCTGCCTGCCGGGTCGGGCCGGCGAGGCCCGCGACCATCGCCAGCGGACGCTTGGTCCAGTTCGCAGCGGTCTCGGCGGCGAGCTCGAGCACGGGACGGTAGAGGCCGACGTCCCGGATCGCAAATTGCGTGGTGTGGACGCCGACCGCAAGGCCGCCCGAGCCGGCGTCGATGTAGTAGCGCGTCAGCGCGCGCTGATGCTTCTTGTCGAGCTGGCGCTCCGCCGTGAGCGCGAGGGGGTGAGCCGGCAGCACGGTGCCGTCGGCGATCAGCTTGCGGACGTCGCTGTTGATCTGGCTGTGGTGCATGATGTCCTATCCGAATTCAGGGCCGGCGACGGCGAATGGCGTATCCTTGGCAGCGGTGGTGGCGGGGCCGAACCGCATGCGCTGGAACGGCCGCTCGATGGTCCAGCCCGAGGCGGTCAATCCGTCCAGGAATGCGGCTTGCGACGCAACGGCATCGATCAGAATCGGGCCGGTCTCGGAGCGCGTGATCGCATGAACCAGGGCCAGCGCCGGCGCGGCATTGTTGGCAAGCAACGGCCCGATATGGCGCGCGGTTCGGCCGTCGCGAACCAGCGCGATGGCGCCATGCGCGGCGACGATACGTGAGCCGGAGCGCAGGGCGATGGCGGAGAGGAGCGCGGTGCGGTCGAAACCGGTGGTGCGCCGGTCCCGCGCCCGCAGCGCATCGATGGTCGCCGATGAAGGCGGTGGGGCTTCGGCTCGCCCGGATTTCACCAGCTTCAGCCGGCGCAATTGCAGCGTCGGCGTGAAGCCGAGCGGGCCGTAGACGGCGGCGCCGTCGGGCGTCGCGTCGAGCCAGCTCGTCAGCCCGTTCTTGCGCGCGGTTTCCAGGCAGGCATCGACGAGACGGGTGGCGAGGCCGCGGCGGCGATGCGTGCCCGATACCAGCACCATGCTGATCCAGGCGTTGTTGCCGGAATAGGGCAGCAGCGCCGCGGTCGCGACCAGCCGTAGGCCGTCGCGAATACCGAACACCACGCCCTCGTGCAGGAAGATTCGCCAGTCCTCCTCGGTCTGGTTCCAGTGCGCTTCCGTCGACAGCACCAGCCCGGCGATCGCGTCGTCGACGCCGAGCTTGAGGATGGGCGAACCGTCAGTAGCGTCCATCGCGCACCTCGTATTTGGTGGGCTTGCCGAGGCTTGGCATGGCGCGGGACACCCAGTCCGCGGTCCAGGCGATCAACTGCTCGGTGTCGACCACGGGCAGGCCGAACAGCTCGACCGCCCTGGACGTGTCGGTGAGCCAAGCCGTCGGCTCTTCCTTGCCTGTCAGCACCGGCGCGCGGCCGAAGCGCGCGCCGAATTTTGCTGCGAGATCTCGCACCGCCAAAATCTCGTGGCCGCTGACATTGATCGGCGAGGTCGGCGCGGTGCAATGCGCAAGGCACCGCAGCGCCTGCGCGGACGCATCGCCCTGCCAGATGAAATTGACGTGGCCGAGACCGACGTCGATCGGGGTGCCCGTGAGCACCTTTGTCGCGATGTCGTGCAGCACGCCATAGCGCATGTCGATCGCGTAATTGAGCCGGAACAGTCGGCCCGGCGTCGTAAACTTGCGCGAAAAATATTCGAACATGCGCTCGCGGCCGACGCAGGACTGGGCGTATTCGCCGGGCGGATTCGGCGCCATGTCCTCGGTCGCGCCTTTGTCGTCGACGGGGACGAAGGGATAGATGCAGCCGGTCGAGAACGCCACGATACGCGACGCCGGGAAGGCCTGCGCGACGAGGGCCGGCACATGCGCGTTCATCGCCCAGGTCAGCGACAGGTCGCCCTCGGCGCCGAACTTGCGGCCGGCCATGAAGACGATGTTCGGCGCCTTCGGCAATGCCTGAATTGCGGTCTCGTCCATCAGATCGCAATTGATCGTCTCGACGCCGCGCGCGTGCAGCCAGTCCTTGACGCTCGCGTCGCTGAAGCGGGCGACGCCGATGACGCGGCGATCGGGTGCTGCGGCTTTCGCGAGCCCCGCCAGCGTCGGTCCCATCTTGCCGGCGACGCCGAGGATCATGATGTCGCCCTCGACCTTCTTGAGGTCGTCGATCAGCGCCTGGGTCGGCCGGCACAGGAGATCGTCGAGGGCTGCGATATCCGGGATGGTCTTCGGCAGTGTCTGGCGGGTGAGCAGCATGGATCGGTCCTTGTCGTTCGTTCTGCCGTTTCAAGTTTGCCTGGCATCGCCGACCACGAACATGCGTTCGAGGGCGAGGACCAGGCCGTAGAGAGCGACGCCGAGCAGGGTTAGCAGCACGACGGCCATCACCATCGCGGGCGTGTCGAGCGACGACTGAACCTGGATCATGAGATAGCCGAGCCCGCGCTCGGAGGCGATGAACTCGCCGACGATGGCGCCGGCCACCGCGAGGATGGCGCCGACCTTCATGCCGGAGAACACGTAAGGCAGCGATCCCGGCAACTGGATCTTGCGGAACAGCGTCCAGCGCGAGCCGCGCAGCGATTTGACGAGGTCGAGCAGGTCCGGCTCGACCTCGCGCAGGCCGCGCGCGGTGGTCAGCAGGATCGGGAAGAAGCAGATGCTGAAGGCGATCAAAATGTTCGGCACGATGCCGTAGGAGAACCAGACGATGAAGAGCGGGCCGAGCGCGACCTTCGGGATCATGTTCATCGTCACGAACAGCGGCAGCAGCACGAGGCTCAGCAGCGGTGCCCAGCTGAAAATCACCGCCAGCGCGACGCCGACGAACGCGCCGAGCGCGAAGCCGCCGAGGATCTCGATCGCCGTGACCAGCGTGTTGGCGCCCCAGGCATAGTTCGCGGTGCCCAGCGTCTGCACCGTCGCCAGCGGGGAAGGCAGGATGAATTTCGGCACGTGGAAGGCATCGACCGCGACCTGCCAGAGCACGAGCACGGCGAGATGCACGATCAGGATGATCGCAAAGCTGCGCGAGGTGCGTGCGCCGTCTCCGGTCACCGGTTGCTCCCTGTTGCCAGCGGCCACCTTGCCGCTGTTCGTCAGCCTAACCGGCCTTGCGGGAAGTTTCAACCAGTTGGTTGATTAGGGCCGGAGCGAATGCAGCAAGAGGTCGACGACATGCCTGCGGCGGGCGCGCCTTGCCGCCCGGCTCGACAGGTCCTTGCCGAAGATMGCCGACAGCGTCGGCGTGTTGGAGAGGTAGAAATAGCTGAGGCCCGCGATCGAGATATAGAGCTGGATCGGGTCGATCCCCTTGCGGAACACGCCGGTGCGAACGCCCTCGTGGAGGATGTGGGAGACGCTCTTCACCAGCGGCGAATGCATCGCCTCCAGCCGGGTCGAGCCGCGGACGTGGCGGGCGCCACCGCGGTTCTCGTCGTTCAGAAGCACGATGAAATCGGGGTTTGTTGCGAGGTAATCGAACGAGGCCTCGATCAGCTTCCGGATCGCCTTTTCCGGCGGCAGGCCTTCGAGGTTGAGCTGACGCTCCTGCTCGCGGATGTCGGCGTAGACCCATTCGAGAACGGCGAGATAGAGCGCGTCCTTGTCGCCGAAGTAGTGGTAGACGAGCTGCTTGTTGACCCCGGCGCGCTCGGCGATCTCGTCGACGCGGGCGCCGGCAAAGCCGTGCCGGGCGAACTCCAGGCGCGCCGCCGTGAGCAGCTTCTTGCGGGTGGCGACGGGATCGCGCCGCTGCGGCACGGTGTCGCCTGAACGTTTTGCGGGCATTTCCAACCAGACAGTTGACAAGTCGAGGGCGGGCTTGTTGCATTGGTATCCTCACACGGGGAGAGCGACAAGCCGGGTCGCGGCAATGAGGAGGGATGCGATGAAGCGTTTGCAGGCTGCGGGCTCGGCTTTGGCTTTGGCCCTGATGCTCGGTGTGCCGGCGGTGCCGGCGAGCGCGGGCGAGGCGGTCAACCTGATCCTGAACTGGACGCCGACGGCCGACCATTCGCCGTTCTATTACGCCAAGGCGCAGGGCTGGTACGAGAAGGCCGGCATCGACCTGACCATCGAGGTCGGCAAGGGCTCCGGCGTCTCCGCTGCCAAGGTCGGCTCCGGCGGCTCGCCGTTCGGCATCGCCGATCTCGCCACCATGCTGGTCGCCAAGAGCAAGGGCGCGGACGACGTCGCGCTGATGAGCATCTACGCCAACACCGGCCAGACGTTTTATTGGCTGAAGAGCTACGGCGTGAATGGCGTCAAGGATTTTCCGAGCCACAAGATCGGCAACCCGCCCGGCGACGCCTCGCGCGTGATGTGGCCGGCCTTTGCCAAGGCCGCAGGCATCGCGCCTGATGCCGTCAGCTTCGTCAATATCGGCCCGACCGCGAAGATCGCCGCGCTGAAGAGCCATACCGTCGACATCATCAGCGATTTCTACAACGAGCACGATCTGAAGGTGACGGAGTTCGGAAGCGATCTCGGCTTCGTCAACTGGAAGGACATCGGGCTCAACCCCTACGGCAATTCGCTGATCGTCAATGGCGCCTATCTGCAGAAGAACCCGAAGCTGGTCGAGGAGTTCGTCCGCATCTCGCAGAAGGCCTTTGCGGCCTGCGTCGCCGACGTCACGCCGTGCCTGAAGGCGCTGCTCGACCAGGTCTCCGGCCACGACAAGGAGAACCAGGAGCGGCAGTGGGAGCGCATCAAGTATTTGATGACCGACGAGTTCACGACCACCAAGGGTCTCGGCTGGATCGACGGCGAGCGGATGAAGAAGGACTATGAGCTGGTCCAGACCTATCTCGGTATGGAGAAGCCGTTCGACGTGACGACGGCGTTCACGACGAAGATGCTCGATCCCGCCGTCAAGATGGATGCGAGCAAGGTGAAGAAGTAGGGCACCCGTAACCCGGTGGCGGAGGTCGCGGCCCAGGGTGCGCCGTGACCTCGCGCGATCTCATTTCACCTTGACGACGTCGTCCGGTTTCCAGGTCTGGTCGTAGAACTCGACCCCAGTGCCGTAGAGGCGTAACGCGACGAGGAAATTTCGAGCGCTGACGGTCTGGATGAAGTTCGACGCCGGCGCGTCAGCGGGCTTTTCCGTCGCGAACCACAGGTCGATCGAGCCATCGCTGTTGGTTGCCACCTTGTTGTAGCCGTTGATCGACGGCATCAGCTGTGGTGCCTCGACCATGGTGCCATCGGTGATGTTGTAGGCGGTCACGGCCCAGAACAATGCGGCCGGCGGGTTCGGCGGCAGATGCAGTTTATAGGTGTTCGACCCGTTCAGGAATTCGCCATTCGCGTCCCTGACCGCGAACGGATATTTGGAGCCGCTGTTGATCGTCCGCATCACCATCGCCGAGGCCGTCGAATAGGCGATCTGGAAGTAGCTCGCTCGCTGCGCCACATCGAGATAGCCGTCCTGGAGCCATTCGGCGGTGCCGGCTGCCCAGGTGTTCAGATATTGCCGGTCGTTGTAGTAGAGATCGCGTTTGTCCGGCCGGCCAAGCTGGCGCTGCGCCATGATCATCTTCGGCGCCGTCGTGACGGCCTTTTGCAGCAGCTCCTGCTCCTTCGCGGTCGGGTTGAACGGCTGCCCCTTGATGATGCCGATCGCAGCCAGCGTGCCGCGCGACTCCGGATCGATCGCCGAGACCGGCTCATAATCCACAAACGCCTTGAGCTTGGTCCAGTACGTATTGTCGACCGGATACATCATGTTGATGCGCTTGCCGCTGGCGTCTGGAAATTGCATCGGCTTGACGTTCTTTTCCGGGGTCCACAGCGGGTAGACGCGCGTCTGTTCGGCAAGCGCTACTGCGGGTTTCGGATCCGGACCGTTGTCGCCCTTCGCCATAATGGTGCGGAAGAACAGGAACACGTTGTTGGTCTTCGACTTGAACGCGAAGTAGCCCTGCGGAATTTCGCCCTCGTAATCCGGCGGGAGCAAGAGATAGAGGCCGCCCCGCGCTCGATCGGGGCCAACCGCGCCGACGTCGGTGAGAGTGCGCTGGAAGAAATCGGTGAACATGCCGATGACGTTGGGCGGCGCGGCGACGACCAGCGGGCCGGTCTCCTTGAGATCGAGATAGCTCATGGAATAGATAACGTCGGCATTAGGTGTCGGGACCCAGGTCCGCGCATCCATCCGCTGTTTCCAGATCGGCAGCACATTATAGCCCTTGCCGAACATCGCCTCCGACCCATCGCGCATGCCGATCGTGTTGAGAGCGGGCAGCATGCTCATGTAAACCTGCACGGCGCGCTGATAATACAGCTCGTCGCGCATCGCCTCGGCTTCGCTTTGTGGGAGCCAGTTGCCATTGTTGATCTGGTTGACGAGGGGAGGCGCTTTGGAGTCCTGGCCGCAGCCGGGACTTGTCGATGTGATGATGGTGAGGAGGGTTGAGGCCACGAGGGAGGTCGCCGGCATCTTCGGCATCGTTTTCTCTCCGCAACAGCCGAATATTCTGCGTCACGCGGGCATCACGCGCGCAGCGGTAAGACCTTGCAGTGAGAGTAGAACGATGCCGCGATGCCGGCTATGCAGTTTGTGCCAGAACGCGTGAGGTAGTTGCGCTGCGATTTCAAGCAGTGCGTATCTCGGCTTGTCGCGAGCAGCCCTCGACCGCTTGCCGCATATCGTCAGCTTTTCTTCATCTCGTAGACGTGTTCGGGCCCGGGAAAGGCGCGTGACCGCACGTCGGCGGCATAGCCTTCGATCGCCGCTTCGATGGCCGGACCAAGATTGCCGTACCGCCGGACGAATTTCGGGGTGCGTGGCGACAGCCCGAGCATATCCTCGAGCACGAGCACCTGACCGTCGCAGGCAGCGCTCGCACCGATGCCGATGGTGGGAATGGCAATCGTCTCCGTAATCTTGCGCGCCAACGGTTCGGCCACGGCCTCGACGACGACCGAGAATGCACCGGCATCGGCGACGGCCTTCGCATCGTCCTCGATCGGGGCCCAGTCCACCTCGTTGCGGCCCTGGGCACGAAACGAACCGAGCGTGTTGATGGATTGCGGCGTGAGGCCAATATGACCCATTACCGGGATGCCGCGCCCGGTCAGGAATGCAATCGTCTCGGCCATGCGGACGCCGCCTTCGAGCTTCACTGCGCCGCATTGCGTTTCCTTCATGATCCGCACCGCGGAGTTGAACGCCTGCTCCCTGGAAGCTTCATACGAGCCGAACGGCATGTCGACGACGACCAGCGCCTGCTTCGAGCCGCGCATCACCGCGGCGCCCTGAAGGATCATCATGTCGAGCGTAACCGGCACCGTTGTCTCGAAGCCGTGCATGACGTTGCCAAGGGAATCGCCGACCAGGATGACGTCGCAATGCCGATCCACCAGTGCGGCCGTATGCGCGTGATAGGACGTCAGCATCACGATCGGTTCGCCCCGCTTGCGTGCACGGATGTCCGGCGCGGTCTTGCGCCTGATGGAAGACTGAATTGGCATGCTCGGGCTCCATATCCGGGGGACGCGGATCGAAGCCAGATGCCATGGGCATGTCAATGCGGGATGATTGGGGCTGCGATCAAAATCGACGCGAGCAGAGGTGAAGAAGGAGGGGCGGGGCGCAGTCATTGCGAGGAGCGCAGCGACGAATCAATCCAGAGTCTTTCGGCATCGGCAGTCTGGATTGCTTCGCTGCGTTCGCAATGACGACGTGGTGAGAGCCAGCGCCAATCCACCACCAACCCACGTAACCCATGGAGAAATTAACCCGTCATTAACCAAATCCGCCGCATCGTTAACCATTCAATAACAGGGATCGAGTCGGCCGCTATGGAGGCTGCAGCAAAAGTCCAACGCCAAATGGTTCGCCTGCGCGGGCGCTCCTACGTGGCCTTCGTGTTCGTGCCGACGGTTCCGATCCAGGACTGGCTGCAGGAGATCGACGCCACGATCGCGCGCTCGCCGGGCTTCTTCGCCGGCCGGCCCGTGGTGATCGATCTGTCCTCGGTCGATCTCAGCCAGTCCGGCATCGCCCATCTGCTCACGAGCCTCCAGGATCGCAACATCCGGGTGCTCGGGATCGAGGGGGTGGAGGAGGGCCGGCTGACGCCGACGATGCCGCCGCTGCTCTCGGGAGGGCGCAGCTGCGTGGTCGAGCCGAGCGCGCCGAAGAAGGCCGAGGCGAAGGCCGTAACCAAGCCGACCTCGCTCCTGCTCGATAGCCCGGTGCGCTCGGGCCAGACCGTGATCTTCCCGGAAGGCGACGTCACCATTCTGGGCTCGGTCGGCTCCGGCGCCGAAGTCGTCGCCGGCGGTTCCATCCACATCTACGGCGCGCTCCGCGGCCGTGCCATGGCGGGGGTCAATGGGCACACGAGCGCCCGCATCTATTGTCAGAAGATCGAGGCTGAACTGCTTGCAATTGATGGATTTTACCAGACTGCGGACGACATCGACGCCGCTTTGCGCGGCAAGCCGGCGCAGGCCTGGCTGCAGGGGAATACCATGCGAATTACAGCACTGAACTGACCAGCAAAGGAGACATTTCAGATGAGTAAGGTACTGGTCGTGACATCAGGCAAGGGCGGGGTCGGCAAGACAACGACGACCGCCGCGTTGGGGGCTGCGCTGGCGCAGCGCGGCGACAAGGTCGTCGTCGTCGATTTCGACGTCGGCCTGCGCAACCTCGACCTCGTCATGGGCGCCGAACGCCGCGTCGTGTTCGATCTCATCAACGTGGTGCAGGGTGTCGCAAAGCTGCCGCAGGCGCTGATCCGCGACAAGCGGCTGGAGAATCTCTGGCTGCTGCCGGCCTCGCAAACCCGCGACAAGGACGCGTTGACGGAAGAGGGCGTCGGCAAGGTCATCGACGATTTGCGCGACCGCTTCGACTGGGTGATCTGCGACAGCCCGGCCGGCATCGAGCGCGGCGCCTCCATGGCGATGCGCTTTGCGGACGAGGCCGTGATCGTCACCAATCCGGAAGTCTCCTCGGTGCGCGATTCCGACCGCATCATCGGCATGCTCGATTCCAAGACGGTGCGGGCCGAGAAGGGCGAGCACGTCCAGAAGCACATTCTCATCACCCGCTACGATGCCTCGCGCGCCGCGCGCGGCGAGATGCTGACCATCGACGACATCCTCGAAATCCTCGCAACGCCCTTGCTCGGCATCATCCCCGAGAGCCAGGACGTGTTGAAGGCCTCCAATGTCGGCACGCCGGTGACGCTGTCGAACGTGGACGGCGCACCCGCACGGGCCTATATCGACGCGGCGCGGCGGCTGTGCGGCGACACCGTGGCGATGCAGGTTCCGGCCGAGCGCAGGCGCTTCATGGATCGTCTGCTGCGACGGAGGGCTGCATGAGCATGGGTCTGCTTCGGCTTCTCCGCGGCAAGAAGGCCTCGGCACCCGTCGCACGCGAACGGCTGCAGATCCTGCTTGCCCATGAACGCGGATTGCGCGGCCAGCCCGATCTGCTCGGCGTGCTGCGCGAGGAAATTCTTGCTGTCGTGTCCAGGCACGTCACGCTGGACCCGACCAAGGTCATCGTCCGGCTCGAGCGCGGCGACGAGGTATCGACCCTGGAGGTCGATATCGAGGTGCCGAACGATTTGGAGCGCAAGCGCGCGGCGGTCGGGTAGGGGATCCGGCCGGTACACTGCAAATTTGGGGTGGGTGAGAAGGCGGTCCGCTGGGCATAGCGGACCGCCTTTGTCTTGCTTGCTCGTCACGTCAAATTCCAGGCCTGCCGATGTGATCGGTCGTGGGCGGAACGGGACCTGCGGCGAAATCGTTGTCAGAGGCCGCGGAGCGCCAAGCCAGGCGCTGCGGTTTCCTGAACAGGAGAGCGCCCATGATATCCGAGATCCAGGTCCACACCATCGCGCGCCAGATGCTGGAAAAACATGGTTTCGCTGCGATTGCGAAGGCCGCCGAGCAGGCGCAGGCCTGTGAGGGCCGCGGCGAGGCCGATGAGGCCAAGGAGTGGCGTCACATCGAGGACGCCATGAAGATCATCCGCGGCCCGCACCAGAGCTGATCCGCGGCCAGCGCGCTCAGCGCTCCCCGCGGTCGGCGCCCGGCTGCGTAGTGCGATTTTGTGTCTGCGGCTGGGGACGCTCGCCTGTCTCTTTGCAGGGCAGCGGTTCCCACGAGCCGTCGGGTGCCTGCTGGTAAGCACTGCAGGATGACGAGGTGGATTTTTCCTCGCCTTTCTGGGCATCGGAGTTCTTCGCCAGGGCGGGCGCGGTCAGCACAGCGGCGGCCGCAAATGCGCCGGCGAAAACAAAGTGGATACTCCGCATGTGGGCTCTCCTGTTCGAATTCGAAGAGGCCGCATGGTGTCGAGGATTATGACGATAGTTGGCCGCCGCGACGGTTCCGCCACGGCGTGCTTAGCGCCGCGAGAGAGCGCCTAGCCGCCCTTGCTGCGGATCAGGCCGGCGAGGTTGGTCTTCTGGGCCTCGCACCAGCCGGGCATGCCGAGGCGGCGCTGGTCCATGTCGGTCGCCTGCGTCGCGACCGCGACCTCGGCCATCAAATCATCGTCCTGCTTCTCACCCATCTTGCCGCCGGTGTGCATCCAGGCGATCGCCTTGCGCACCTTCTCGGTGGTGCCGTCCGGCAGCTGCATCTGCTGCGCCTTCTGCACGAGGTCCTGATAGACGAGATCGGTGTTCGGACATTCCACCTTGGCGGCGAAGGCCTGCAAGACCATCGTCACATAGGTCGAGCGTGCACGGTCCGCCGCTTGGGCCGGCGCGGTGAGCAGTAACAGACCTGCGATCAGGAAACCGGTGCGCATCCTTGGTATCTCCTCCGTTTTTTTGGGAGGCTAGCGTCCGGCAAGCCACTCCGCAATGGTGCCAGGACGTATTTGTCGCTCCCCGGTACGGTGCGCTATCGTCAGCCCGTCCTGGCCACGGAGAGCGACATGAGCCTGTTGAGCACGCCGTTCGACCCCGCACGCGACACGGCCCTCGTCACCGGCGCAGGCAACGGCATCGGCCGCGCGATTGCGCAGGCGCTGGTCGGCGAGGGCGTTCGGACCGTGTTCGCCGATGTGAGCCTGGAACGGGTGAGCGCGGCGATCAGCGCGAGCGGCAGGCCTGAACTGGCGGTGCCGTGGGTCGGCGATCTCGCCAGGTCAGACGCTTGCGATGCCCTGCTGGCCGCCGCAGAGGCGCTCGGCGAGGTCTCACATTTCGTGCACAGCGCATCGCCGCCGCGGCGTGAGGCCGATCATGCGCTCGCGGTCGATCGCAAGACCTGGCAGGAGATGCATGCCGTCAATCTCGATGCCGGCTTCCATCTGGCGCGCGGGCTGGCAAAACGGTTGATCGCTGCGAAACGGCCGGGCTCGTTCCTGTTTCTCACCTCGCTGCACGCGGGCACGCCGCGCAACCTGCCGCATTATTCGACGGCGAAGGCGGGGATGGCGATGCTGGTGAAGGAGCTCGCGAAGACGCTCGGGCGTCACGGCATCCGCGTCAACGCGCTGGTGCCCGGCGCGATCGCGGCGGGCGGGTTCGTTGCCGATGCCTCGCTGGCGAAGCACATTCCGCTCGGGCGTCTCGGCGAGGCCAAGGACCTCGCGCCGATGGCGCTTGCGGTGCTGTCGAACAAGCTCTCGGGTTACGTCACCGGCGCAGCCTTCGTCGTCGACGGCGGATTGTCGCTGACGAACTGGTTCGAGCCGCCGGTGCTGGACGACTAAGGCCCCGTTCCGGTGACTCGGAACGATGCTTTTGAGTCACGGTTCGACGCGCTTTTTGCGCGAACCGGTTTCCAAATCGCTCGAAAACGCTGTGGCCTAGCGTCGCCAGGCCGGCACGGGATCGAGCGGCGTGCGATAGACCTCGTTGTGATCGCGATCGGTGACGCGCACCGCGCAACCCTTCCGTTGCAGCTCCGGCTTCACTTGCGACAGCTCGGTAGCCAATTGAACGGCGCGATCGGAAGCGACCTCGATGTCTTCGAGGATGATTCCACCCTGGTTCTTGAACTCTTCACCAACCACGAGATCGAAGGAATAGTAGGGCATTCGATTTCCCCGGTGTGACGACGTGAGCTTCAGTGGAAGTCTCAACACATCTCGGATGATACCACTGAGTCGATATTTTCGAATGAACAGGTCGCGCAATCTCTGTGCTTATGGCGCAGAAATCATGTGCAGCATTCGTGTGCGTTAAGATTTTATTAAATATGTCGACGTGATCATAAGGCATGGAATTGCAGCAGAACCGGGCTCCGGGAACCGGCAGCTGCAAGAGAAGGCCGGCGGCATAAATCCCGACGGCCTTTTCTCTTGACGGAAGACGATCGAAATATCGGTCTCCGTAATTGCCCGGACTCAACGCACCGCATCGACTCGGACAGCTTGATAATGTCGCGACAGCGACGCTGTCGCCCGCGCCTGGTCTAGCGCAGCGGCATCGGCGGACGCACGACAGGTCCGTCGTCATCGGCAACGGCTTGCGTCGTGGCGACCGGTGCTGCCGTCGGCGCGACCGCGGCAGCCTGCGAAGGTGCAGGCGGCGCGGGCGAATAGGCCGGCATGTAGGTTTGCGACACGACCGGCTTCGGCTTGCGAACCGGAGGCGCCGGAGATCGCGGCGGGAGCGTGGACACGCGCGCGCGCGGATCGACCGGCTTGGCCTCAGCCACCGGCTTTGGCGCGGGTGGTTTTGCCATCTCGCGCGCCATCTGCTCCTGCCCGGCCTTCAGCTCGGCGATGTTGGCCTTGAGCGCTTCGATCTGCTGCGCCATCGCTGCGAGATCGCGCGTCATCGATTGGACCGACTGCGCGGGATCGGGCTGTGTTGCGACAGGTGCGGCTGCTGCAACCTGAACCGGAGGCGGCGTCGCAGGTTGAGCAGCTTGATCCGCCGCTTGATCCGTTGCGACTGGCTCCGCGGGCGGCGCGGCCTGCGCAGCGGTGACCGGCGCGGCGGTCACCGGTGCCGCCGTTCGCGATGTCGAAGGCAACAGCGAAGTCAACGCAGTCAATGCAGGTGTCCATTCGGCGAGCATCTGCCTGGCCGTGTCGCCATGTTTCTCCCAGGCGACAGTGGCGGCCGCGCTTCCGCCCGCAAACAAGATCATGACGAACGCGCCGCRCAGCCATTTGCCGGCGGAGGATCGCTTCTGCCGGCGACCATCGCTGGCGGCGACGCGCACGGCGGTGTCGACCGAAGGCGCTGCCGTCTGCGGCTCCAGGACGGGACTGAATTTCGGCTCCGGATTAATGGTGCGCTCCGGCGCGAACTTCGGATCTATTTTCGGCTCTGGACGGGTTGCGATCTCAGGGGCTAACGCGGGCGCACCACTGATGGGGCGCGAAGCCAGCACCATGTCGGGTGAAATCTCAACGGCGTCGTGCGGATCGTTGTCCTTGACCGTGTCCTTCACGATCTCATCGACGATTTGCCTAGAGTTCAGCGTCGCGAGCATCGCAGCTCCTTTGAAGTCCGAGTGTTTAAAGTATGGGCGTCCGCATTGGCGCGAGCCGATCTGTCGAGGTGAACCCATCCCAAATCCGATGAGTCCGCACGATGACCCACGAGTCCAGCCGGGTTTGACCAAAGCAAGGCGAGGGGATGGAGACTGTGCGACGGTTCTTCGCCGTTTGTGGTGATGGAACCATGCCAGTCGAACACGGGCACGTGTTCCGCATTGCCTTGTTTTCAGCACGATTTGGGCAGCATCTGGCGTCGCTGGGAGCGCAACTATCCGCTATCGGGGGGCCGGTGGTGCCAAAATTTCTAATCGTATTGTTCGTCATGGCCATGCTTCCGCTCGCCGGCTGCATGCAGACGACGCTTTCTCCATCGACGGACGCGAGCATGACGCCGCGCGACCGGCAGTTGCTTGCGCACACGCCCTACGCGCAGGCGAACGTGCCTGAGCAATATCTCCGTCATATCGTCGACTACCCGCGCAAGGAGCAGCCGGGCACGATCCTGGTCGATACCGATGCGCGCTACCTCTATTTCGTGCTGCCCGAAGGCAAGGCGATCCGCTACGGCGTCGCGGTCGGCGAGGAAGCCATGGCCTTCTCCGGCGTCGCGCGCGTCGGCCGTCTGGCGGAATGGCCCGACTGGGTTCCGACAGCGGAGATCCAGGCGCGGCTCGGACCGTATCCAGCGCGCGTCGCCGGTGGCCCCGCCAATCCGCTGGGCGCGCGGGGCATCTATCTCTACCTCGGCAACAAGGACACGCTCTACCGTATCCACGGCACCAACCAGCCGGAATATATCGGGCAGGCGATCTCGTCCGGCTGCATCCGGATGCGCAACGAGGACGTGATCGATCTGTTCGACCGGGTGAAGCTGAATGCCACGGTGGTGGTGTTGCCGCCCGGGCAGAATGCACGGGTCGACGCAGGGTCTAGCTGGCGCGGCTAAGCGCAGTGCGATCGGTCATTCCACTGCTCACGAGGCTTTCGTCGTGGGCAGGGGTGCCGGTTGAGACCTAGTTCTCAGGCCGGGCAACGCGCCATTGCAGCGTCGTGGCATTGCCGTTGGCATCGCCTGGCGCCTTGTCGGCCGGCGAGGTGTAGAGCGGACGATAGCGGTACGCCCACATCTTGCTGCCGTCGTTGCGGCTGATCACGGTGAAGTCGCCGATGGCCTTGGCGTCGACCGTAGCGGATAACGGTACCCAGCTCTCGGTGCACTTGCCGTTGCAGTTCGACGTCTTGCCGGTGGTGTCGCGCTCGTAAGTGTAGAGCGTCATGCCCTTGAGGTCGACGAGCGTGGGACCCTGCTTGGTCAGGATCACCTTCGCCGGTGCGGTCGTGGCCTCGGGCTTCGGCGGAGCAGGGTCGCCACCGCCATGGCCGTTGGCAAGCGCAGGACCGGCCGAGAGCGCGATGGCCGTCGCCGCAATGAGGAACCTGAACATCCGAAACTCCCGAGCGGCAAAGTAAATCGCGCGTTAAACGCCGAATGTTGCCGACCCTAGCAGCCGAAGGTTAGTTCCAGGTTTCGCGGCACTGCGACAATTACGGATGGAAATACGGGGTTCATGCCTCCAGCTCGCGCAGCGGGGCGCGGCTGAGCTCGTTGCCGGCGGCAATGGCCTTGCGCAGCAGCCGCATCAGCTCTTCACTTTCCTTCGCGCTGAGACCGCGCAGCATGACGCGCTGGGCGGACTCCACCGCCGGAGTGATCTTGCGCAGCGTGCGTCGGCCCTCGTCGGTGATTTCGAGCTCGCGGGCGCGGCGGTCGCGGCTGGAGGCGCGGCGCTCGGCAAGGCCTTTCTGGACGAGGCGGTCGATGACCCCGGTGATGGTGGTGCGGTCGTAGGCGATCAATCCTGCCAGCGTCACCTGGTCGAGCCCCGGATTGGCCTTGATGGTCGCAAGGGCCGCGTATTGCACCGGCGTGAGGTCGAAGCCGGCTTCGCCGACCTCGGCCAGAAACACCGCCACCGCGATCTGCTGGAACCGGCGCGCCAGATGCCCGGGCATGTCGTTGTTGTCTTTCACCGAATTCTCCGTTGCGGCAGGGAAGGCGCGGATCGTTGACAAGTATACTGATAGTCAGCATACTGAGCAATATCGAAGAAGACGTTGACGGGAGAGGTGCTCATGCAATTCCATCTCAATGGATTTCAGCCGGGCGATCCTGAAATCGCCGATCCCGCCGATCGCATTCAGGCTTCGGGCGCAGCCGGGGCCGTGCCTGAAGAGGTCGATGTCCTCATCGTCGGCTGCGGCCCAGCGGGCCTGACGCTCGCGGCCCAGCTTGCGCAATTCGGCGACATCAAGACCTGCATCGTCGAGCAGAAGCCGGGCCGTTTGCTGGTCGGGCAGGCCGACGGCATCGCCTGCCGCACCATGGAGATGTTCCACGCCTATGGCTTCAGCGCGCGCGTGCTGAAGGAAGCCTATTGGGTCAACGAGACCACGTTCTGGAAGCCGGACGAACGGAAGCCCGAGACGATCGTCCGCAGCGGGCGTGTGCAGGATGTCGAGGACGGGCTGTCTGAATTCCCGCATGTCATCCTCAACCAGGCGCGCATCCATGACGGCTTTCTCGATGTCATGCGCAAATCGCCGGCCAAGCTCGAGCCCTATTACAGCCGCCGCCTGCTCGATCTCGTGGTTGATCCGGCGGCGGGTCCCGCCGACCATGCCGTGACGGTGCGCCTCGAACGTGTCGATGCCGGCAATGAGGGGAAGGTGGAGACGATCAGGGCGCGCTACGTCGTCGGCTGCGACGGCGCGCGCAGCGCGGTGCGCAAGTCGATCGGCCGCGAGCTGCATGGCGATTCCGCCAACCACGCCTGGGGCGTGATGGACGTGCTGGCGGTGACCGATTTTCCCGACATCCGCTTCAAGGCCCTGATCCAGTCGGCGAAGGACGGCAGCCTGCTGATCATTCCGCGCGAAGGCGGCTACATGGTCCGCCTCTATGTCGAGCTCGCAAAACTCGATGTCGGCGAGCGCGTCGCCAATCGCAACATCACCGCCGATGACGTGATTGCGAAAGCGCAGCGGATCCTGAACCCGCACACGCTGGATGTGAAGGAGATCGCCTGGTGGTCGGTCTACGAGATCGGCCAGCGCCTGACCGACAAGTTCGACGACGTGCCGGAGACCGGGATCGCCTCACGCCTGCCGCGCATCTTCATCGCCGGCGATGCCTGCCATACCCACAGCCCGAAGGCGGGGCAGGGCATGAACGTCTCGATGCAGGACGCTTTCAATCTCGGCTGGAAACTCGCCGCCGTCCTCCGGGGGCAGTGTGCACCGGGCCTCTTGCATTCCTATTCGGCCGAGCGCCAGGCGGTGGCGAAGGAGCTGATCGATTTCGATCGCGAATGGGCAGGAATTCTCGCCTCCGCCGCCAAGGCCGGTGGCGCCGACGCGGCGAAGACGCAGGATTACTTTGTGAGGCACGGGCGCTACACCGCCGGCACGGCGACGCATTACCGCTCTTCGCTTCTCACGGGCGCGACATCACACCAGCATCTTGCCGAAGGCCTCGTCATCGGCACGCGCTTCCATTCCGCGCCGGTTATTCGGCTCGGGGATGCCAAGCCTGTCCATCTCGGCCATGCCGCGCAGGCCGATGGCCGCTTCCGCATCTACGCGTTTTCGCCCGCGGAGGATCCCGCCGTCGCGGGATCGGCGATCCGCGCGCTGTGTTATTTTCTCGCAGAGGCCCGTGAATCGCCGGTCCGTCGCCATACGCCCGCTGGAGCCGACATCGACAGCGTGATCGACCTGCGTGCCGTCTTCCAGCAGGATTATCGCGCGCTCGCCGTGGAGGCGATGCCGGCGCTGCTGCTGCCGCGCAAGGGGCGACACGGCTTGATCGACTACGAGAAGATGTTCTGTCCGGACCTCAAGAGCGGCCAGGACGTTTTCACCATGCGCGGTATCGATCGGAGGGCTGGCTGCATCGTCGTGGTGCGCCCCGACCAATATGTCGCGCAGGTTCTTCCGATCGACGCTTTTTCTGCGCTCGCGGCGTACTTCGACGCGTTCATGCTGCAAGCGAGCTGACGCTCAAACAGCCCTGGCGTTGCCAACGAAAGCCCGGTCCTCGCGCCGGGCTTTCCGTTTGGTTCGAGTCAGGTTCCCGGCTTGTCCAATTTAAGAAAGTTCTTCGCGGGCAGATTTCATCGATCGTAATATGTGTACTCAAAGCTGTAAGCATCCACTCGGGGCAGCGGGGCAACGGGAGGATGACGATGAGACAGAGCCAGGCGGAGACGCGCCGCCAAAATGTCGCGAAGCGGTCGATGACCAAGGAGGCCAAACAGCTGTCCAGCCTGATCGCCGGGCTGCGCAAATCCCTCGACGGTATTCACAAGGAGCGGACGAGCACGAAGCTCACCGGTGCCGAGATGGGCATGCTCGACGAGCGCCGCAACAACCTGCTGCTGACCATCGCAGCGTTGGACGACCGTCTCTCGGCGGTGCAGGGGCTGATCGATCTCGGCCGTCCCCATATCATCCGCGTCCACTGAGCGGATCGCAATATCCTAACGGTTCCGTCGCGGCGGCGATGGACCCGGGCCCGGTGGCCGGCTCCGCAGGGCATAAGGGTTGGCGTAGCACTGGGCGGACTGCCCGGAAGCAGTCGCGGCGCACTGCGCGATCGACGTGAAGCTGCAATCGATGCTGCTGCCGTCGATGGTGTAGATCTCGATGCAGACGGGATAGCGCGGATCGTAGGTCTGCGCCCGCGCAGGTGCGGTGGCAAGCAGCGCCACGCCAGGCAAGCCAGCGACAAGCAGAATCGCATTTTTGATGCTGCGCACGATCAATCTCCGTCGTTCAGTTGGAACCAGGGCACAATGCTGCCGTCGATGGCACCAAATTGCCACGCTCCCGGCGAATTGCCGCCAAAGCCCGCTGCCACGAGGGAGCGGGTGCAGAGCGACGCAAGGGGATGCGCATTGGCCTATAAAATGGTCGCAGAACGCGACAATGAGAAGTGCAGTTTTGCCCGCGAGAGCCGGTTGCTCATCGTGGCGAAGGCAAAAGTATGGGCGAGCGAGGGATGGAAGGTCGTCATCACCGACCCGGACGGCAAAGCCTACACTCCGCCCGAATTCGATCAGCTATCGGCGGCGTGACCGCGCGACGGGGCCGATTCTTCTTTTGACGCGTTTTCTTTACGCGAACCGGAATCCACTTCGCTCGAAAACGCTCTAGGGGACGACATTGATTTCGCTGTTTCGACCGGGGCGCGACGTGATCGCGCCCCTGGTGACTCTCGCAGCCGCGGCGCTGACGGTGACGGTCGCGTCCGCGCAAAATCTCGATGCCGGCAAGCCGGCCGCAAAGCTCTTCGCGGACGGCTGCGCGACCTGCCATCGCAGCCCGCGGGGATTGGCGAAAGGGCGCTTCAGCCTGACGCTCGCCTGGTTCCTGAAGGACCATTACGTAACCAGCGCCGACTCCGCCAAGGCGCTCGCCGCCTATCTGGTGTCCGTCGACGAACCGCCGCCGCGCGCGGCGGCCAAGTCCGGTGCAAAGCCGGCCAAATCCGCGCCGCGTCCGCCCAAGGCAGTGCAGAGCCAATAGCTGTCGTTCCGGTTATCCGCGCCGATAGGTCTGTGCGATCAGGCGGTCGTGCACGGCACGCAACTCCGCGCCCATGCGCGTCTGTCCCGTCGTGATGCAGGACAGCCAGGCGCCGTCGGCGGCGAGGCGCACGACGTGGAGTTCGGGCGCCGCGTCGGTCGTACGGTGACGCTTCAGGCGCGCCTTCATCCAGTCGTTCCAGAGCCGGCGCAGGGACGGATCTGTGACCACGACCATGCTCAGCGCCGCCCAGGGCGTCGCAAAGCCGAAGGCCTTGCCGGTGAAGACCGCATTGACATAGGCCCGCGTAAAGCTGCCGCGCGGCTTCGGGTCGGCTTCGATAGCGGCGTCGATCTCGGCATCGACGCGGCCGAGGAGATCGGCGAACAGGCCCTCGATCAGCGCCTGCTTGCTGCCGAAATGATGGAACAGCCCGCCCTTGGTGACGCCGGCCGCCGCCGCCACCGCCTGCACCGTGATCCCCGATACGCCGTGATCCATGGCGATCGCCGCGGCATGGTCGAGCAGGGCGCGCCGGACCTGCTCGGGCTGCTTGGCGCGGGTGTAGGCGCTGGCCGGCATCAACGCGCCGTCGTCTGCGAGAACAAGTTGATGACCACGACCCCTGACACGATCAGCCCGATGCCGACGAAGGCCGCGGCGTCCAGCATCTGGCGGAACAGCACGAAGGAGACGGTCGCGGTCAGAATAATGCCGACGCCGCCCCAGATCGCGTAGGCGATGCTGAGCGGAATGACCCGGATCGCCACCGACAGCGCGTAGAAGGAGGCGACGTAGAACAGCACCATGGCCAGCGTCGGCCATGGCCGCGTGAACTGCGCGGACTGCTGCAGGAAGGCGGACGCGGTCACCTCGAAGACGATGGCGAGGGCAAGCGCTGCGTAGGCATTGAAGGCGGAGGTCATGGCCGGCTCGGAATGGGGCGCGAAAGATACCGCGCGGTAGGTATGTTTAGCACGCGGAACATGGCTTTTGGCGGGTGAAGGTATCACGTGTGAGTGACGAGCCTGCGACAGGGCGGAGCCTGTTGGCGGCGGTTTGCCGGAGTTTTGGCTGTTTCGCCGAGGAGACGAAGCCGCCGCGCGACAGATCGCACGACGGCCCAGAGTGCCCATTTTATGCAGCGCTAGCTGATCCGCACGGAGAGCTCGACGTCTTCGGCGAAGGGCGTGGACATGTAGCCGCTTGCGGGCCTGCGTACGCGCGCGAGATAGTCGGGGCTGTCGTCGGCATTGTCGGCGACGATGATCGCGCCCGGCTTGAGATGGCCTTCGACCAGATCCAGGATCTCCGGGTAGAGCGCCTTGGCGCCGTCGAGCAGCACGAGGTCGATCGTGTCGGGCAGATCGGCGCTGAGCGTCTTCAGCGCGTCGCCCTCGCGGATTTCGACGAGATCGATCAGCCCGCCGGCCGAAAGATTGTCCCGTGCCCGTGCCGCCTTGGACGGCTCGAACTCGCTGGTGATGAGGCGGCCGCCGCCATTGTCGCGCAAGCCTGCGGCAAGGTGCAGGGTCGAGATGCCGAACGAGGTGCCGAACTCGACGATCGCCTTGGCGCGCGAACTGCGCGCCAGCATGTAGAGCAGGTGACCCGTCTCGCGAGAGACCGCGAGCGGTGCGTCCTTCAAGCGTCCGTAGAGGTCGCGGTAGTCGGTCTTGCTCCGCATCATCCGCGCGCGGTCGGCGTCGGACAAATCGGCGACGGCGGCATGCGTTGCGCCCCTGGTTGTGTCGGCCTCGTCAAACAGGCGATCCAGCAGCGGCGCAAGCGTTGTGATGGTCGGGGTGGTCATTTGGTGTCTCCGGAGTTCGCGAAGAAGCGCGTGCTTGCGCAGGGATTGAAATACGACTAATTCGTCGCGTTTCCTATTCGCATTGCTCGAGCACGCCATGGCCGACCGTCGAAGCCGTTCAATTTCCTCACGAAAACAGCCGCAACAGGCCCGATCGAGCGGGCTGGTGGCCGCGATTCTGGATGCCGCTGTTCAGGTCCTGGCAAAGGAAGGGGCGCAGCGTTTCACCACGGCACGGGTCGCGGAGCGGGCCGGTGTGAGCGTCGGATCGCTCTACCAATATTTTCCGAACAAGGCGGCGATCCTGTTCCGCCTTCAGAGCGACGAGTGGCGGCGCACGAGCGAGCTTTTGCGCGGGATCCTCGCGGATCCGGAGAAGCCGCCACCGGCGCGGCTGCGTGCGCTGGTCCACGCCTTCATTCGTTCCGAGTGCGAGGAGGCCGCGATCCGCGTCGCGCTCAGTGACGCTGCACCGCTGTATCGCGACGCGCCCGAAGCGCAGGACGCCCGGGCAGCCGGCGAGGGGATCGTCGCCGCGTTCATGCGGGAGGCGCTACCGAAAGCCTCGGATGCGACGCGTATCCTCGCCGGCGAGCTCATCACGGCGACGCTGAGCGACGTCGGCAAGAGTTTTTCGGAAGAGACGCGGAGCGAGACGGAGATCGCAGCCTATGCCGATGCCATGGCCGACATGTTCTGCGCCTATCTTGCGACGCTGGCGCGGCGCTGAGGCATTGCTGATATCGGCGTTTGCGGGCCGATTATTCTTCAGATTTTGCAGGGTCATGGGTTAGCCTTCGCTCGCCGTTCCCTATTCGAGCCATCGAGCGCCGCGCCATGCATCTGCTTCGTCCCCAGTTTCGCATCGAGGAGCAGTGGGCGCTGGAATTTGCGGGGCAGCGTGGCTTCGGCATGATCGTCGCGGCGGACGAGCACGGTCCGCGCGCCTCGCATGTGCCGTTCGTGCTGGTCGAGCGCAACGGGCAGGTGATCGTGCAGATCCATTTCACCGCCAAGAATCCGCTCGTGTCGCTCGCAGACGGCACGCGGCGCTTCCTGCTGATCGTTGCCGGCGACGACGCCTACATCTCCAACGACTGGTACTCTTCGCGCGACAATGTCTCGACCTGGCTCTACGAGGCCGTGCACCTGTCGGGCGTGGCGCATCTGCGCGAACTGGACGAGAACCGCGGGCATGGCGATGCGCTGCTTGCGGTGTCCGAGGCGCGGTTGCCGAAGCAGCCCTGGGACCTCGCGCAAATGGAGCCGGGCAAGCGCGAGAGCATGCTGGCTGCGATCCGGGTCGTCGATCTCGTGGTCGACACCGTCGAGGGGCAGGCCAAGCTCAATCAGCACAAGAGCGATGCGGACCATGTCGCGATCGCCGACCGGTTGGCGCGGTCGGAGGAGACGGGGCACCGGCGGCTGGCGCGGAAGATGCGGGCGCTGCGGCCGGGGCTGGGGTATGAGATGCTCTAAACTTGTAGCCCGGATGGAGCGCAGCGTAATCCGGGATTCATGCCGCGATCTGAGAACCCCGGATTGCGCTTCGCTCCATCCGGGCTACGCCAGCCGTTCCTGCTACGCTTGCTTCGCTCAGCATTTGATCTTACGGACCTCTCAATGCTCGTCATCTCCATTCAAAGCCAGGTGGTCCACGGCCATGTCGGCAACAGCGCGGCCGCCTATGCCATGCAAGCGGAGGGCGTGAACGTCGCGGCGGTGCCGACGACGCTGCTGTCGAACCATCCGCGTTATCCGACGTTGCGCGGGCGGGTGCTGGAGACCGAGCTCGTCGCCGATCTCCTGAAAGGCGTCGAGGAGCGCGACCTCGTCGACGAGGCCGCGGTGCTGGTCACCGGCTATCTCGGCTCGCCGGGCAACGCGGCTGTGATCGCCGACTTCGTCGAGCGGGCGCTGACGCGGAATTCGAAGCTGGTCTATCTCTGCGATCCCGTGATCGGCGATGACGGCCGCGTCTATGTTGCCGACGGCATTCTGGACGTGGTGCAGCACCGGCTGCTGCCGGCCGCCAACCTGACCACGCCGAACCAGTTCGAGCTCGAGCTGCTGTCGGGCGTCACGATCGCGGACACGCAGAGCCTGCGCACGGCCTGCGCGGCGCTGGCGGGGCAGCGTCGCATCGATGTCGTCGCAACCGGCTGCACGCTCGCTGACACGGCAGAAGGGCAGGTGGAGACGATCCTGTGCGCCGACGGCCAGCTGTCGCGCTTTGCGACGCCGCGGTTGCCGATCCGCCCCTCAGGCACCGGCGATCTCCTTGCCGGCCTGATTGCGGCGCATCTGGCCAAGGGCAAGGCGATGCAGGCGGCAGTGCGGCTTGCGGTCGAAACCATCTTTGCGGTGCTGGTGCGCACGCAAGACGCAGGCACCGCCGAGATGCGCCTCGTACCGCTGCCGATCCTCGGGCGGAAGCCGTAACAGGGTCAGGTCGCGCGCTTGCCGGCCGATTGCGCCGACTTCTGCGGCTTGGCCAAACTCTTCTGCTCGCGCGCGGCGTGTGTCTTTCGCAGCTTTGCGTGGGCCGCGGCCCGCATCACCTTCTTGGACCTCACGTTGGTCGCTTCCTTGCGGTCTCCCGTGCCACGCTTCGAGATGTATTCCTGGCCGTCGACCGGGCCGACATGCGGCGGATCGCGGCCGAGATAGGGCCGGCCAATGCCGAATGCCTTGCCGTTGGCGTCGACCCACTTCCACAGGATTTCGGTCGAGACCCAGCGCTGCGCGCGGTTGTTGCCCTGGGTGCTGACGATGTCGGCCGCCATGCCGTGGCCGTAGCCACCGCGCGTGCTGCCGCCATGATAGGAGCGGTCGGAAGCGGCCTTCAGGCCGCTCGCGATCGACTGGCGGTAGTCGTCGCGGAACGCGCTGGTGATGCCCGGCGACAGGCCGGCGGACTCGGCTGCGAGCAGCATGCGAAACAGCTTTCGCTTGAAGCTCTTGTCCATGCCGCCGATGACGTAGTCCATCATCGGCATGCTGGCGCGCTCGGCCGCTTTCGGATCCTTCCAGCCAAAATCCTGATCGACCAGCTTTGTGAAGCTGCGCATCACCGTGACCATCTTGCCCCTGCGCTTGATGGTGACGGGGCGGCGGTCCTCGACCTTGATCGAATCCTCCTTCGCGGTGCGCTGATAGAGCGTCCACAGATAGCGGTCGATGCAGGCGTCCATGACAAAGCACTCATCGAGCACGGCGACGGTGTCGGCCGGCGGCGACGGCTTGCTCGCGGCGGGCGCTGGGCCGGTCGCGATCGCCGCGGGCGACAGCGCATCCGTCGTCACAATCTCGGTGGGATCGGCGGATGCGAGCTTGATGACGGGCTCCGGTGCGGGTGCGGATTCCGCCGGCGCAGCCTCGCTGAGGACGGGCGCCGGTTCAGGCGAAATCTGTAGCGCCGGCGGCGCTTCCGCCGGCAAGATCAGCGCCGGATCGGCCGAGGCGAGCTTGATGACGGCGGCGGGCATCTCGGCTGTCGCGGCCTCGGGGGCCGGATCCGGATTCGGCGTCGCAGCGACAGCGGCTGCGATATCGGCGGTCAGGGCGATGCCATCCTCGATGGCCGCAGCATGCGGGACGTCGGCGAGCTCGAGCCGGCCAAGATCTTTCGCGCGCGACGCGGCGGAAGCATTGGCACTGCTTTTCTCGATGAGGGCCGGAGCGTAGGCGGACAGGGAGAGCGCCAGCCAGCCGGCGAGAACGGCCGAGGGGCACGAGACCGCCACCAGAAGAGACCGCCGATCATTCATGATCCCTGCCTCCAAACGGTTCTGTTCGAACCAATCTTGCATAGCCATGCACGCGACGCGTCGATTGTTCGGAGGATGGTGTGGCGGCGCAATGGCGCAAATGGGCGAAATGGGGCTTTTCGGGCGGGTGTTGCCGAGGTGCAACGCGAGTTCCCTGCGGTTTAGGGCGGCAAGTGGCTGAAAAGCGGCAGCCATTCATTGTCATCAAATTGAAGGGATTGAATTTACTCAATCTTGGATTGCGGCTTGGTATCTCTCCCGTGCCGGCAACGTGCGGTAGAGTTGGAAGGATGCGAGTTGTGAAATTGAAATGCCTGCTGACCGAATTTGCCGCCGATGAATCCGGCGCCACCGCGATCGAATACGGTCTGATTGCAGCCGGTATCGCGTTGGCGATCATCGAGATCATCTATGCGCTCGGCACCAATCTCGTCGCAAAGCTGCAATCGCTGGCGACGGCGTTGAAATAAGCCGCGTGGACGCGGGGGCATGTGCTCGGTGGCTGACCGCCGCCCATAAAAGTGTCATGTCGCGTCCGGCGGGGCTTCGACCAAGCGCTTGTGCGCATTGCACATATTGCCATGCAGTGGGCGCGCTATTGCAATGCAACATAGCATGTCGCAATGCAGCAAAACGCGCTTAAATGTGCTCCGAACCTTCCACTCAGGAGCATCACCAATGAACAAGAAGACTCTGTCGATCGCCGCCGCCATCCTGACGATCGCGGGCAGCACTGCGGCCTTCGCCGCCGAGCTGCCGACCTATGAGGCCAACGGTTTCCCGGTCTCCCCCCTGCAGGTGCGCGTGCTCGGTGCAGCGCATGTCGAGCAGCAGGCAACCGTGCCGACCACGGTCGCTTCGGTCCACCAGGCCCGCGTGCTGACGCCGCGCAAGGTCAAGACCGCGGACGTCACGACGGGCACGGCCCGCTGATCTCAATCGCTTGAAGACATGAAACAGGCTCGTCTCCTCCCGAGCCTGCATGGACCGCGTTCCCTTTCCGGAGCGCGGTCTTATTTTTGAGACGCGAGCCACGTTCTGGCGCGGCCGTGCGCGGGTTGAGAAAGCTGCGGCAAGAAAAATCGCCGTCGCGCGCCGATTGTGGACGGCCGTTCAAGACGCGTGTGATCTCTTTAATAGTTGCTTTGCAGATCGCGGCGCCTGATGCGGGCGCCGCTTAGTGGCGGCCAAAAACCGTTTTCATAATGGAGCCGTCATGCCCGTTGCGCAAAAAGCAGTTATTGCCACCACCTCGCCGCGCGCGTTTATTCTCAGGCATCTTGCATTGTTCGCAGCCGCCGCGCTGTTCGTGTTCGTGCTGAGCCTGACCTATGGGCTCGATCTCAGCCCCGGATTTTTCTGAGCGAACTTGCGCAGCTCGATTCGGGCTACGCATGTTTCGATGAGCGCAGATTGGACGGCGATCTTCCATAGAGCTCGGCGAACGCGGCGTTGTATCTCCGCAGGCTGCCGAAGCCGGCCTGAAACGCGATGTCGGTCATGGTGTGTTCGCCGCCATCGAGCAGGCGTTTTGCGCGCTGGACGCGCAGCGTCTTGGCAAGCTGCTGCGGCGTCGCGCCGACATGACGTTCGAACAAGCGCGCCAGGTGACGCGAGGAGATGCCGAGCCGCATCGCGAGCGTCACCACCGAATCTTCATCGAGCGCGCCCTCGTTGATCAGCTTCACCGCGCGTGCGACCGTCGAACGCGTGCCGTTCCAGGCCGGGCAGAACGGCGCGGTTTCAGGGCGGCAGCGCAGGCAGGGCCGGAACCCCGAGGCTTCGGCCGCGGCTGCCGTCGGGTAATAGACGACGTTGCGCGTCAGCGGCTGCTTGGCCGGACAGACCGGGCGGCAATAGATGCCCGTGGTCTTCACCGCCGTGAAGAAGCGGCCGTCATAGCGGGGATCCCTGCGCAGGCGCGCGGCGTTGCAATCGTCAAAACTCAGCATAGCCGGATGATAGCGCATGCCCGCGCGGGCGGAAGGGCCGCGGGATGACCGAGTCCGATTGTGGCGAGCCGCAACGCGCATGGCGGCCTAGAAGGCGGCCCTCGATGCAAGCCCCCTCAATGCCAGTTCTGGAGCGCGCCGTGACCAGCCCGAAAGACATCGTCCTCAACGCCTGGAAGACCTTTTCGTCGCGCGATGCCGGCCGCATCGCCGCACTGTTCACCGACGATGCAGAATGGATCGCGCCGAAGGGCAACGCCACCGCCGTCGCGCTCGATCACACCGATTACATGGTGGGCGCGCAAGCGATCGCGCGCTTCATCGCGCAGGAGATGCACAGGATGTTTTCCGAGATCGATATCGCCTTCCGCGGCGTCTACGCCGACGGCGATGTCGTGATCGTGGAGGAGCGGATGCGTGCCACGCTTGCGGGCGGCAAGCCCTACGAGAACGACTATTGCTTCGTGTTCACGGTGGCCGGGGACCGTATTCGCGAAGTGCGGGAATACATGGACACGCGCAAGGGATGGCGGATGGTGTTCGGCGAGGAGGCATGACGGTTGGGCTACGCTGCGTGCCAGACCTGCAACGGCGTGGGTTGAGGCGGCTCACGCACTGACATAAGGCTTGCCCATGGATCAGCGAACGAGCGGCGCTGACGCTCTCATTCAGAAGAACGATGCGGCGCCGGCGTTACTCGGCGTCGTCTGCGGCCTGTCGGCTGCGCTGTTCTGGGCGCTGGGCTTTGCCGGCACGCGGCACGGGCTCAAGGTCGGTTTCACCCCGGTCGATCTGCTCGTGCATCGCTATGTCTGGTCGGGCATCGCGTTCCTGCCGCTGGTCGCACGCGCCGGCATCGGTGATCTCTGCGGCATCGGTTGGGGCAGGGGCCTTGTGCTGATGGTGCTCGGCGGTCCCGTGATGTCGCTGATCTCCTACACCGGATTCCTGTTCGTGCCGCTCGGCCACGGCAGCGTCATCCAGCCTTCCTGCGCGACGCTCGGCGGCCTCCTGCTCGCGGCGGTCGTGCTGAAGGAGCACATCTCCGCGTCGCGCCTTGCCGGCGCCCTGGTTATCGTCGGCGGCCTCTGCGTGATCGGCGCGGAATCGATCGGCCATATCGGAGCCGACGGCGTGGTCGGCGATCTGACCTTCGTGCTCACCGGATTCATGTTCGCCGGTTTTGGCGCGCTGCTGCGGCACTGGCGCGTCTCCGCCGTGTCGGCCGCGCTCGTCATCAACGTGCTGTCGCTGCTGCTGTTGCCGATCTATCTCGCCACCGTCGGTCTCGCCCATGTCGCGGCGATCGGTGTGACCGAGAATGCCATTCAGGCGCTGGCGCAGGGCGTGCTCGCCGGCCCCGCCGCGCTTTATCTGTTCGCCGTCTCGGTTCAGCGCCTCGGCGTCGCCCGCGCCGCCGTGATCCCGGCCTGCGTGCCGGCGCTGACGCTCCTGGTCGGCTGGCTGCTGCTCGGCGAGCCGCCGACGATGTTGCAGGTGGCGGGCCTGGTCACGGTGCTGTGCGGGTTCTATCTGGCGCAGCGGCAGCGGTGATCGACTAGCCTGGAGCGGAACCGAAGTCCGGGACCGAAAGGTGCGGCAACATTCCGGATTATGCGTCCACTCCGTCCGGGTTACGCTGCCCGTCATGACCATCCTGCTCAACATCGACGTTCCCGACGCAGCGCAAGCGACCACCTTCTACACCGCCGCCTTCGGCCTCACGGTCGGCCGCCGCTTCGGCACCGACTTCGTCGAGCTGCTCGGCTGGCCGGCGCCGGTGTATCTTCTGACCAAGCAGGCCGGCACGCCGGGCGCGGGCAGCGACCGCCGCCGCTACGAGCGGCACTGGACGCCGCTGCATATCGACGTCGTCGTCGATGACGTCGATGCCGCCGTCGCGCGCGCACTTGCCGCCGGTGCGATCCTCGAGGCGCCCGCGCGCGATGCGCCGTATGGACGGATCGCGATGCTGGCCGATCCGTTCGGGCACGGGTTTTGTCTGCTCGCGTTCAGCGCGAAGGGGTATGACGCGCTGCTGGAGGAATAGCTCGAGGGGACGCGGGCGGCTCAGGCTTTCTTCACGAACTCCGATTTCAAATTCATCGCGCCGATGCCGTCGATCTTGCAGGCGATGTTGTGGCCGTCGGTGGCGTCCTGGAGGCGGATGTTCCTGACCTTGGTGCCGCCCTTGACGACCGACGACGACCCCTTGACCTTGAGGTCCTTCATCACGATGACGCTGTCGCCATCGGCGAGCGCATTGCCATGCGYATCGCGCACGCCGGCCTCCTGCGCGACCGGAGTGGCCGCATCGCCCTCAGCGCGCCATTCATGGGCGCACTCCGGACAGACCCAGAGATCGCGGTCCTGATAGGCGTGCTCGGACTGGCAGTTCGGGCATTTCATCGATTCGGTCATTGCTTGCCTCGTCACCCCCTAGAGCCTTTCCCGTTCCGATGGAATCGGAACGGGAAAGGCTCCAGGTTTTTGTTTTGGCGCGTTTTTCTTTACGCGAACCGGTATCCACTTCGCTCGAAAACGCTCTCACGGGCGCGCCGCGCGCATTCCGCCGGAAAAGATGGATTGGGAGCAAATCCTTTACCATGGCGTCCGGTCCCGGTTGAAGTGCCGGAGCCTTAGGAGTTCGGGAAAAATTCCGCGGTATCCATGTCCTGATCATACGGATGCGTCGGCTACGCCGTTCGACGCTGCCGCAAGCTTTGGGAGTCCAGGTCATGAGCGAGCATCGTGCCGCCGCCAGACATCAGACGTTGCGAACCGGGATTGTCGAGTTCGACAACGGCACCGGCAGCCTCATCAGCGTGCCCTGCACGATCCGCGATGTCTCCGGCACCGGCGCCCGCCTGCAGCTCAACTCGTCGCTATGGGTCGCCGAGCAGTTCACGCTGGTCTTCAGCAGCGGACTGCGCAAGGACTGCCGCGTCGCCTGGCGCAAGGGGAGACTGATCGGCACCGCGTTCGCCGACGGTTATGCGAGCCCGGACGAACAGGCCGTCATGATGACCGCGGACGAGCAGTCCCGGCACCGGCTCGGGATCGGTGCGCGCGTCAGAGCGGCGCGCGAGACCCGCGGCTACACCGAAGTCCAGCTCGCCGAGCGCATCGGCGTCACGCCCGCCTTTCTGGCGCTGGCCGAGAATGGCGAGGCCGACATTCCGCTCTACCAGCTGATGCACATTGCCGATTTGCTGATGGTCGGCCTCGACGGGCTCGTGGCAGGTCCGGCGCCTGAGGACGTCGACGCGGCGTAGGGAGACACCTCGCGGAGCTGTCCGCCAACAAAAATGTCGAAAACAACCCCATGCACCGTAGAAAACTCGCGTGATTTCAGGGGGCTGCGGGACCGAATATTGTGCTGCTCCGTCGGCAATTCCGGTCGTTGCTTGCCTCGGATCAATTTCGGTGATCCCGAATAAAATTTGACTCGTCGGGCAAAACAGGGGCACTATGGCATGGTGGCGCCGGTGCGAGGGAGAGGTGCTTCGCCGGGCCGCGGTGCGACATGCCGAAAGACCTGAAGAGAAAACTGAAGACCTACCAGACCTCGCTCGGCTTCTACGACCAGGCGGTCGCCGCACCCTCGATGAAGGCGGCGCTGGAGGCCTGGGGCGCGAGCTCCAACCTCTTCCATCAGGGCGCCGCGAAGGAGACCGACGACCCCGACATCGTCGCGGCGACCATGGCGAGCCCGGGCGTCGTGCTCCGGCGCCCGGTCGGCTCCGGCGGCCCGTTCACCGAGAGCGCCGCGCTGCCGACCGATCTCGCCGACGATGAGGCCAAGCGAAAACCCAAACCCAACTCCAAGTCCAAGCCCGAGTCCAAATCCGAGTCGAAGCAGCGTCCGGCCAAGGGCGTAACAAAACAGTCACGCAAGATTGACGATCAAGACGCGCGCAAAGCCGCCGCGGCGTTCGAGAAGGAAGAGCGGCGGCGAGACGCCGAGCGACGCAAGGAAGAGGCCGCCCGCGCCAAGGAGCGCGCGCGCCGCGACAAGGAGGTTGCCGCAGCCCAGGCGGCGCTGGACAAGGCGAGGCGGGAGCACGACGTGAAGGCGGAGGCGATCGAAGCCGAGCGTGCCGCGCTCGACGAACGCGCCGAGGCCGAGCAGGGCCGTTGGGACAAGCAAAGGAAAAAGCTCGAGGAGGCTCTGCGCCGCGCGCGCACGTAGCGCGAGCGAATTTAGCTTGCCTTGCCTTGCGTCCTTTTGCACTCTTCCAGGGAAGGAGACCAACGCATGAAGATCATCACCGCCGCGTGTGCGCTCGGAACGGCCCTGGTGCTGTGCAACCTCGGGATATCGGGCGCTGAGGCCCGGACGCGGAAGGCCCAAGTGGTTCGCGAACCACAGCAGAGGCTTATCGTCACGGCGCCCGTGCTCAGGCCGACGCCGTGGGATTACTACATTGTTCCACGATATCGTTATCGCCCTGAAGACGACCGGGTCGATCCGAACGGCCCGCCCTATGTGTCGTCATGGGTCCGCTATGAGGGATGGCGGTGGCCGTACTGGTGGTAAAGGCCGCCGACGGACGCGGAGCGGAATAGACGGGAAGCGAAGCCCATCGATAGCTGTCGCGGCACGATGGGTTTCGCAGGCGCTCCACCCATCCTGCGCGCTGCTCCTCGAGGCATCCCCGAGACGTGCTATGCTCCTGGGCGGGAGGAATCAGCATGAGAGTCCCTACCGCGATACTCGCCCTGCTTCTTTCAAGCCCGGCCGCCGCCCAGGAGTGCCAGACATGCTCAATGGCCGACGCCTGCATGAAGGAGTACCTCAAGGCGACGTCGGAGGCCCAAAGGGCCACGAAGCAAGCAATCCGGGACTGGAAGCAGAATCTGGACCGAAAGGCCTCCGCCGAATTGTCCAGCAGAGGCATACTCGCATTGCAGGACGCGATGGAAGCGCAGGTTCGTTCGGAGCTGGAGCGGCTGAAGGAGTGCCTGGCGAAGATCAGGTAGGGCGCAAGCGCGCGGCGGAAAGCACCCGCATATAGGGACGGGTTGAGCCTTTGCGAAAACGCACGATCTTCGCGGCTGGCAAGACACTGGTTGCGCCTTCTTCGCGGCAAGCCTCGCATAAGCACGCGTTGGGATAGTGGCATCTCCGAGTTAGAGGAGATTCTGCAATGCCGATCGCAGGGCAAAAGCTGGCCTTTGTCATGGCCTCGTCCAACCATGGAACGATGATCGTCAATCGCTTCGACTATCGCATGGTCGCTCCCGACCGCGGCTACGGCGTGGGGTTTCAGATCCTCGAAACGGCTGCTTTCGATCCAGTCGAGGTCAAGATAGCTCTCGAACTGCTGGCACTACGACGGCGGTACCACGGTGACGGGGTGGTCGCCATCGACTGTGGCGCGAATATCGGCGTCCACACGATCGAATGGGCTTCGTTGATGACGGGCTGGGGTTCGGTGGTTGCGATCGAAGCCCAGGAACGGATCTACTATGCTCTGGCGGGCAACATTGCCATCAACAACTGCTTCAATGCGCTGGCGGTGCATGGTGCCGTTTCCTCCGAATCCGGCACGATGAAAATTCCACATCCAAACTATTTTGCGCCTTCCAGCTTCGGCAGCCTGGAATTGCGGCAGCGCCCGAGTAACGAATTCATCGGTCAGCCGATCGACTACACCAACAACACCGTCCTCATCCGAAAAATGACGCTGGACGAGCTCAACTTGCCGCGAGTCGACTTCATCAAGATCGATATCGAGGGCATGGAGATGGAGGCCCTTGCGGGTGCTCGGGAGACAATCAAAAAGTACCGCCCGATCCTCCTGATCGAAAAAATCAAGACGGATAACCGGCAACTCGAGCAATGGCTCAACGACAACGGCTACCGGTTCATGGGTCTCGACATCAACATTCTCGCAGTCCATCAAAGCGATGAGTGTTGGAAGGATATCAACGCGCCTCAAAGCGCCGGCCAGCCCGCTGAAGCGCGCGCCCTCGCGACAATGAATGTCTAGGCCGGTGCACTGCGCTTCGCGCTGCAGGCAAACCCACCCTACGGGTCATCCGCCGATAGTCGCAGGAACTGCCGCTTCATCGCGTTGACCCTGGCGATATAGCTTGCAACCGAGTGATCGCCGCAGCGTTCGTCGGCGATCATCTGAAACTTGCGGCGCGCGTAGGCTGTGGCGGGACCGGCGCCGCAGAGATGGATGAAGGCGGCCAGATCCTGCTTCTGCTCGCGGCTTGCCTTCACATCGCCCGCGCGGGCGAGAACGTCAGCCACGTTGCGGTCCAGGTACACCGATGCAAGCTCGATGGCGTGGCTCGGGATCGCGCGGCTATAGAGGCCAGTGAACCCGCAGCCGGTCTCCGTGACCGCGTTGCCGCGGACACAGAACCGTGCGGCGTCGGCGAAGGCTGGATCGGTCATCTGGTAGAGGCCGACGGCGCTGGAGGCGGGCCGGTAGATCGCGAGCGGATTGAGGCTCAATCGCCAGCGCCAGTAGGTGCGCGCCACCGGATTGCCCGAACTCTCGACCTGCGCCAGCGCCGCCAGCAATTCCGGCGTGATCGTCGCGGTGGAAAAGCTTCGGAACAGCGGCCCGTATTGCCGCCAGTTCTCGGCCGGTTCCTTGTCCAGCGCGTTGCCGACAAGGACGAACAGCTCGGTCGGCTTGCGGATGACGTGATAGACGATGTTCACAAGCGCTGCGACCGCAAGCAGGATCGCCACGCTACCCGCGATCCGAACCACGCTCGGTGCGCGCGCGAACCTCTTTCGCACCCACCGGGCGCCCCGCCGGACGCTGCGAAGGCGGGGGAGGCGGCTCTTGCTTTTCCTTGGCATGGGTCTGGTGGAAGCGCGTGGATGAGTTGAGGCTTTGCGAAATCCATCACCTGACGAAGTTGATGGGGATCGATCCGCTCCACCCATCCTATGGATCGTGTGGGGGTATCACTGCAACGATTCGTCCCGATCCTCTGAGAGTTGGGGGCACCGTCGCCGCAATTCGAACCGCGACTAGGAGAGGTTGAGCGCTGATGACATCCATCATCGCTGCGTGCCGCGGCGGCAACTGCACAAAAATGGCAAAGCTGCGACTGTCAACTGCATATCTGATTAGAAGGTCGCTTATCCACGTAATACACTCAGTGCCGTTTGGGGTACGGGGAGCGTATTGGGAGGGTCAATCATGGCAAGTGTCGAACAATTGCGCAGACGTGAAGGCGTAAACTTGGTCCAGCTCGAGGCGGACATTGCATCGGTGCGCACGGGAAGCTCGATTGCTTCAATTGCGCTGCCCGATTACGTCGAGCACACCGAGGGGGTCACGCGCGTGGGCGCGCTCAGTGCAGAGGCGGTCATTCGTGACTATGAGTCCGCTGCGAAAGAGATCGAGGCCATGGGCGCCGAGCTGATCGATGCCGCGCGAAAATGCGAGGCGCTGACAGCCCAGGTCCATGATGCGATCGCCTTCATGCGCGAGACGGCAGCGGGGTATCGCGACGAGGGGCGGAAGATCTTCAAACGCATCGAGGAATGCGCGCTCTTCACGGAAGACGTCCGCAAGACGTGCGAGCAGGTCAAGCGCAGGATGAAGGACGTCTCGGTCGGCGAGTACTGCAGCGAGGAGCTTGCGACGGAAGAGCTCGAGCCGACCGGGATCGAAGCCAAGGTGTCGGTGTGCGAGGTACGGTGAGGCGGGCGTAGAGCGTCGTTCGCAGGATGGGCTGAGCGCTCGCGCGCCCCCATCCTGCGGGCTGGGCTTCAAAGCCAATCGCGCGTCGACGGGAAACAAGCCCGTTTGCGAGAGTCCCAGACGTAATCTGAACCGCCGCAAGGCGGACGCGCACGCGACGTGGCCGGACATTGATTCCAGACCCGCGCACCCGTTGCCCAGCCATCGACCACGCACGCGCCGGAAACGGTGGCGTGGCAACCGGTGCCGCAGCCGTCTGCGGCGCTGGCCGCGCAGACTGCAAACAGAAGCATCATTGGGGTCAACAGGGCGCGTGAAAGGTGCCTGGTCATGGGCTTGCTCCTTCATGCCGAGGCCCGTCGTGACGTCGCACAGATCTGGCCGAGGGCCTGCCGGCCGATCACCGCCCAGCATAGCACCAAGGTTCTTGGCACCAACGGTCTTGGCACCAAGGCTCTTGGCACCAAGCCTCTTGGCCGAGAACGCTGACGGCTTACCAATCCGGATCGTAGGGGTCGGCCATATAGGGCGGGGGCATCCAGCGTCCTCGCGGCGGCGGTGGCCTGGGCCGCCGGGGTGCCGCCGCTTGCACGTGCGGCCGTGCAGGCGCAGCCGTCTCGTTGCTCGTCGCGCTCCGCACGACCGGTTTCGCGGGTGCAGGCGCGGCTGACGTCGTCAGTTGCGTTTGCAGCGCCTGGACCTGTGCGGCGAGGCGCGCATTGTCCGCGGCATCCTTCTCCTGCGCCGCCTTGAGCTGTTGAATGGTGTCGGCCTGCTCGCGCAGCGTCTGCTCGTTGCGGCTTTTCAGTTGCTCGAGCTTTCCGTTGATGCTCGCAAGCTCGCTGGTGATGGTCTTGAGCGATTGCGCGAGATCGGACGATGACGGATCAGGCGCCGTGGCGCCGGTTCTTGGCGCGTCAGGTCTTGCAGCGTCAGGTTTTGGAGCCTCAGCTCTTGGAGCGTCAGTTCTTGGAGCGCTTTCCGTTTCCTTGCCGAGCGGCGGCGCGGGCACCGGACTGGGCCCATCCGCGGCAGCCAGTTGCACGGCCGGCGGTTGCGCCGGACTTTCGACCACGGACGCTCGCGCGGGTTCGCTCGCGGCCGGCGGAGCCCATCGCGCCATGATGGACCTGGTCATCGACTTGGCCTCATCGCGATATTGCGAAGCGAAGGCGGCGCCGAGAAGGCCGATCGCCAACACGAGGCCAACCAGGGCACGCAGCATGGTCCGATCTCCCTTCAGGCCTTGATTGCCCACCTTGCTAACCGGTGCCGGCACCTTGTCCTTGGGACCCTCGGCTGCCTTCGCTCCGGCGCTGGCCTGCGAGGTCCGCGGGGCTTCGTTGCCGCGTTCCATTCCGGAAACCAGCCGGTCCAGCCGCGCAAGGTCTTGCTCTGCGCTCTTGATCTGGTGATAGGCCCGCGCCAGCCCGCCATCGGCGCGCGCCTCGTCCGGCTTGGCGGCCTCAGGCTTTTGGGCCTCAGGCTTGTCGGTATCAGGCTTGGGGTCGTTCGCTTCAGGCACCGATGCGCGCTCCATCCAGTCGGGCGTCAATGGGAGTGCGGCAGTCCGAACGTCGGAAGGATAGGCCTCACCGTTGTCCAACACAACGCGCGTGCGAAGGAGAAATTATGGCGGGCTACGGTTGCTGAAGCAGCCGGGCGCTGCTCCCCGGGGCATCCCTGCGACGTGCTGTGCTATCGCGGGAGGAAGCGCCATGAGGGTCTCTACCGCGACACTCGCCCTGCTTCTTTCAGGTCCGGCCGCGGCCCGGGAGTGCCAGACATGCTCAATGGCCGACGTCTGCATGAAGGAGTACGTTAAGACGACGTTCGGAGGCCCAAAAGGCCACCAAGCAAGCCATCCGGGATTGGAAGCAGAATTTGGACAGAAAGGCCTCCGCAGAATTGTCCAGCAGGGGCATACTCGCATTGCAAGACGCCATGGAGGCGCAGGTTCGTACGGAGCTGGAGCGCCTGAAGGAGTCCTGGCGAAGATCAGGTAGGGAGGGGCGCAAAGGAGGATCCAATGAAATCGCTTCTGCTGCTCACGGCGAGCGGTCCGCTGCTCATTCTCACCTCGCACCAGTCCCTGGACGACCAGAAGCTCCTTGGGGTGCTCAGGCAAAAAGGCATCGGCAAGTTCGTCGCGTTCGAGGTTCCCTTGTCGCTCGCCAGAGAGCGCTACGGCGGGCACTTTCACGCGGTCGAAAGCAATCTGCACGAGACCGATGATTTGAGAGTGCTCGACTTCAACGGCCAGCGGGTCTTTCAGCTCTTTCATTTCGAAGAGCTCGGTTCACCGATCCTGGTAGAGCGGTCGTGATCCGGTTTTGCTCGGCGGCGAAAGGGGATGTGTTGAGCAGGGCTGTTCCGAAGAGACGCCGATTGAGGTACGGTGGAAGCCTGGACCCGTGGAGTCTGCCATGACGTCATATACTGTCGGGTTGAAGCTCGGGGTGCGTGCCAAGGTGCTCACGATCGAAGCCGAGGACGCATTGGTCGCGGCGCTGAAGATCAAGCTCGAGAACCCCGAGGCACTCGTCACCTACGTTCGCAAGTCAAACCGGCGTGGCGATCGTCGTCACCCGCACGAAGTGCAGCGGGCCAAGACAACCGGCTAGCCAATGCCGAGACCGCAGCAAGTCGCCCGGATGAGCCAACGGGTCGGCGCGAAGCGCCGCCCGATGACAGGCTCCGCGACATCCGGGATGATGCCACAAGGCACACTGGTCCCGGATTTCGCTTCGCTGCATCCGGGCTACGCTCGCTCCCCCCGGCGTCGGAATACGCAGTTGTCGTTAGTGACGTGTCGCGCGGATTTCGAGCGTCGTCTGGGTGAGCTTGGCCACGAACCCCTCAAAATGCATGACCCTTTGTCTGGTCAATTGTCCATGCAACTCGGCGATCTTCTGGGATTCGGCGATCAACGATCCGCACACCTGTTTCGCGTAGTCCATCTGAAGCTCAAAGGCCTCGACGGGTGAGCGCGCCGCCGCGAGCTTTCCCAGGAAGGTCCAGGCGTGCTCAAGCGACGTCCTCGTGTAGTCGCTATAGGCATCGGCAATCGCCTGCGGGCTGGCCTGGGAGGGTTCCACCGGTGCGACGGGCGCGCTTGCAGCGATCTCCATCCCGGAAGCCTCGCCTGGCAAGGCTGCAGCCGAGGGTACCTGAGCACTGATCTCTCGGCTCGTCTCTTGCCTTATCTCTTGCTCGGCCTCTTGCCTTATCTCTTGCTCGGCCTCTTGCCTGCTCTCTTGGGTGCTCTCTTGCTTGTTCTCTTGGCTGATCTCCGCCGAGGCATCCGGCAATTGATGGGCCGCAGTTGCGTGTTGCTCGCCGGCCCTGGTCCGTTGCCCGGCCTTCTTCTTCGCGCCGCGCCGGCCGGATTTTCCCGTTGTCTTATTTTCGCCCGCACTCAACATTGCAAATAACTCCTGAATATCGCTGAAGCCGCAAGCCTCCGTCGCGTTTGCGCTGAAATCGCGATTGTGGGTTGTCGCTTGCGTGGCGGCCATGTGGTGAGATTTTGCCGGGCACCGGTAAGGCCATCCTGCCGGGTCTTGACCGTCCTGCGCGCGAGACCATGCTCGCCCGATCCGCGTCATCGATCTCGTCGTTGGCGAGATCGATCCTCGCGCGTTCGTCGTCACCGGAACAGGGCGACATAGACCACGTAGAGCCAGCCCAAGATGCCGTGGATGATCGCCCACAGGATCGAATGATTGTTGGTGTAGGAGATTGCGATGGCGAGTGCGGAGCCAAAACCCACGCCGTATTTGGCGCCCTCGACCCGAACCCCGTAGTAGCGATTGCCGTTCATGGCGGTCCTTCCTGCGGGCTACGCTTGCTCATCATGCCTTATAAAAGTCTTCCGGTCGTTGTGAAATGGCACACAGACGGCAGCCCTCGGGTCTGCTTCTATGGCGCCGACACCAGACCCTCGTGCGCTGCTCGGCGAGGCGCAGGGTGCGGGTCGGCATTTGGCAATTTCGGGATGATCGCTATGGGCGCTTTCAATCGCACGGCCATGCTTTGCAGCTCTTTCATCGTGTCCACCATGAGCGGGTGAACCGAGAGATTTTCGCGTGCGCGCAACGGCGCGTGCAGGGATTTTTCTTGAGGCCCCGCCGGTGACGGACGGGGCCTTTCCATTTTTCATGTCAGCCCACGACTGCCCGGCGGTGCCTTCGCGGAGAAGGATGCAGGGTCATGTGGGAGTATTTTGGACCCGATTTCGCTTTTGACGTGGTGAAGGGATTTGTCGCCGGCGTTGCCTCCATGGCGTTTCAGGTCGTGGCGCCGCGGGCGTTTCATGCCGCGAAGCGATTTCGCGCGCACTGGGTTGCCAGAAAAGACGCAAGACAAGCCGCAAGGCAAGCACGCCGCAACGCGCCGGCGAATGATGAGCCGTGAGGTCTCTGAGCGAAGCGAAACCCATCAATTGCCGTCATGGCACGATGGGTTTCGCAACCATAAGCTAACCGCCGCCATCCGCCGCCAGGCGCTGAAATTGCCGCTTCATCGCATTGACCCCAGAGATATAGCTTGCGACGAGGTGGTCGCCGCATCGCTCGCCGGCGATCATCTGAAACTTGCGGCGCGCGTAGGCTGTGGCGGGACCTGCGCCGCAGAGATGGATGAAGGCGGCCAGATCCTGCTTCTGCTCGCGGCTTGCCTTCACATCGCCCGCGCGGGCGAGAACGTCAGCCACATTGCGGTCCAGATACACCGATGCCAGCTCGATGGCGTGGCTCGGGATCGCGCGGCTTTAGAGGAAGGTCGACCCGCAGCCGGTCTCCGTGACCGCGTTGCCGCGGATACAGAACCGTGCGGCGTCGCTGAGGGCCGGATCGGTCATCTGGTAGAGGCCGACGGCGCTGGAGGCGGGCTTGTAGATCGCGAGCGGATTAAAACTCCATCGCCAGCGCCAATAGGTGCGCGCCACCGGATTGCCTGAACTCTCGACCTGCGCCAGCGCGGCCAGCAATTCGGGCGTGATCGTCGCGGTGGAATAGGTGCGGAAGAGGGGGCCGTATTGGCGGCAGATCTCGGCGGGGTCCTTGTCGAGGGAGTGGCCGACGAAGGCGAAGAGCTCGGTTGGTTTGCGGATGATTTGATAGGCGATGTCGAGGAGGGCGAGGGCCGCAAGCAAGACTGTTACGCTGAGCGCGATCCGGACGATCCGCGGTGCGTGGGCGAACGCCTTTCGCATCCGCCGAGCGCCTCTTCGGAGGTTGCGAAAGCGGGGGAGAGGGTGGCTGCGTTTTCCTGGCATTGCGCTTGCGCAGCACTGTCACCGCAATTCGAGCTGTGATCTCAAGACGCTGTGATCTCAAGATCTGGAGCCCGCCATCAATAGCGGCCGCCGCTGCCCTTTTGCTGCGTGATCCAGTCCGACAATGTTTTCCGTGTCGATCCCGCAGTCCGGCCCGGTGATGCCTTCGGATTGTCGCGAACGCCTTTCGTCGGACGGGTGCGCGGCGCTTCCGTTCCGTTGACGCTCTTCAAGGCAGCCGTCGATGCCTCTGCGGCTTCCTTCTCGAGGCGCAGCTGTTTCAATCGCGCCATCTTGATGCGCTCTGCCTCGACTGCGGGTCCTTCGGACAGCAGTGGCCTGTGTTGCGCAAGCTCCGCCGGGACGATGACACCGAGTATGGTTGTCTCGCCGAGCGCCTTGCAGGCTTCGAGCCGATGCAGTCCCTCGACCAGAACGAGGCGGTCTCCGTCGAGCCGAACGGAAATGGGAGCCTGCTGTCCGATGTCCAGCATACTTTCCGCGATCTCCCCGACGATCTCGGGCTTGATGGCTTTCTTCATTTTCGTGGGAACGAAAATCTTCTCGATCGGGAAGCTTTCCGATGTGGGCATAACTCGACTCCGCTTCTACCGGGCCCGTCGTTGCCGGTGGGGTCGGAGTTTAGGAGGGATGGGCTCGACCGCAAAGGCAATTTCGGCGGCAGGGTGTTGATGCCGGAACCAATCTACGATTACGGCGGCAGTGCACTTAATTGCGCCGTCTACCAAACACGAGCCGAAGGCGCGGCTACGGACTGCTCATTAGAATGGAATATCGTCGTCGAGATCATCGCCGAGTAAGTTAAGCGGAGGCCAAGTCGGTGGTCGTTCCGCGGTCTCAGGATGGATTGATCGCTGGTTTGCTTTGAGTCCCTTGAGGTCGTCGGGATAGAACTCAGCAACGTCCTCCAAGTTGATGTCGAGAATCTCGGTCTCCGGATTTGCCATCACGCGTAGATTGGAGTCTGCGGAGAGCTTCATGCTTCTAAGCTCCGCGCGGAGCAAAATTGTGCTCGCCAAACTCAATGTAATGGTGGAGGGGTGATTCCTATCATACCGGCTAGGTAACCTAAAGCCATAGAGAATGCTCCCATCTGCGTTGAGCTTGGATGGCGAGTCTTAGCAGATCTGCCAGCAACCAGCCGATCGCTAGAAAACCAACGACAACGAGTAAAACGAAAAGAACAATAGCGATAACGCTAATAGGCGTCGCAATTTTGGACGATGGCTGTTCGAAAGCACCGATAAGTTTTAATGGCCATCCACGGGTATTATTCCGTTTGGTCCATTTCGCCCGGAGAGAATTCCAGGCGGAAGGGCGCGACGCCGTCCATGGTCCAAATCTCGGTGCAATCCGCGAGTTCTAGCGGATCGACCCTTTCACGGCCATTCCAGCCCAGGCGCCGCCGCTGCTCCTTGGCGATCGCGCGGATCTGAAATCGATTGAGCTCGGTCCGATCGATGTCGTGCGTCGCCGCCGACCTCTCCGGAGAAGATCGGGTCTCGCCAATTTCTGCCTCAGCGTCGCTATTTCGGATCGCATCGTTCGCATGAGCCTCTTGCGGTTGAAGGTATCTCGCCAATCTGGCGGGCAGAGCCATTCGAACCTCGTCGGCGATTGTCTGAATGCGAGCGCCGCGATCGGTCCTCAAGAGGTCCCCGCAGAGTTCGGCAAGGTACTGCTGCGCTGCATCCAGATCGATGCCGGCGGCAATGGACACGTCGCGGACGTTCCCCGTTGACCAGGCCGTCGCGTCGTTGATCAAAAGCGCCGGTGCGAAGAACCTGGCCTGCCACCGGCTCGAACCAGAACCGTATATCCACGACCGCTCTAACCTGTCCGACGGCACTCGATCCGCCAAGCGGGCCGGGTGCAGCGTCGCGTATCCGAGTTCGCGAGCAAGTGTGAGCCGCGCACTGCCCAACCCCAAGTCCAGCTTGTGCCGCATGCCGGCAGGCAATCTAACGACGATCATGTCGCCCTCGATCACCGTCAGGCCGGTCTCTCCGCTCATCGCCTCGTCAGCGACGAATCGAAGCTGAAACGCCCGCATGCCGTCGATCGTCCAGACGTCAGTGGCCGCCTGCAGAGACAGAAGATCGACTCGGTCCTCGTCAGCCCACAGGCGGCGCCGCTGGATTTTCGCATGTTTCCAGATCTCGACCATTTCGAGCGGCGCGACCTCGAAATCACCTGTCATAGAACGATCCATCGAATGGCTCCCGAGCGGCTGGCGACTGGCCTGAATCAGCTCGCCGACGACCCTGAGGGTCGCCGGCGAGAGAAAATCCTGCTGCATGCAGCTTAGTTAGATCAAAGTGGACACGGGGACGTGTTGGGCGGTCAACTTGGGCCGCTCTTCACATCCAGGTAAACCCTCACGAACACCCCGTCGTGGACCCGCAAGTATCGCACTTCATGCACGTGCCATTCCGCACCAGCGTGAAGTTGCCGCACTCTGAGCACATCTCGCCTTCGTAGCCCTTGGCCTTGGCTTCCGCGCGGCGCTCGGCTTTGGTGGGGACGAGCGTCTGTGCGGTGCTGCCGGCCTTGCTCCACTGGAGGGCCTCTAACTTCTCGGTCGGGGAGAGGTCGTGGCTGGCTTCCTGCTTCAGCGCGACGGCGCCTTCGATGGCATCGCCGGCGCGGGCCGACGTGCCGTGCGAGGCCAGCGCGGTGACCTTGCTGCCGCCGGTCGGGGCGCTGTCGTTGCCCGGGGCGATCGCGGCGGAGCCGCCGCGCATCACGACGAGGTTGTCGGTGCGGGAGCGGGTGAGGCCGCGCGAGACCAGCTTGGTCGCGTGCTGGGTCTCGTCCGGCTCCTTGCCTTCCTCGACGCCCTTACCGAGCGCGTCGAAATTCGACTCGGTCGGATCGACATGGGCGAGATCGAAGCGCGACATGTAGCTCACCGCGAGCTCGCGGAAGACGTAGTCAAGGATCGAGGTCGCGTACTTGATGCTGTCGTTGCCCTGCACGGGGCCCGCCGGCTCGAAGCGGGTGAAGGTGAAGGCGTCGACATATTCGTCGAGCGGCACGCCGTACTGGAGGCCCAGCGACACCGCGATGGCGAAGTTGTTGATGAAGGAGCGGAGCGCTGCGCCTTCCTTGTGCATGTCGATGAAGATCTCGCCGAGACGGCCGTCATCATACTCGCCGGTTCGGAGATAGACCTTGTGGCCGCCGACGACCGCCTTCTGGGTGTAGCCCTTGCGGCGATCCGGCATCTTCTCGCGCTCGCGCATCACGATAATGCGCTCGACCAGCTTCTCGACGATCTTTTCCGAGACCTGGGTGGCACGCGCCGCCATCGGCTTCTCGTAGAGCGACTCGACCGCATCCTCCTCGTCCTCATCGTCGGCGATGAGCTGCGAGTTGAGCGGCTGGGAGAGCTTGGAGCCGTCGCGATAGAGCGCGTTGGCCTTCAGCGCCAGTTTCCACGACAGCATGTAGGCGGACTTGCAGTCCTCCACCGTGGCGTCGTTCGGCATGTTGATGGTCTTGGAGATCGCGCCCGAGATGAAGGGCTGCGCCGCCGCCATCATGCGGATGTGGCTCTCGACCGACAGATAGCGCTTGCCGATCTTGCCGCAGGGATTGGCGCAGTCGAACACCGAATAGTGCTCGGCCTTGAGGTGCGGAGCACCTTCCACCGTCATCGCGCCGCAGATGTGGACGTTGGCCGCCTCGATCTCGCGCTTGGTGAAGCCCACGGCCTGGAGCAGGTCGAAGCCGGGGGCCGCGATCGCCTCGGCGCCGATGCCGAGCTGGTCGCGGATGAAATCCTCGCCAAAGGTCCACTTGTTGAAGGCGAACTTGATGTCGAAGGCGGTCGGCAGGGCCTTTTCGACCTTGGCGATGGCTTCATCGGTGAAGCCCTTGGCCTTCAGCGTCGAGGCGTTGATGCCCGGCGCGTTGGAGAGCGAGCCATGGCCGACGGCGTAGGCCTCGATCTCCGCGATCTCGCTCTCGCGATAGCCGAGCGCGCGCAGCGCCGCGGGGACCGCGCGGTTGATGATCTTGAAGTAGCCGCCGCCGGCGAGCTTCTTGAATTTGACCAGCGCGAAGTCGGGCTCGATGCCAGTGGTGTCGCAATCCATCACGAGGCCGATCGTGCCGGTCGGCGCGATGACCGTGGTCTGGGCGTTGCGATAGCCGTGCTTCTCGCCGAGCTCGAGCGCCGCATCCCAGGCGGCCTGCGCGTGGCTGACGATGTCAGCCTGCGGGCAGGACACGAGGTCCATCGGCACCGGGTTCACCGAGAGCGCCTCGTAGCCGTTGGACTGGCCGTGCGCGGCGCGGCGGTGGTTGCGGATCACGCGCAGCATGTGCGCGGCGTTCTTCTTGTAGCCCGGGAAGGTGCCGAGCTCGGCCGCCATCTCCGCCGAGGTCTTGTAGGTGATGCCGGTCATCACAGCGGTGAGGGCGCCGCAGAGCGCGCGGCCTTCCTTGCTGTCATAGGACAGGCCCATGGTCATCAGCAGGCCGCCGATATTGGCGTAGCCGAGGCCGAGCGTGCGGAACTCGTAGGAGAGTTCGGCGATCGCGCGCGACGGGAACTGCGCCATCATCACGGAGATTTCGAGCACGATGGTCCAGAGCTGGCAGAGGTGCTCGTAGCCGGCGACGTCGAACTGCTTGGTCTCGGTGTTGTAGAACGTGAGCAGGTTCGCGGACGCGAGGTTGCACGCTGTGTCGTCCAGGAACATGTATTCCGAGCACGGATTGGACGCGCGGATGTCGCCGGACGCCTTGCAGGTGTGCCAGTCGTTCATGGTGGTGTTGAAGTGCAGGCCCGGGTCGGCCGACGCCCAGGCGGCGTAGCCGATCTTTTCCCAGAGGTCGCGCGCCTTCAGCGTCTTGGTGATCTTCTTCGTCGTGCGTCCCACGAGGTTCCAGTCGCCATCCGTTTCCACGGCGCGCAGGAAGTCGTCCTTCAGCGAGACCGAGTTGTTGGAGTTCTGACCTGATACCGTGAGGTAGGCTTCCGAATCCCAGTCGGTGTCATAGACGTCGAACTGGATGTCCTTGTAGCCCTGCTTGGCGAACTGCATCACGCGCTTGATGTAGTTGTCGGGCACGAGGCTGCGGCGCGCGAGCTTGATCTCGCGGCGGAGCGCCGGGTTCTTCTCGGGGTCGAAGCAATCGTCGCCCGAACCTTCGCAGTTCACGCAGGCCTTCAGCACCGCCTTGAGGTGCTTCTGGTTGATCTTGGAGCCGGTGACGAGAGCCGCAACCTTCTGCTCCTCCTTCACCTTCCAGTCGATATAGGTCTCGATATCGGGGTGATCGACGTCGACGACGACCATCTTGGCCGCGCGGCGCGTGGTGCCGCCCGACTTGATCGCGCCGGCTGCGCGGTCGCCGATCTTGAGGAAGCTCATCAGGCCGCTCGAGCGGCCGCCGCCGGAGAGCTTCTCGCCTTCGCCGCGCAGGCGGGAGAAGTTGGAGCCGGTGCCGGAGCCGTACTTGAACAGGCGGGCTTCGCGGACCCAGAGGTCCATGATGCCGCCCTCGTTGACGAGGTCGTCACCGACGCCCTGGATGAAGCAGGCGTGCGGCTGCGGGTGCTCGTAGGCCGACTTGGACTTGGTCAGCTTGCCGGTGAAGGGGTCGACGTAATAGTGGCCCTGGCCGGGGCCGTCGATGCCATAGGCCCAGTGCAGACCGGTGTTGAACCATTGCGGCGAGTTCGGCGCGACCATCTGCATGGCGAGCATGTAGCGGATCTCGTCATAGAAGGTCTGGGCGTCCTCGTCGGAGGAGAAGTAGTTGCCCTTCCAGCCCCAATAGGTCCAGCAGCCGGCCAGGCGGTCGAACACCTGCTTGGCCGAGAGCTCGCTGACGAAGCGCTCTTTCTCGGGGAGAGCGGCGAGCGCCTCGGTGTCGGGCACGGAGCGCCACAGGAAGGAGGGGACGGACTCCTCCTCGACCTTCTTCAGGCGCGCGGCGACGCCGGCCTTGCGGAAATACTTCTGGGCGAGCACGTCGGAGGCGACCTGCGACCACTCGGTCGGCACCTCGACGTTCTCAAGCTTGAACACGACCGAGCCGTCGGGATTCCGGATCTCCGACGTGGTCAGCCGGAAATCGATCCCGGCGTAAGGTGACTGTCCCGAAGTGGTGTGGCGCCGCTCAATCCGCATGGTCTTGCCCCGTCCTTTTATCTGCCGGACTGCCTCCGCAAGGCGCCCGGGTCGCTATTTCGGTTCGCGATTCCTCCAAGGACCTCATCGGCCCAAAGGCTTCGCAGTTCAGCCGGTGGATCCGGCCCAGTTTCTCCCGGCGCGATGGTTCTCATCCGCCGGCATGTCCACACCCATCCGCCCCCAAGGGGATGTGCGCGACATGCGTTCAACGCCCCACACGCTACTTCAACCAATGCCATCCGAGCCTGTTGCCGGCCCGTTCTGGCGCCCGAAGGTCTGCATTTCGAGGGCAGACAAGCCCTCATCCGCGGCCTTTGGCTGGCTTGGCGGAGTGGCGATTTGCGAGACCCTTTGGGGGAGTGCCGGCGGGACGCAAACTCACTCGCGCCGAACGGACCGAAAGCTAGGACTCTCCGTTGCGCCCGTCAAGAACTAGTGCGAGTTCCTGAATCAAATACTAAATATGGTGGATTGCGGGGGATAACAGGGGGCAAGCCCGCGCCTGTTGTTGAGCCAAGTATCAGTGAGTCCTCAGGGATTCCCAACCAAAAAAAWTTGCATCCCGTGACGATACGGACCCTTCACCCCGCTGTTCACAGGGCAGGTATATTTTTCGGGACCGGGGTTGCCTCAGCGGGACTCACGTAGGGCTACGGAAGGTGAGGGCAGGCATGCCCGCCGGGGTGGTGGTGGCGCGTGCGAATCCGCGCCAAGCTGACCGCGATTTCGTCGGGTACCCCACATGCTTGATTCGACTCGCCGGGATGCGCGACCGCGCATCGCCCCGGCCGGCCTGATGTTCCTCGCCATCACCTCAATCGGCTGGGGCTTCAACTGGCCGGTGACGAAGTTCCTGCTGTCCGAGCTGCCGCCGCTGACGCTGCGCGGGGTGACCGGCGTGCTGGGCGCGGTGCTGCTCGCGGCGCTTGCGCTGATCCGCCGGCAGAGCCTCAAGGTGGGGCCGGGGATCTGGCCGCGCTTACTGACCGCCGCCGTCCTGAACGTCACCGGCTGGATGGTGCTGATGGGTCTGGCGCTGCTTTGGTTGCCGGCCAGCGAGGCGGCGCTGATCGCCTACACCATGCCGGTCTGGGCCTCGCTGATCGCCTGGCCGGTGCTGGGCGAGCGGCCGACCGTGCTGCGCACGCTGGGGCTGGTGATGGCTTTCGTCGGCCTGGCCTCGATCATGGGTGGCAACGGCTTTGCCGCGAGCGTGGAGAAGCTGCCTGGCATCATCATGGCGCTGGCCGGCGCGCTCGGCTTCGCCATCGGCACGGTGTTCTCGAAGAAGTACCCGATCCATCTGCCGCCGATCACGGCCGCGGCCTGGCAGATCGGGATCGGCTGCCTGCCGATCTCGATCATCGGCCTCTTGGTCGAGACCACGCATCTTTCGCTGGTGACGCCGGTCGGCTGGTGGCTGCTGGTCTATTCCACCGTGGTGCAGTTCTGCATCGCCTATGTCAGCTGGTTCGCGGCACTGGCGCGGCTGCCGGCCTCGGTCGCCGCGATCGGCACCATGGCCGTGCCTGTCATTGGCGTGGTCGCCTCCGCGCTGGCGCTGGGCGAGCCGCTGGGGCCGGGCCAGATCGCCGCGCTGATCTTCACGCTGGCAGCCGTGGTGCTGGCGACGCGCTAGCTCGAGAACCAGGCATTACCATGCGTAGCGGATCGCGCCCTTGCCGGCATAGCTTTGCGTGACATTCGAGAACTCGCCCTCGAACGTCGCGGCGGCAGACCAGCCGTTGGTCCATTGCCATTCGGCCGAGGCTGTGGTCAGCGCGGAGTCGGGCGCCTGCGCCGCACCGTTGACGACGAAGCTTGCGCCCGGCAGCGACTGGAAGGTCGGGGCAATCGAACGATCCGGATTAAAATCATGCGCCCATGCAAGGCGGCCGCGCAGCGTGACGATGCCGTTCTGCATGGCGAATGATTTGTCGGTGCGAATGCCGAGCTCGCTGCGCGTGTCGGTCACGCTCTTGGCGGCATAGGTCTGTGCAAACAACGGCGAACCGGCGACGACGCTTTCGGCATAGGCCGGCAGGTCGAATGTGGTGAATTGCCCTGCGGCGTAAGGGGTGATGCCGAGACCGCCCAGCGTCGGCATGACGAAGCGGTGGCCACTCTCCACGCGAGCCGAATACGCATTCGCATTGAACTCGGCGCGCAGGTGGTCGATGCCGGCGACCGTGACGATGCGGTTGGTCGTGATGTCCTGCCAGCCATAAGCCAGCGCAGCAATGATGTAGGCCGCACCGATGTTATGGCGAACGAAGGCGCCGGCTTGGAACAGGTCGGAGCTGCCATAGCCGAGGCCGTTGACGTTGAAGCCGGTGCGGCCGCCCGCCAGCGCAAATCCCGCGAGCGTGTCCGGCGAGACCCGATAGTCCGCACCGACCGCGATGCCGTAGATGCTGCTCGCGCTGTTGTTCGAGCCGATGATGGCGTTACCGGCCGTGGTCTGCGAGCCGCCGAAGCCGGCGGCCCACACGCTCCAGCGCTGTTCGAAGGTCGGAACTGCCAGCGCCTTGGTGGACATCGCCGCATAAGCGTCGCGCTCACTATCCGTTCGACCGCGTGCCACGGGAACCGAACTCTCCTCCCCAAACGCATTCGGCGGGCCGCCGGCGCTGACGGGACCTCTGCGACCGGAGATGAATGGATCCGTCATCACGCCGATGAACTGGTTCATCGCGTTGAACGTCGTCTGCTGGGAGCCGGTGGCGCTCTCGCCGGAGACCTGGGTCAAGCCGGCGGGACTGAGCCCGAAGAAGCCCATCGGAAGGCCGCCGTTATTGTTGAAGGCGTAGGTCAGCGCGTTGGCGACGTTCTGCTGGTTGACGTTGAGGCCGGTGTAATTGGTGAAGGCGGCCGTCAGGTTCAGATAGGCGTTGTTGGCGTCATAGCTCAGCGTATCGCTCGCGCCTGTCGGCAGTCCGACATTGGTGATGCCCGCGAACGTCGTGCCGCCACGTCCRCCGGCCGCGGTCAGGATCGTGTATGTCTTCGAGACATAGCTGCCGGGCAGGAAATTCGCGACCACGGTCGCGCCTGTCAACGTCGCCGCGCCCATGACATTGGCGAAGCTCGACGTCGATGGATTGACCGCAACGACGTAGAGCGCGCCCGATTGGAAGGCCAGATTGCCGGCGACCATCGTCGACGTCCCGGGCGTGTTGACGGCTCCAGGCATGAACGTGCCACCGGCATTGATCGTCGCTGCGCCGATAGTGCCCGTGCCGCCAAGCGTGCCGCCGGCGTTCACGGTCATGGTCGAATTGGCCAGCGAGCCGTTCACCAGCAGCGTGCCGGCGGCGATCGACCACGGCAATGCAGCGCTATTGGTGCCGCTTAGCGTCCAGGTCGAAGCGCCCGTCTTCTCGAAGCTCGCGAAGCCCCGATACTGCGCAGCGGCGCCGATCAGCGAAACGTCGAAAGAAGCAGTGGGGTTGGTGTTGCCGCCGAACTGCAAGGCGCCGTTGCCCGTCTGATCGACGACGTTGCCGCTGAAGCTGTAGCCGGCCTGAAGCTGTAGCGTGTTCGCGCCGCCGGTGAAGGTGATGGCGTTGGCACGCGTGACGCCGTCGCCGGCGAGACCGCCTGAAATCGATCCGCTGTTGATGATGCTGAGATTGGTGCCGATGACGCCGGCGCCGCCTGCACCGACCGCGCCGGAGACCCCGGCGGTGACGGTGCTGCTGCCGGAGCTACCGCTCGCGCCGGCGCTGCCGCTCACGCCGGAGAAGCCGTTCGTCCCTGTGGTGCCGTTCGTGCCGCCGCTGGCGGCCAAGGCCCCGGCACCGCCGACGCCGCCGGAGCCGCCGACACCACCGCTGCCGGCGCTGCCCGCGGTGCCGCCGAGGCCACCCATGCCTGCGGCCCCGGCGATGCCGCCATTGCCGCCGGTGATCGTGCCGCGATTGATCAGCGTGCCGCCGTTGGAGAAGGCGGCGCCGACGCCGCCGGTGCCACCATAGCCGCCATCGCCGCCGCGGCTCGAGGCGCTGCCACCGTTGCCGGCATTGCCGCCGGCACCGCCAAATCCGCCGGTCCCGCCGTTGCCGCCATTGCCGCCATCGGTCGAGCCGACCACGTTGACGCCAGCGGTGCCGTTGCCGCCAGCGCCGCCAACGCCGCCGACACCGCCGTTGCCCGCATTGCCACCGGCGCCGCCGTTGCCGCCACTGCCTGCGGTGCCGCCGCGGCCGCCATCGCCGCCGGTGATGATGCCTTGATTGGTCAGCGTGCCACCGTTTGAAATGGTCGCGCCGGCGCCGCCGGCGCCGCCATGACCACCTACGCCGGCATCGCCGGCGCTTCCTCCGCTCCCGCCGTTGCCACCCATTCCGCCGGCGGCGCCGCTGCCGCCGCTGCCGCCAGCGACGGCCGGGAGAAGGGCACTCGCGCCAGCACCGCCGGTGCCCGCTGTGCCGGCGTCACTGCCGTTGCCCCCGGCGGCGCCGTTGCCGGCATTGCCGCCGGAGCCGCCAATCCCGCCGGCGCCACCAGCGATGTTGCCCGAAACTGTAACGGTCCCGCCGTTCGTGAGCTGGACACCATCGCCGCCGCTGGATCCGCTACCGCCAATGCCGCCATTTCCGCCGGCGCCACCATTCCCGCCGTTGCCGCCAGCGCCACCAACCAGACCGTTGTTGCCATTGAGAAAGCCGGAGCCGGAGGACCCGTTGGCGCCATTGTCGCCTGTGCCGCCGGCGCCGCCGATCCCGCTTGCGCCGCCATTGGCGCCGTTGCCGCCAGCGCCGCCATTGCCACCGGCGCCTCCCATGATCGTTTGGGAAATTGAGAGCGTGCCACCGCTCGTCACCTGCAGACCAACGCCACCGTCGGCACCATTGGCGCCATCGCCTGCGTGGGCGCTGGCGCTGCCGCCGGTGCCACCATTGCCACCGCGCCCGCCGGCTACGCCGAGCCCGATGCTGGATCCCGCGTTGCCGCCGTTGCCGGCCATGCCGCCGGCGCTGCCTGCACCGCCAGCGCCACCGCTGCCGCCGGTACCTGCCGTGACGCTTTGCAAAATCGTCACGGTGCCGCCACCCGTGACCTGGATGCCGTCGCCACCGCTGCCGCCGATCGCACCATTGCCGCCGGCACCAACCCCGCTATTGCCGCCGTTTCCACCGGTCCCGCCATCGAGCGCGCCGAGAACATTGGCGCCGGAAGCGCCCGCACCACCGCTCCCGCCGTGACCCGCTGTACCGCCGCGCCCGCCGCTGCCGCCATCGCCGCCGGCGACCGTTTGCTGGACCGTCGTGGTGCCTGCGCTGGTGACCTGCACGGCGGTGCCGCCATTGCCGCCGCCGCCGGCAGCGCCCCCGCTGCCGAGGACGTTGCCACCGGTCCCGCCGGTCACACCAGCGACGCCCAGGGAGAGAGCACTGGCTCCATTGCCGCCGCTCCCGCCGGCGCCGCCACTGCCACCAACCCCACCCGCGCCGCCGGTCGCCGCTATCGAAAGGGTGCTGCCTCCGACGCTGACCTGCACGCCGGCGCCACCCGCACCACCGCCGCCACCGACGCCGCCGCTGCCCGTTCCCGCGCTGGCATCAAGGCCACCAATGACAGCAGAACCATCGGCGCCGCTCGCGCTGGCGCCGCCGTGACCGCCAGCGCCACCCGCTCCACCGGAGCCGGCACCGAGCGCACCTTCGCCACCTCCACCGCCGCCACCGCCACTACCCGCAGTCAGAGCTGAGTTGCCGTTGCCGCCATTGCCGCCGCTGCCACCGACAACGTTGCCGCCGTCACCGCCAAGTCCGCCGTTGCCGCCTGAGGTCGCCGTGCCCCCGGAGCCTCCGGTGCCGCCTGCGGCAGCGCCGCCGCCGCCGCCCGCACCTTGTCCGATCGCGTTGTCACCGCCATTCCCACCGTTAGGAGAGGCGCTGGTACCGGCCGCGCCACCGCCGCCGCCCGTGCCATTGCCACCGGCTCCGCCAGCGCCGCCGTCGGCGCGCACCGACACGATCGTCAGCGCCAGTGCGACAGCCGTGCTCGCCAACAATGTGGGGAGCCTGAGACGGCGCCGGGTCGGACAAGAACCAATTCTCGATTCAATTATCAATTGTATTACCGTCAGCCTTGGCACCGACCCGCAGGCCATTCCGAGGTGAAATCCTCAGAAACAGACCGCAACATATTCGCTCGCCGAAGCGGCTCAACGAGAATGGTCTTGCCTGCCAGGAATACCGTTTGATTTCGGTCGCCTGTCACCCGAAAACAACATCGACGCCCGCTGCGAGACCGCCGATGACGTCAGCGAGCATTCGTAATTCAGTGCAGTTCTCAGCCGAGCGCACACACAATCCGCGCGCTGTCGAAGCCGTGCCAGGCCTCGCATCCGGAGCAGGTGACGACGCTCGGCCGGGCAGCCGTCTATTCGACTGTGGTGCAGTTCTGCATCGCCCATGTCAGCTGGTTCGCAGCGTTAGCGCGCCTGCCGGCCTCGGTCGCCGCGATCGGCACCATGGCGGTACCCGTGATCGGCGTCGTCGCCTCGGCACTGGCGCTGCACGAGCCGTTGGGCCCGGGGCAGATCGCCGCGCTGGTCTTCACGCTGGCGGCCGTGGTGCTGGCGACGCGCTAGACAGCGGTCTCTTGCGCGAAGCTGCGCTGCACCTCTAGATAGTTTCCCGCAATTCACCTCGCTCCAGGGGCAACGCATGAGAGTCATCGCGCTGGCCGTCGTGCTCGGGCTGATCCCGTCCCTTGGATTGGCTCAAGCCGATCAGGACCGGTTATCTTGCAATGCATCCAACGATGCTCCGGAAGCGGCCGTGATTTCGGCCTGCACGCGCCTGATCGAGGCCGGCACGCCAGGCCACGATGAACGTGCGGGCTTTTTTCATGATCGGGGCAACGCCCACTGGCGCAGCGGCGACTACAAGGCGGCCGTCGCCGATGAGAGCGAGGCCATCGCCATCAATCCAGCCTTCGCCGACGCCTATATGAGGCGGGGTGCAGCCAATTTCGACGACGGCAATGTCGATCAGTCGATCGCCGACTCGACGAAAGCCATCGAGATCGATCCGCAGAATTTTCGCGCCTACACCAACCGGGGTATCGCCCGCGCGAAGAAGGGCGATCGGCGCGGTGCCATCGCGGACGAATCCAGGGCGATCGAGATCAACCCGAGATGGATCGCGGCCTATCTTGCCCGGCAAGACAGCCGCAATCACATCGGCGACCGCGCCGGCGCGTCATCCGATCTTGCCAGCGCGCTTGGCATCGAACCGGACGGCGGTTTCGATGGATATCGATACCGGGCTGTGGCGTTCAGGCGAAAGAAGGACTACGGCCACGCCATTGCCGACATCGATCACTGGATCAGCATGAATCCGGGCAGTGCGGCGGCTTACGAGAGTCGCGCCGACGCTCGTTTACGCCAGGATGACTTCGCGCATGCGATTGCCGACGCCAGCAAGGCGCTCGAGCTGAATCCGAAGCGTTCGTCTCCGTTCAGCATCCGTGGCTCGGCCTATCTGCACACGCGCGATCTCGACGCAGCCATCGCCGATTTCGACGCCAGCATCGCAGCCGACGCCAGGATCGGATACGTCTACGGGCTTCGCGGCCGCGCCTACGCGCTCAAGGACGATCAGGACCGGGCCATTGCAGACTTCACAAAGCAGATCGAACTCGATCCGGACAATGAACAAGCCTATCGCGCACGCAGCGCGGCCTACGAGAAAAAGCACGACGCTGCCGCCGCGAGCGCCGATTTCGAAAAGGCATGGGCGATAGAAAGCGCGCGATCGCGTGCGCCTGGGGCGATGCCTCCGGATGTCGCGAAGGTGTTCGAAACAAAGCGGCGGAAGCCGCCGCAGAACAATCCTTGAACTAGCCCGCCGTCATCCCGCCGCCGTTCAGCGCCTTCCGGATCATCTCGGCGAGCTGGTTGCGGCGGTAGGGCTTGGTCAGCAGCAGCACGCCGTCGTCGAGCTTGCCGTGATGGACGATGGCGTTGTCGGTGTAGCCGGAGGTGTAGAGCACCCTCACACCCGGCCGGCGCTTGGCCACCTCTTMGGCGAGCTCGCGCCCGCTCATGCCGCCGGGGATGACGACGTCGGTGAACAGGAGGTCGAAGTCCTGGCCGGCCTCGATCATGTCCAGCGCGGCCCGGCTGTCGGGCGCGGCGACCGTGTCGTAGCCGAGGCTCTGCAGCTGCGCGGTGACGAAGTTGCGCACCAGCGTGTCGTCCTCGACCACGAAAATGGTCTCGGCGCCCCCTTCGGCCTGCGGCGCCACTGGGGCCGCCGCGTCCGTCATGCCGTCGCCGGGCGGCAGATAGAGCTTGATCGTGGTGCCGTGGCCTTCCTCGCTGTAGATCTTGATGTGGCCGCCGGACTGCTTGACGAAGCCATAGACCATGGAGAGGCCGAGGCCCGAGCCCTTGCCGACCTCCTTGGTGGTGAAGAACGGCTCGAAGGCCTTCTGCTGGATGTCCGCTGACATGCCGGTGCCGGTGTCGCTGACCGCGAGCATCACGTAGGGACCGGGCTGCACCTCCACGTGGGCCTGCGCATAGGCCTCGTCGAGCACGACGTGGTGGGTCTCGAGCAGCAGCTTGCCGCCGTTCGGCATGGCGTCGCGGGCGTTGATCGCCATGTTGAGCACGGCATTGGTGAGGCGGGACGGATCGATGTGCGCGGTCATCGGTCCCTGTTCCAGCACGGTCTCGATCTGGATCTGTTCGCCGAGGGTGGGGCGCAGCAGCTTGGCGATATCGGCGATCGCGCCGTTGATCTCGACATTGCGCGGCTGGAGCGGCTGCCTTCGTGCAAAGGCGAGCAGATGCTGGATCAGCTCGGCGCAGCGCTCGGCGGCATCGTCGATCAGCCGCGCCACGCGCTGGAGCTCGGGCTGCTGCTTCAGGCTCGCCACCAGCGTCTCGGTATTGCCTGATATCACCGTGAGCATGTTGTTGAAGTCGTGCGCGACGCCGCCGGTCAGCTTGCCGATCGCATCCAGCTTCTGCGACTGGTGCAGCTGCCGCTCGGTTTCCCGCGAAGTGGTCGCATCGTGATAGACCAGCACGGCGCCGGRGACGTTGCCTTGTCCGTCGCGCATCGGCCGACCGCTGATCATCAGATGGCGGGGATCGTTGCCGTTGTGCGGGCGGACGATCATCTCCAAATTCTCGAACTGCTCGCCGCGCAGCACGCGCGTCGAGGGCAGTTCGTCCGCCCTGAGCGGCGTGACGCCGTCGCCGTGAAACACGTCGGACAGGGCGCGCAGATTGCGCAGGCTCATGCCGGCGCGATGCAGCAAGATGCGCTCCGCGGCCGGATTGGACAGAAGGACAGTGCCCTCGGCGTCAATCACCAGCACAGCCTCGGCCATGCTGTGGAACGTACTCTGGAGCACGTTGACCGACAGCCGCAGCTCGTCATGCGCGTTGACGAGATGCTCGGTGCGCTCGGCGACGGCCGCCTCGAGTTGCTCCTTCGCCGCCGTGGTCTCCAGCAACGTGCTCTTCAGCGCGACTGTGGTGCGCTGGCTCTCGCGCATCAGCATTGCGACCAGCAGCAGGATCACCAGCGCGCCGATCACGTCGATGCCGAGCAGGACGATGCCGGTGCGGCGGGAACTCTGGGCGCGGGCGGCGAGCAATCGCTCTTCCTCCGCGCTCAGCTGATCGAGATTGCCCATCACCGTGTCCATCAGGCCGCGGCCCTCGCCCTTGCCCTGGAGCGCGGCGACGCCGGCCTGGTCGTTCTCGGCGCGCAGGCGCATCACCTCTGCGGCGATCTCGACCCGGCGCAGCGCCAGCGGCTCGGTGCCCTCGATGAGCGCGACCTGATCCGGATTGTCACGCAGGCTGCGCTTGAGGTCGGCGAGCGCCGGCGCGAGCTGGGCGTGCACCGCCTGAAACTCGTCGCTGAAGCTCGGGTTGCGATAGATCTCGTAGCCGCGCGCGGCGCTCTCGGCGTGGCGCATCAGCACGCGCAGATCGGAGATCTTCTTCTGCGTCTCGATGGTGTGATTGACCCAGGCGGCATCGAACCGCGACTTGACGTCGAGTCCGATCGAGGCGGCGGTGATGATCAGGAGGATTGCAAGTCCAGCACCGAGAATGACGCGCTGCGTTGGGATCAAGGGGCTTCTTTCTTGTCCTTCGGCTGCGCGGCCTCGCCAAGGCATTCCCGGATCGTGGTCAGGAGCGCGTCCGGCGTGAACGGCTTGCGCAGGCAGCGTGTCGCGCCGAGTTCCAGTGCCATGCGGAGGAAATCGGGGGAGGGCGAGGCGGACGAGGCGAAGGCGTAGCCGGACATCGCGATCAGAGGGATCGCCGGCGCGCGCTCGTGAAAGATGCGGATGGATTCGAAGCCGCGCATGTGCGGCATGAAGATGTCGACCAGCATCACGTCAAACGTCTGCGCTTCGAGCGCAGCCAGTCCCGTTTCGCCGCCGTCAGCCATCGTGACATCGAAGCCCTGACGTTGGAGCAGGACCTCGATGGTCGCGCCGACCATCGGATCGTCATCTACCACGAGGATACGCGGCATGACATTTCCCAGTAGATCGAAGTCCCAACATTCATCGGTGATATAGGCGAATCGCGGGACGGGTCAATTTGGGATTGGATCATTGTAGATATGCACGGTGCGGTGAATAAAGGTCCCTCGCGCTCGCGTGCATAGTTCCTCCCGCGCGATGCGCGGGCTGCGCGCGAAACAGGCGATGAGCGCGCGACAAACGAAAGAGGCGCCGCACCGATGCGACGCCTCTTCCTTCAAGCGTTGTCGATCTGCTTACGGGCAGGGATGACGCTGGCCGTCATAGCCGAGATACGTGCCCGAGGCCGGATCGTAGGATCTGTATCGCTGCGCGCAATAAGCCGACGAGTCACCACCGCTATCCGGCACCACTGCGACCGACGGTTCGTCATAATAGCTGTCGTCGCCATAGTAGTAGGGATCGTTGTAGTACCCGCCACCGTAGTAGGCGTAGGAGCCGAGCCCGCCGATCGCAGCACCGGCTGCGACGCCCGGCCAGAAACCGCCACCGTGACGACGCCAGCCGCCACCGTGCCAGTTGCCACCGCCGCCGCGCCAGTTGTTACCCGCGACTGCGAGGGGACGGCCGCCGCCACCACTAAACGTGGCTCCTGCGGTCGGACGCATGGCTAGGCCGGCGCTCGGGCGCATGGCTCCGGCTGCGAAATTGCCGCCGCCGCCACCGAACCGCGCGCCGCCAAAGCTGCCGCCGCCCATGCGGGCGCCGCCACCGCCGAAATGGGCGCCGCCGCCACCGCCAAAATGACCACCGCCGCCACCGCCGTGGCCGCCACGGCCCTGGGCGAAGCTCGGCGTCGCCAACGGAAGGACCAACGCGACCGCTGCCGCGGCGCTCAAAATTCTCAGACTTTTCATGTTCAAACTCCTTATTCCCTGAAGCAAACCTCTTGAAGGGCCCGCGGTTCCAGGGTTCACGCCGGTGTGCGCGTGTGGCGCAGGTTTCCATGCGGCCGCTGTACCCGGCATGAACGGATCGCGTCCGATTTGCGGCAGGGCTTACGCCGGGCATTTTGCACGGCACGGCCGTCCCCGCGGAACTGGACATTTCGCCGCCCGGATGGCATCAGGGCCTCACGAAGCAGGGCCCTAGCCGTATGAAACAGTTCTTCCTCAAGTTCTTCACCTGGTGGAGTGGCCAGACCTTTGGCACCCAGCTCTGGACCAAGCGGTACGGCGAGCTGGTCGGCCAGGACGAGCAGGGAAACCGCTATTATCGGACCCGCGGCGGGGCGATCGATCCGACGCTCGGCTTCGAGCGGCGCTGGGTCATCTATAACGGCTACGCCGAAGCGAGCCGCATTCCGACGGGTTGGCACGGCTGGATGCATCACGTCGTCGATGTGCCGCCGACCGAAGAGAACTACCAGCCGCGCGAATGGCAAAAGCCGCACCAGCCGAACCCCACCGGCACGCCGAACGCCTATCGGCCCTCCGGCTCGACGCTTGCCAGCGGCAAGCGTCCCAAGGCGACCGGCGACTACCAGCCCTGGACGCCTGGCTAGCTTTCCGATCTCCGTCCGAATCCTTGCCGTGGGGGAGGATGCACCAGCATCCGCCTCACCTTGCTGTGGACAGCGGGAACAGCGGGGACAGCGCCTGCGCGGGCGTTGCAGCTACGCGAGCGATGCGGCTCAATGGTCCCATCTTACGGAGATGGGAGACCATCGCGTTCGGTTCGGGCAACAGTTCGCGACTGTCCCGAGATGCAGCGGCCGCCGACGAGGACTCGATCGGGAGATAGGCCCCCGGTCTGGAAGTTCGAAATCGCCCGATGGAATGTGCAGCCACCGTAAGACAGGAAAGGCCGCTTGGGAAACCGAGCGGCCTTTTTCTTTGATCTGTTGCTCTGCTCGCTTCTCAGAGATGGAGCGTCGGTGAGTTGCCGACTGGCATCATCTCATAGGGCGGCTTCCAGCCCGGCAGTTCGGCGACACGCCGGCGCCAGGCATCAATCGCCGGGAAAGTCGCGGCAAGATCAAAGCCCGTCTCCTCGGTCGGATAGTACAGATAGCCCAACAGTGAGAAATCGACGATCGTCGGACGGTCGCCCAGCATGAAGCTGCGGTCGGAGAGGTGTCTGTCGACGATCGAGAAGGCGCTGTCGGTCCGACCGCGCAAGTAAGCGAGCACAGCGGGATGGGCGGGCTCCGGCATGAAGCAGCGCTGAAACCGGTGCTGGGCGAAGCTCGCGGTGAACTTGTGATTGTCGAACAGCAGCCAGCGCGTGGCTTCGAACGTCTCCTCGCGTCTCGGACCGAACACGCCGTGAGTCTCGGCGAGCCACAGCAGGATCGCACCGGACTGGCTCATATGCCGGCCATCGACTTCGAGGACAGGGACTTCGCCCATGACATTGGTTGTGGCCCGCCAGTCAGGCGTGCGGGTCTCGCCGCCGGCAAAGTCGAGGCCGACCGGCTCCCAGTCGAGCCCGGCGCAGTTGAGGAATAGCGCTACCTTGAACGAATTGCCCGAAGCTCCGATGCAGTGCAGCCGGTATCGCGCCATGGTCAGATCCTCCTGTGCGCACGCGACCGGGAAGCGTCCGTGGGTGTTGGGCGCGATACGGATTGTCGCGACAGGCTCCTGACAGCGTCATGTCAGCAGTGCGGAGCTTCCGGACGATGCTTTGCATTGCCCGGGAAGTGCTGCGCTGCGTTCGGGGCGCGTGAGCAAAGCCTCTGCTCTACACCCGCTCAGCCGCGCGCTTGACCGCCTCGAGGCGGCGGGCCTGGTTTGCGGCGCCGCGCTCTCTCAGCAAGGCCAGCACTTCGGCGGGCGCGGTGTCGGGCGAGCCGGACGTGAACGGCGGGGCGGGGTTGTACTCGATCTGGAGCTGGATCGCTTCCGCCGTGGTGCGGTCGACCAGGATCGACACCAGCGTCAGGGCGAAATCGATCCCGGCGGTGACGCCGCCGCCGGTGACGCGGTTGCGGTCGATGCAGACGCGCGTCTTGGTCGGAGTCGCGCCGAACTGGCCGAGCATCTCCATCGCGCTCCAATGGGTGGCAGCGCGATAGCCCTTGAGCAGACCGGCAGCGCCGAGCGCCAGCGCCCCCGTGCAGACCGAGGTGACGTACCTGGCGCCTTCGGCCTGCCTGCGCAGGAAATCCAGCACCTCTTCGTCATTGAGCAGGTCGTTGGTGCCGCCGCCGCCGGGCACGCAGATCACGTCGAGCTGCGGACAGTCGGCGAACGTCGTGGTCGGCGTCAGCGTCAGCACGGAATCGCTCGGCACCGGCTCGATCCGTTTCCAGATCAGGTGCAGCTTCGCGCCGGGGACGGAGGAGAACACCTGCAATGGACCGGTGAAGTCGAGCTGGGTGACGCGCGGAAACACCAAAAGACCGATCTGGAGCGGTGACGACATGGGCAGGTCCTCCAAAGATGAGCTTGACGGACGCAGCCTCTCATGATGCCATTCCGTCCAAAATGGCGTATTTCCCTCACTTTCGGACATGACCATGATCGGCATCCTGATCTTTCCCGATTTCCAGTTGCTCGATGCGGCAGGTCCCATCTCGGTGTTCGAGATCGCGGCGCGCTGCACGGGCAAGACGACCACCGGAATCCGCGTGCTGGCACTGAACGCGGGGCCCGTGCGCAGCTCGTCCGGCGTGGAAATGATGGCGCGCGACTTCAAGTCGGCGAACGCGATCACCACACTGGTCATCGCGGGTGGCGCAGGCGTGACAGTCGCCGCACGCTGCGAGGCCACGCGCGCCTTCGTGCAGCGGCTGGCGCGGCGCGGTGTGCGTGTCGCCAGCGTCTGCTCGGGCGCCTATGTGCTGGCCGAGGCGGGCCTGCTCGATGGGCGCCGCGCCACCACGCATTGGGGCCGCACGCGGGATTTCGTCGCGCGCTATCCCAAGGTGAAGTTCGAGCCGGACCAGATCTTCACGCATGACGGCAATGTGTGGACGTCGGCGGGCATCACCGCGGGTATCGACCTCGCGCTCGCGATGGTCACCGAGGACCATGGTGAGGAGATCGCGCAACAGGCTGCGCGCCAGCTCGTGCTGTATCATCGCCGTAGCGGCGGCCAGTCGCAGTTCTCCTCACTGCTGGAATTGAAGACACCGAACGGCCGGTTCGGCGCGCTGCTGTCCTGGGCGCGCGAGAATCTCGATGCCCGGCTGACGGTCGAAGACCTCGCCGATCGTGCCGGCATGAGCGCGCGGCATTTTGCCCGCGCCTTTGCCGCCGAGACCGGCACGACGCCGTCGAAGGCGATCGAGCGCTTACGGATCGAGGTCGCGCGCGAGCGCGTGCAGTCCTCGCGCGAGGCGATCGAGCTCGTCGCGGAGACGACCGGATTTGGCGATCCCGAGCGCATGCGGCGCGCCTTCATCCGCGCCTTCGGCCAGCCGCCCCAGGCGCTGCGGCGCGCGGCGCGGGCGGGTTAGGAAATCTCACCTGGCACTCGAGCGTGGAGGCGAAGATGACCGGAATGGAGTACAGCAACGAGAACGCGAAACGGCTCCAAAGACTTTATCTCACAGGGGACGTGACCGCCCAGCGCGCGGAGACCATTCGGCAGCTCAATCTGTCCGCCGGCGAGAGCGTTCTCGATATCGGATGTGGTCCCGGCTATCTCTGCGAAAGCATGGCGCAGATCGTCGGGCCGGATGGTGCTGTCGTCGGTATCGATGTGTCGACTGACCTGATCGAGGTCTGCAACCGGCAGAAGGCTTCCGCCTGGATTTCCTATGCGATCGGCAACGCGACGGAATTGGGTCAATCCCATGCGTCGTTCGATGTCGTCGTGTGCACGCAGGTTGCCGAGTACGTGCCTGACGTTGACCGCGTCCTCGCAGAGACATTTCGCGTGCTCAAGCCAGGGGGCCGCACGATTTTTGTCGCAACGGACTGGGACGCGGTGGTGTGGCATTCCGAAAGCCCGGAACGTATGGCCGCGGTGATGAAATCATGGGAAGCGCACTGCGCTCACCCGCGTCTCCCGAGGTCGATGGCCCACAGATTGGTGGATGCACGACTTCACCTGGACGGTGCGTCGGTCTTTCCAATCCTGAATTTGCAGTACGATGACGATAGCTACAGTAAGGGGCTGGCCCAGGGCATTCGGGACTTCGTCGCCCGCAGGAACGACGTTTCAGCCGATGATCTCGAAGCATGGCATAGCGAGTTTGAGCGTCTGAGCGGAGCGGGACAATACTTCTTCAGCACCAACCGCTATCTCTTCAGGGCCTCAAAGCCGGCCGCGACGCCGCTATGAATGCGTCCTAGGTCGCCTTGCCTGCAGCGGCCTCGCCGTTGCCATCCGCGCGCGCCGTGAAGCGGCGTGCGATCGGCGTCAGCATGTAGGGCGCAAGATGGATCGGAAATTGCGTCATCGCGAAATAGAGCCAGGTGGTTGGCGGCAGCGCGCCGGCGGTCGCGGCCAGCATCAGGCCCAGATTGCGCTGTGACACCATCAGCCCGAGCGCCAGCGCGCGCTCATAGCCGATGCGGCGGAACAGCAGCGTGGTCACGGCGAGCAGCGTGAAATAGATCGCGAAGGACAGAGCCGCCAGGCCGATCGTGAAGAGCGGCCGGGCCACGAGGTCGCTCACGACATCGCCCATGATCGCGGCGGCGAAGATCAGGAGGATGATGATGTTGAAGCCGTCGATCGGCTTCCTGTGGCGCTGGATCGCTTTTGCGCCGAACACCCAACGGATGATGGTTGCGGCCAGCAGCGACGCCGCGAGGATGCCGAGCAGCTTCAGGCCGAGCGTCGCCGGCGTGACGCTGAGCATGCCGTCGAGGAATAGGCTTGCGAACAGCGACGCTGTGAAGGGGACCAGCGCGGTGGAGGTCACCAGCGTGACCAGCACGAGCGTGGCATCGAGGCCCATCAGCGCGGCGAGCGCCGGAGACGCCATCATGGGCGAGGCCATGCTCTGGAGCATCAGGGCAACGGAAAGGCCGGGCGAGTGGTCGTTGAGCCCTGTTGCATAGATGATCAGTCCGACGATCAGCGGCACGCCCATCGTAGTCCAGGCGGTTGCGGTCGCAATCAGCGCCGGGCGGCGTAGGTGACCGTACAGCGCCGCGAGATCGACTCGCATGAAGGAGATGCAGAGCAGGACGAGGATCGCTTCGGTGATGTAGGGCCGCAGCAGCGCGCCGAGCGGCGGCACGGCGGCGGCGACGAACACGACCGCCGCGACCCCGCGGGTGCCCTGGCTGCCGAGCCATGTCAGCGCGCGCAGGGGGAGGGCGAAGACGGTTTGAAGAACGAAGGGCATGGGAGGCGTCAGCCCAGCTCCTTCAACCAGGCGCCGATCTCGCGCACCGCGACATTGGCCTGCGGCAGCAGCTTGCCCATCGTGAAGAAGCCGTGGAATTGGCCGGGATAATGTTTGTAGGCGACGGGCACGCCGGCCTGCTTTAGGCGCGCGGCATACTCGTCGCCTTCGTCGCGCAGCGGATCGGCGCCGGCCGTGAGCACATAGGCCGGCGGCAAACCGGCGAGGCTTTTCGCGCGCGCCGGCGAGGCACGCCAGTCGTGGATGTCGACTGTGCCGTTGAGATAGTGATCGCGGAACCAGCGGATCACCGAATGCGTCAGCAGCACGCTGGTCTCGGGCTCGCTGTGGGAGCCGTGCGTCATGGCGAAATCGGTCGCGGGGTAGATCAGGACCTGGCCCGCGATCTTCGGACCATTGCCGTCGCGTGCCGTGAGCGCGACCACTGCGGCGAGATTGCCGCCGGCGCTATCGCCGCCGATCGAAAGGCGCGAGGCATCGATGCCGAGCTCGCGCGCTTTCGCGGCAATCCATTTTGTGGCGGCGATCGCGTCATCAGCGGCGGCGGGAAACTTGTGCTCGGGCGCGAGGCGGTAATCGACCGAGATCACGATCAGCGCGCCTGAAACGGCGAGCTGGCGGCAGACGACGTCGTGGGAGTCGAGATCGCCGATCACCCAGCCGCCGCCATGGAAGAACACCAGCGCCGGCGACAGGCCATTCTGACGGCGCGGCTGCTTCGGGACGTAGATGCGGGCCGGGATTTCGCCGTGCGGCGCCGGGATCGCCAGCGCCGCGACGCGCGCCAGTTCCGGCGGCTCGGGGTTGGTGGCGAAGCGGGCCTGCCCGTAATAGGCGCGGGCTTCCGGTGCCGTCAGGGTCTCGTAGGCGGGGCGGCCGGCCTCCTGGAAGGCCTTGTAGACGGCGGCGGCATCGGGATCGAGCACGACGGGCATGGGAGCGACCTTGGGGTTTTCTGTTATCGTTGGACGTCGTTCGGGGGCGCTGCCCGCCTTGGCCCCGGGGAGGAGCCGGTCAACTATCCCATCCGGCCGCCGGTCTGGCCAGCGGGCCGCGGGCAGGGCAGGGATGCCGCCCTTCCCCCGCCGTATTCGCCGTGTTAACCGGATGGCCTGCGAGCGGCGGTATCCCCTGTAGAATGTCCAGCAAGCCCGATTCGCTGTTGAAGCCGCGCGAGAAGATGGTTCGAACCTTTACCCTTACAAGACTTGCCCTGCCAGGTCTTGCGGCGCTTCTGGCCGCCACCGCATTGACGGTTGCGACGCCCGCGCAGGCGCAGATCGGCACGATCTTCTCCGACCCGCCGCCGCGGCCGCCGGGTTCGATTCCGCGTGGTCAGCCGCAGCCTCAGATCCCCGACGACGACGAAGAGGTCCCCGAGCTGCCGCCGCAGGGCCGCGTGCTGCCGTCGCGCCCGATGGCCCCGCCGCCGGGCCGGCAAGGTAACGTGATGCCGGGGCCGGTCGAGTCCCAGCCCCTGGCGCCGCCGCCGGGCTCAACCGTCGCTCCGCCGAACCAGCCGCCGTCCGTGGCGGTCGCTCCGCCCAATCCGCAAGCCGCCCCGGGTGCGCCCGGTCAGCGCCAGCCCCAGCAGAAGGGCGGGCCGGGCGGCACTGTCCCGCAGACCCCGGCTAGCCTCCAGCCGGGCGACGAGGTCGTGACCGAGCCGCCGGCCCAGAAGATCGTGAACAAGAAGGCGACCTTCTCCGGCCTCGACAAGATCACCGGGCGCATCATCAATTTCGACGAGGACATCGGCGAGACCGTCCAGTTCGGCGCGCTGCGGGTCAAGACCGACGCCTGCTATACGCGGCCGGCGACGGAAGCCACCAATACCGACGCCTTCGTCGAGGTCGACGAGATCACCTTGCAGGGCGAGGTGAAGCGCATCTTCTCAGGCTGGATGTATGCGGCGAGCCCCGGCCTGCACGGCGTCGAGCATCCGATCTACGACATCTGGCTCACCGACTGCAAAGAGCCGCAGCAGACCATTGCGACCGCGGCGCCCGATCCGACCGCAGCAAAGCCGGCGGCTCCGCCGCCCGCGCAGAAGAAGGCGGCGCAACCCAAGCAGGCCGTGCAGCAGCGCCCGCCGCAGCCCTTGCCGCCGATCCAGCAGCAGCAGCCGGCGCCGCCACCCCCGCCGCCGCCGGAGCAGCGGCCGGGCCTGTTCGGCATCCCCGGGTTCGGGCGCTAGGCCCCATTACCGATCATGGACGGGAGGCGATGATATCGAGCGCGCGTGCGCCCGGGATCGCGTCGCCGGTTGACAACCGCAGGAAATCACCGGGGTCACCGGCGAGCGCCTTGTCGAGCAGCGCGGTGTAGCGCCGCCGCGAAATCTCGACCGCGCCAAAACTCTTCAAATGATCAGTGACGTATTGCGTGTCGAGCAGCTCGAAGCCGCCATGGATCAGCCGCGCGACCAGGTGCACCAGCGCGACCTTCGAGGCATCGCGCGCGGTGTGAAACATGCTCTCGCCGAAGAAGGCGCGTCCGAGGCTGACGCCGTAGAGCCCGCCGACGAGGTCGTCGCCCTGCCAGGCCTCGACGCTGTGGCAATGGCCGAGCTCGTAGAGGCCGCCATAGAGGTCGCGAATCCGCTTGTTGATCCAGGTGTCCTCGCGCCCCGCCTGCGGCGCGGCGCAGCCGGCGATCGTTGCCTTGAACGCCGTGTTGACGGTGACGCGAAAGGCGTCCGTACGGACGGTGCGCGCGAGCCGCGAGGCCACGCGAAATCCCTCGAGCGGGATCACGCCGCGCAATTCCGGCTCGACCCAGAACAGGGTCGGATCGTCGGCGCTCTCGGCCATCGGAAAAATGCCGCAGGCATAGGCACGCAACAGCACGGCCGGCGTGATTTCAGACGAAGCGGAGTCGCGCGAAGTCATGGCGCAACAATAGCAGGATCGTGGAGGTGTTGCGAAGGGGGCGAGGGTCAGCCTGCGGCGGCGTTGTTGGTCTTGTCGGGGGCTGCGGGCGTGCGGCGGAACCTCAGCATGACGCGAGTTCCGGAATGGGCGGGGTCGCGCTCGACAGTGGCGTCGAGCTTGGTGGCCATCGCCGCGACGATGCGCTGGCCCATGCCGGTCGAGCGCGGATCCGCCTTGACCTTGTCACCGACGCCGTCGTCGGTGATCGCCAGCAGCAGATCCTCGCCATGCGAGGTCAGCTCGACATGGATGGGGCCGGCGCCGTCGGGATAGGCGTATTTCACCGCGTTCATCACCAGCTCGTTGACGATGATGCCGACGGCGACGGCGCGGTCCGGATCGATCTCGATCGGCTCGGCCTTCACCGTCAGGCGCGACATCCGGTTGCCTTCGGCCGAGCGCCTGAGATCCTCGAGCAGCGAATCCAGATACTGGTTCAGCACCACGCTCTTCAGGTCCTGCGAAGTGTAGAGCCGGCGGTGCACCTGCGCGACCGCGGCGACGCGGCCCATCGCGTTGGTCAGCGCCGCCTTGACCTCTTCCTGGCCCGCCGAGTTCGCCTGGAGATGCAGCAGCGAAGCGATGATCTGGAGCGAGTTGCCGACGCGGTGATTGACCTCGCGCAGCAGCAGCTCGCGTTCGGCGGCGAGCGCGGCGTAGCGGTCGCGCGATGCGTGGATCTCGGCCTCGGCTTCCTCGCGCGCCTTCTGCAATTCGGCCTGGCGCAGCGCGCCGTCGGCGGCGACGTGGAGCAGGGGGATGAAATCGCCCTTGACGTCCTTGACGAGATAATCGGCCGCGCCTGCCTTCAGCGCGGTGACCGCGATGCTGGAATCCTGCGACGCGGTGACGAACACCACGGGCGGCGCGCCTGGTATCGCCATGATCTGCTCGAGCGTCTCCAGCCCGTCGAGGCCGGGCATGTACTGGTCGAGCGCCACGACGTCGATGCAGCTGTCGGCGCTGTTTTGGGTCCCCGCGCGACGGATACGCTCCAGGCCTTCCTCGCCGCTCGCGGCATGAATGACCTTGTAGCCGCGTCGCGTCAGGCCGCGCTCGACCAGGCGGGCCAAGGCCGCGTCGTCGTCGATGTAGAGCAGTGTAGGCGGGTGCTGGTTCATGAGGCGGCGGGCGGGACCTGGATGACCGAGAAGAACAGGCCGAGCTGCCGGATGGCATTGGCGAAATTCTCGTAGTTCACGGGCTTGGTGATGTAGACGTTGCAGCCGAGCTCGTAGCAGCGCTTGATTTCCTGGCTGTCGTCGGTGGTGGTCAGCACCACCACGGGCGAGGCCTTCAGGTATTTGTTCTCCTTGATCTGCTTCAGGATGTCGATCCCGGTCATGTCGGGGAGATTGAGATCGAGCAGGATCAGGAGCGCATTGCCCTTCTGCACGAGCCCGCTGCCGTCTGAGCCGAACAGGTGCTTCACCGCGTCCGTGCCGTTGGCGAAGGGGATGATCTCGTTGTTGACGCCGGATCGGCGGATGTTGCGCTCGATCAGCCGGGCGTGGCCCTCGTCGTCCTCGATCATGATGATGGTGACGGGTTGAGTCATTGGTCGGCGTTCCGGTTGCTTGCGTTCCAGGTGATGGGCAGCGTGATGGTGAAGGTGCTGCCCGTATTCAGTTCCGATGATACCGACATGGTACCGCCGAGGCGGCGCACAAGTGCGCGCACATGCGCAAGACCAATGCCCTGACCAGGCTTGTCCTGGGTTCCCGCCCGGCGAAACAGGTCGAAAATCCGCTGGTGATCTTTCGGATCGATCCCGCGGCCATTATCGCTGATCTCGAAGATAGCGTAGCCAAGCTTGGTGCGCCCGCGGATTCTGATCTCGCCGGGGGCGCCGGCCTTGAGATATTTGATGGCGTTGTCGATCAGATTGGAGAAGATCTGCTCCAGCGCAAGGCGGTCGCTGACGAGATCCGGCAGCGGCGCGACATGGATCTCGGCCTGCGCTTCGGCGGACTGATGCGCCAGCGTCGAGACGATGGCTTCGATCAGCTCGCGGGTGTCGATCTTCTCGGGCACGAATTCGCGCCGGCCCTCGCGGGTGAGGTTGAGGATCGCCGAGATCAGGCGGTCCATCTTGGCGATCGACGACTTGATGAAGCCGAGCGCTTCGGAAAAATCCGTTGAAAGCTGCTTGTCGGGGCCTTCGAGCGTGACCTCGCCGTCAGCTAGCGGCGGGCCATCGGCCGGGACATGGGTAAGGCCGCCGATACGGCGGAAAATGTCGCCGCTGAGCTCTTCGAGTTCGCTGGTGAAGCCCATGATGTTGACGAGTGGCGAACGAAGGTCGTGGCTGACGATATAGGCAAAGCGCTGAATCTCGTTGTTGGCCTCGCGCAGGTCTGCCGTGCGTTCGTCGACCACGGTCTCGAGGTTGGCGTAGGCGTCGCGCAGGCGCGTCTCGGCCTCGTCGCGGGCCAGCACCGAGCGCCGCACCAGCCAGATCGAGATCAGGGTCAGCAGCACCACGAGGCCCGAACCGATGCCGGTCATCGAGGCCGCCAGCGTCTGGCTGCGGTCGGAATTGGCCGATCGGAGCCGGAACAGGCGCTCCTCCTCCTGGATCATGGAGACGGCGACTTTGCTGATCTCGGCCGTGGTGTCGGTGGAGGCGGCCTCGCGGACCTGCGCTATGGCCTTGTCCGGCCGATTCTGGCCGATGAAGTCCAGCTCCTGCTTGAATTGCCCCAGCCGGATTTCGATAGCCGCGCTCAGCTTCTCGATGTTGCCGCGTTGGTCCGGATTATCGCGGGTCAGGCGCGTGAGCTTGTCGAGGGCAGGTATGATCGCTGCCACGGCTTTCTCATGGTCGGCCTTGAAATCCGCCCCTTGGGTCAGGAGATAGCCGCGGGCGGCGCTCTCGGCACGCCGGATTTCCAGCAGCAGGGCGTTGATCTGGTTCTCCGCCTCGATGGTGTGGATCACCCATTTGCTATCGTCTCTGGCCTTGTTGACCAGGTAGACGGAGCCGGCGCTGATCACGGTCAACACCAGAAGACCCGCCGAGAACAGCAGGATCTGCCACAGGGAGCGCCGTCGTTGCGCTTCAGTCGTCACGACGGTCTCGCTTCGTCACGTCAACGGAACTCAAAAGGCCCCCTCGGAACTGTCCCCGTCCAGAACGCGATGGGGGCCAAAGGGTTCCACGGGAGGAGAGGGGTCACCCCGCGGCCGGTTCCTTGCCCGCGAGATACTGTTCCAGCCAGTGGATGTGATAGTCGCCGTTGATGATGCCGTCCTGGCGCACCAGGTCGCGGAACAGCGGCAGCGTCGTCTCGATGCCCTCGACCACCATCTCGTCCAGTGCCCGGCGCAGCCGCATCAGGCATTCGGCGCGGGTCTTGCCGTGGACGATGAGCTTGCCGACGAGCGAGTCGTAATAGGGCGGGATGGTGTAGCCCTGATAGACCGCAGAATCGATGCGCACGCCGAGCCCGCCGGGCTGGTGATATTGCGTGATGCGGCCTGGCGAGGGACGGAAAGTCTGCGGGTTCTCGGCGTTGATGCGGCACTCGATCGCATGGCCGATGATCTGAATCTCGCTTTGCTTGGCCGGCAGATCGCCGCCGGCAGCGATGCGGATCTGCTCCAGCACGAGGTCGATGTCGGTGATACTCTCGGTGACGGGATGTTCGACCTGGATGCGGGTGTTCATCTCGATGAAGTAGAACTCGCCGTCCTCGAACAGGAATTCGATGGTGCCGACGCCGAGATATTTCATCTCGCGCATCGCCTTGGCGCAGGTCTCGCCGATCTTGGCGCGTGCAGCGGCGGCAAGGACGGGCGAGGGACCTTCCTCCCAGACCTTCTGGTGGCGGCGCTGCAGCGAGCAATCGCGCTCGCCGAGATGGATCGCGCCGCCGCGGCCGTCACCGAGGATCTGGATTTCGATATGACGCGGCTTCTGGAGGTATTTTTCGAGATAGACGGACGCGTCACCGAAGGCGGACTTGGCCTCGTTGGCTGCCGTCGACAGCGCCACCTGGAGGTCGGCCTCGCTCTGCGCGACCTTCATGCCGCGGCCGCCGCCGCCGGCGGCTGCCTTGACCAGCACGGGGAAGCCGATCTTCCTGGCGATCGCCATCGCGTCGTCCTCGGGGCCGACCGCGCCGTCCGAGCCGGGCACCACGGGAATGCCGAGATTCCTGGCCGTCTTCTTGGCCTCGATCTTGTCGCCCATCAGGCGGATGTGCTCGGCCTTGGGGCCGATGAAATGCAGATTGTGCTCGCCAAGGATTTCGGCGAAGCGCGCGTTCTCGGAGAGGAAGCCGTAGCCGGGATGCACGGCATCCGCGCCGGTGATCTCGCAGGCCGCGAGCAGCGCGGGCACGTTGAGATAGCTGTCCTTGGACGGCGGCGGCCCGATGCAGACGCTCTCGTCCGACAGGCGCACATGCATGGCGTCGGCGTCGGCAGTGGAGTGCACGGCGACGGTCGCGATGCCGAGCTCCTTGCAGGCGCGCAGGATGCGAAGGGCGATCTCGCCGCGATTGGCTATGAGGATCTTGTCGAACATGGTGTCCTTAAGGGACTGGCGCGCGGGAGGCGGCTAGGGCGGCTGACCGCCCACGACCATTACTCAATGATGACGAGCGGCTCGCCGTACTCGACCGGCTGGCCGTCTTCGACCAGGATCTGCGTCACCGTGCCGGCGCGCGGCGAGGGGATCTGGTTCATGGTCTTCATGGCTTCGATGATCAGCAGCGTCTGGCCGACCGAGACCTTGCTGCCGACCTCGATGAACGGCTTGGCGCCGGGCTCCGGCGCCCAATAGGCGGTGCCGACCATCGGCGAGATCACCGCGCCCGGATGCTTCGACAGGTCGGCCGCGGCTGGCGCGGCGGCAGCTGCGGCCGCCGGCAGGATGGCGGGAGCGGCCGCCATCTGCATCGGCATGGTGGCGGCGACGCTGATGTTGCGGGCGACGCGCAGGCGAAGGCCGGCCCGTTCGATCTCGATCTCGGTGAGGCTGGTCTCATCGAGCAGGAGTGCGAGCTCGCGGACGAGCGCGGAATCCTCGCTGGAAAACTTTACGGCTGCTTTGTCGTCTGGCTGGCGCGCCATGTTCTGATCCGAATGTTCTGTGTGAAGAGGGAGCGTCAGGCTTTGGGCTTGATGCCGAGTTTGGCGGCAAGGCCCTGGATCGCGAGGCGGTAGCCCTCGATGCCGAAACCGCAGAGCGAGGCGAAGGCCGCGCGCGCGGTGTAGGAATGGTGACGGAAGCTCTCGCGGGCGTGGATGTTGGTCACGTGCACTTCGACGGTCGGGATCTGCACCGCCAGCAGCGCGTCGTGCAGCGCGATCGAGGTGTGCGAATAGCCTCCGGCATTGATGATGATGCCCTTCATCTTGCGGGCGTGCGCCTCGTGGACGAAGTCGATCAGCTCGCCTTCGCGGTTGGACTGCCGGCAGTCGGCCTTGAGGCCATACGCCGCCGCCGCTTCGCGGCACAACGTTTCGACGTCGGCCAGCGTCGCATGGCCATACTTCTCGGGCTCGCGCGTCCCCAACATGTTGAGGTTCGGCCCGTTGAGAACGAGGATCGTGTCGGTTGCTGGTTCGGCCATTCCAATCCCGCAAGAGGTGCTTCGGCGTGGCGGGGGTTATAGGTAACAAAGCGCCCTAGGGGAAGCCTTGAAGGACCTCCCAGGGGGCTTCAATCAGCTCATCCGGGATGCAAAAACCTGTGCGGAAGCTACGGAAATTGCTTGTTAACCAGTTCTAATCGTGGCTGCCGGGCGGGATAGGCAGGGGAGGCCGCCCAATAGGCCAAAAGCCCCTGCCGATCTCTCGGCAAGGGCTTATCGGGCCGTCAGCCAAGCGGCTTAGCCTTCGATGATGTACACGATCTCGCGCGTCTGCGGACGGACGATGATGTACTGTCCGCGGACGTAGATCACGTCATAGCCGCGCCACTCCGGATAGATCTCCACGATCCGGGGCGGCAGCGGATGGAAGCGAACGGACGCCGGGATCGCGGCGCCGACCGAGATGTTGAAGTTGACGTTCGTGGTCTCTTCGATCTTGGTCGACTTGATCGCCGTTGAGATCTCGGTCCGCTTCTCGGCAGGCGGTGCCGCAGCGGTCGCAGGCGCGGCGCCGGTCGTGGTCTGAGACTTGGTGTCGGCAGCCTTGCTGTCCGCGCCCTTGGTCTGGGCGTTCATGTTGCCGCTCTTGGTGTCAGTCTCGGTGCTCTTGGACTTGTCCATCTGGGACTTGTCCATCGTGCTCTTGGACTTGTCCTGCGCGGACTTGTCCTGTGCGCCCTGGGCGTGCTCACCCTTCGTCGCGCCGGCCTTCTCGTCAGCCGCGTTCTTGTTCATCGTGCCGGATTTTTCCATCCCGCCTGACTTTTCCATCGCACCGGATTTCTCCGTCGCGCCAGACGACTTCTCCTCGGCTGCTCCGCCGGGCTTCATGGCGCCGCCAGCCTGGCCGACGGTGCCCCTCTCGGGAGCGGCTTCCTTGCCCATCGCGCCACGTTCAGCTGCGCCGCCGCCGGGTTGCGAATGTTGCGTCGGCTGCGCGCCGGCCCCGCCACCGCTATCGCGGTTCATGGTGCCCTGTGCGTTCGCCAGCCCGGTGCCTGCGACGAGCGCGAGCGCGGCGACCGAGATCATAAAGCGGTTAGACATCAAATTTCTCCTCACGTGTTTCTTTGCGTCATTGCCCGCGCCACCAACGAAAGGAGATTTGAGTTGTTCCGGAACATCGGCGGTTCCGGGGTATTTGTTTCTTAAACGCGAGATGAATGCGCGCGCCGGATTCGCGCCAGAATTCGCGCAAAGCCGCGGTCAACGAAAAAGGCCGGCTGTTCAGCCGGCCTCGTCGCATGCGCAGATTGTGAAATGCGGGATCAGCAGGTCGCCTTGTTAGCAGGTCGCCTTGCCGCAACGGGCAACGCCGATCTTTTCCTTCAGGCCTTCGAGGCCGACGGCGCCGATCACGATCTGCTTGCCGATCACGTAGCTCGGCGTGCCGTTCATACCCATCGCTTCGGCGAGCTTGAAATTCTCCTCGATGGTGGCGCGCACCTCGGGGCTGCCGATGTCCTTCTCGATCTTCGCGGTGTCGAGGCCGGCTTCCTTGGCCGCCTGAAGCGCGCGCGCCTTGTCGGCGGCGCCACGGCCGCCGAGCAGCTTCTGGTGGAAGTCGAGATACTTCTTGCCGGTGGGATCCTGCATGCGCACGGCGACCGCGACCTGCGCCGCTTCGACCGAGCCCTGGCTCAACACCGGAAACTCCTTCAGCACGACCTTCAACTTCGGATCGGCCTTCATGAGGTCGAGCATGTCGCCCATCGCGCGCTTGCAGTAGCCGCAATTGTAATCGAAGAACTCGACGAAGGTGACGTCGCCGTCCTTGTTGCCGAGCACGACCTGGCGCGGCGAGTTGAAGATCGCATCGGAGTTCTGCGCGATGCTGGCTTCGTGCTTCTGCGTTTCGGCCGCGGCCTGGCGCTTGGTGAGCTCGGTCATCGCTTCCTCGAGCACCTCGGGATGGGTGACGAGATAGTTCTTGATGATCGCCTCGATGTCGGTGCGCTGGGCATCCGAGAAGCTGTCGGCCGACGCGGGAACGGCTGCGCCGAACAGGGCGAGCGCGAACAGCGCGGGAGCAAGCAGGCGCAGCGAAGGCATAGGCAAATCCTCTTATCGAAAGCTGGTTTCGGAAAACGTCCCGGCGGACTTAAGCTCGGTGTCGTGACGTCGTGGTGTCAGGCGTCGTCTTGGTCGCGTTAGTTGCGCGGCGGCTTGGCCGCCACGATGTCGTCGGCCTTGACCCATCCGGGCGTGCCGACGGCGAAACGGGTTTTCGCGCGCGTGGCGAGCTCGCGGGCGGTCTTGTTGTCGCCGCGCAGATAAGCGGCCTGCGCCGACGCCAGATCCGCCTCGGCATAGTCGCCCTTCCGGCCATAGGCCATCGCGAGCTGCATATAGCCGAGCGCAGCCTCCGGTTCCCGTGCCACCGCGGCCCGGAGAATCCGAACGGCATCATCGGTGTAGGCCTTATTATCCGATCCAACCAGAGCCTGCCCAAGTAACATCTCGATGAGGGGGGCGTTGTTGGACAGCTGCACCGCCTTGCGCAGGGCGGGGATCGCCTCGGCCGGCTTGCCGCCCTCCAGGAGGGCCTGGCCGCGCACCTCGTAGAAATACGGGTTGTTCGGCTGGACCTGGATCAGCGCGTCGATCTGGGCCAGGGCGCTGCGTAAATCGCCGTGCAGATAGGTGCTGATGGCGCGGGCATAGCGCGCCGGCATGCTGTCGTTCGTCTGGGGATAGCGGCGGTAGACCGTCTCCGGCCGCTCCATGAACGCGGAAATCTTGGCGCGCGCCATGTCGTGGCGGAGCTGGAGCGCGGGGTCGTCCTTCTTGTCCCAATAGGGGCTGGAACTGGCGAATTCCTGAAGCGACGCGACGCGCTCGGCGGGCATCGGATGCGACTGGAGATAGGGATCGGCGCCGCGGGACGCGAACAGGCTCTCGCTGGTGAAGCGCTTGAAGGTCTCGTACATGCCCTTCGGCGACTGCTGGGTCGCGGTCAGGAATTTCACGCCGGCGCGGTCGGCGTTCTCCTCCTGCTGGCGCTGATAGGACAGCAGCGTGCGGCGGATCATCTCCTGCGGTCCGGCGATGGCGGCGGCACCGGCATTGGCGAGGCCGTTGTTGCCGGCGCTGTTGCTGCCTCGGGTGCTACCCACGGCAATCGCTCCGGCCCCGAGCAGCATGGCGATGATCATCTGGGTCTGTGCGTTGGCGAGCTGTTCGCGCAGCTTGGACAGATGGCCGCCGGCCAGATGCCCGGTCTCGTGCGCGAGCACGCCGATGATCTGGTTCGGCGTCTCCGACTGCATGATCGCGCCGTAATTGACGAAGATGCGGCGGCCGTCCGCGACGAACGCGTTGAACGAGCTTTCGTTGATGATCACCATCTGGATGTTCTGCTTTTCCAGACCGGCAACGCGCAGGATCGGGCGCGTGTATTCGCGCAGCAGCTGCTCGGTTTCGGTGTCGCGCAGGATCGGCGGCCCCTTGGCCTGCGCATGCGCGGCCGGCATCGGCAACAGCGCGATCGCCGCGGCGGTGACGAGGGCGGTGAGGGAGGAGGCCTTCTTGCGCAATGCGATCTGGAGCAACATCAGGCGGTCTGGGTCAAACGGTCTTGATCAAGCAGTTTCGTGATTGGTTTTTGGCGATTGGCGGCGGACCGGATACGAGATATGCCCTTATGAGCCGTACAATGCGGCCAGTCTGGGGCGCAAGCGCCCCGTTTCCGGGACCGAACCGACCGGTTCGCCAGCGAAATAGCAGAATTCGATGCACGATGCGACATTGAGGAACCGGGTGGGGCAGTGGCTCGAGCCCTCCCGCCGCAGCGATGTTCCCCCGTTCATGGTGATGGACGTGATGGCCGCCGCGGCCCGAATCGAGGCGGCAGGCGGCCATGTCATCCACATGGAGGTCGGCCAGCCCGCAACCGGCGCCCCAAAGACCGCGATCGCGGCCGCCCATGCGGCGCTCGAGGCGGGGCGGATCGATTACACCTCCGCGCTCGGCATCCCCTCATTGCGCGAACGCATCGCGCGCCACTATCGGGATGCCTATGGCTGTAATGTCAGCCCCGAGCGGATCGTGGTGACGACAGGCTCCTCCGGCGGTTTCATCCTGGCCTTCCTGTCGATGTTCGCGCCCGGCGACCGCGTCGCCGTGACGGTGCCGGGCTATCCGCCCTACCGTCACATCCTCACCGCGCTCGGTTGCGAGCCGGTGCTGATCGAGACCACCAATGACACGCGCCACGCGCTGACCGGCGAGGCGCTGCTGGCGGCCCATCGCAAGGCGCCGCTGAAGGGCGTGCTGGTCGGCAGCCCTGCCAATCCGACGGGGACGATGATGTCCCGCGAGGCGCTCGCCGGCCTGATCGCTGCGGCGGAAGACGCCGGCATCCGCTTCATCTCCGACGAGATCTATCACGGGCTCGACTACGCGTTTCCGGCGGCGACGGCGGCGGCGCTGTCGGAGCACGCACTCGTGATCAACTCGTTCTCGAAATATTTTTGCATGACGGGCTGGCGCGTCGGCTGGATGGTCGTGCCCGAGATCCTGGTGCGGCCGATCGAGCGGCTGCAGCAGAACCTGTCGATCTCGGTGCCGTCATTGTCGCAAATCGCGGCCGAAGCGGCCTTCGACGGCGCGGCCGAGATGGAGGAGATCAAGCACGGCTATCAGGAAAACCGGCGCATCCTGATCGAGGGATTGCCCAAGGCGGGCCTCAGCAAGTTCCTGCCTGCCGACGGCGCCTTCTATCTCTATGCCGACGTCTCGGAGTTCACCTCGGACAGTTTCGAGTTTGCCAAACAGATGCTGGAGCAGGCGCACGTTGCGGCCACGCCGGGTCTCGATTTCGATCCGATCCATGGTCGTTCATTCATACGGCTCTCCTATGCACGTTCGGCAGCGGAGATGCGGGAGGCAGTTGACCGGATCGCTCACTGGCTTAAATAGCCGCCAGTTTTCGACAGCCGTTTCGACACCAGCCCTGCGGAGTTCAACTTTGTCTGACCGTTCCCTCCCGTCCGTCGCCACGCCGCATTCTCCTCTCGCCGCATTGATGTGGCCGACCCGTCCAGGTGAAACCGTCGGCGCACTTCGCGCCATCGTGCTGATTGCGCTCGGCACCGCCTTGATGGCGCTATCAGCCAAGGTGAACCTGCCGCTGCCTTACGTGCCCATGACCCTGCAGACGCTGGTCGTGCTGATGATCGGCGCCGCCTATGGCTGGCGCCTTGGCAGCGCAACCATGATCGCCTACCTCGCCGAAGGTGCGATGGGGCTGCCGGTGTTCGCCGGTCCGGTCGGTGGAATTGCACCGCTGCTCGGCCCGACTGCCGGCTATCTGTATGGCTTCGTGCTGGCTGCCTTCATCACCGGCTGGCTGGCCGAGCGCGGCTGGGATCGCAATGTCGCGCTGCTGTTTGGAGCAATGGCGCTCGCCCATGTCGTGATTTTCATCGCCGGCTTCGGCTGGCTGGCCTACGTCATCGGCCTTGGCGCAACCAAGGCCTGGGCGGTCGGCGTCGCGCCGTTCATTGCGGCATCGGTGGTCAAGAACGCGCTGGGCGCCGCGCTGATGCCGGCGGCCCGCCGGATCGTCGATCGACGCGGGTAAAGCGCACCGTTCCGAGCAGTTCCGATTGACAGAGCCGGCCAAGTTGATCTTGGCTGGCTCTGAGTTTGAGGGGGAGTGAAACGATGACGACGACAACGATGGCGGGGGCGCCGGTCGCGCCGGCCGCCGCCAAGCCTTGGTACAAGGTTCTCTACGTCCAGGTGCTGATCGCCATCGTGCTCGGCGCCTTGGTCGGCTGGCTGTGGCCGTCGCTCGCCACCAACGAGTGGATCAAGGCGATGGGCGACGGCTTCATCAAGCTGATCAAGATGGTGATTGCGCCGATCATCTTCTGCACCGTGGTCTCCGGCATCGCGCATATCCAGGACGCCAAGAAGGTCGGCCGCATCGGCGTCAAGGCGCTGGTCTATTTCGAAGTCGTCTCGACCTTCGCGCTGGTGATCGGACTCATCATCGGCAACCTGGTGAAGCCGGGTGCGGGCTTCGGCAGCGCCGCCGCCAACGCGCAGGCCGTCGCCAACTACGCCAAGCAGGCCGAGGGCCAGAGGTCGGTCGACTTCATCCTGCACATCATCCCCGACACCGTGGTCGGCGCCTTCGCGCAAGGCGAGATCCTGCAGGTGTTGCTGTTCTCGGTGCTGTTCGGCTTCGCCATCATGGGCCTCGGCGAGCGCGGCCATACCATCCGCAGCTTCATCGATGACGCCGCGCATGCGGTGTTCGGAGTCATCTCCATCGTGATGCGCGCGGCGCCGATCGGCGCCTTCGGCGCAATGGCCTACACCATCGGCAAGTTCGGCACCGGGGCAATCCTCAACCTGGTCGGCCTGATCGCCACGTTCTACGTCACCGCGGCGCTGTTCGTGTTCGTCGTGCTCGGAACCATCGCGCGCCTCGCCGGTTTCTCCATCTTCAAGTTCCTCGCCTACATCAAGGACGAGCTGCTGATCGTGCTCGGCACCTCGTCCTCGGAAAGCGCGTTGCCTTCCTTGATGGAGAAACTCGAGCGCCTCGGCTGCTCGAAGTCGGTGGTCGGCCTCGTGGTGCCCACGGGCTATTCGTTCAATCTCGACGGCACCAACATCTACATGACGCTGGCGACGCTGTTCATCGCGCAGGCGCTTGGCTTCGATCTCACCTTCGGCCAGCAGCTCACCATCCTGGTGGTGGCGATGCTGACCTCGAAGGGTGCCTCCGGCATCACCGGCGCGGGCTTCATCACGCTGGCCGCGACGCTCGCCGTGGTCGATCCGCGCCTCGTGCCGGGCATGGCGATCGTGCTCGGAATCGACAAGTTCATGAGCGAGTGCCGCGCGCTGACCAACCTATGTGGCAACGGCGTGGCCTGCGTGATCGTCGCCTGGTGGGAAGGTGAGCTCGACCGCGACAAGCTCAACGCCAACCTCGCCAGGCAGATCGATCCGACCGACCTGGAAACGGCCGTCACGACGGACTGATCTGCAAGCGGCATCTGACGGCGCTGGCGGCGCCGTCAGACCTCGAAATAATGGGGCTGGTCGAGATCGTCGATCAGCCCTTTTTCTTTCGGCGCCCAGCCGAGCAAAGCGCGCGTCCTGGCGCTTGAGGTCGGAACGTCGATGCCGGCGAACTGTGCGAACCAGCCGAAATGCGCGGCTGCTTCCTCAGGCGATTTGGACACGACGGGGACGCCGAGCCGTCGGCCGATCAACTCGGCAATCGCCTTGAACGGCACGCCTTCCTCGGCGATCGCATGATAGCGCCGCGCGGTCGCACCTTGCTCCAGCGCGAGACGATAGACGCGCGCGGCGTCGAGGCGGTGCGCGGCCGGCCAGCGGTTTTGGCCTTCACCGATATAGGCGGCGGCGCCTCTCTCCCGGGCGAGCGCGATCAGGCGCGGCACGAAGCCGTGGTCGCCCTCGCCATGGGTCGTGGGCGGCAGCCGCACGATGCCGGTGCGGACGCCGCGCTCTGCGAGGTCTTCGGCGGTGGCTTCCGAGACGCGCGGAAAGTGGCGGGCCGCCGCATCGTCTTCGGTCGCGAGCCGTCCGGGCGCCAGCAGCGCCACACCTGATGTGACGATGAGAGGGCGGTCGGAGCCTTTGAGTTCCTCGCCGAGCGCCAGGATCGCGCGGCGGTCGAGCTCGCAATTGTCGGCGAATTTCGAGAAGTCGTGGTTGAAGCCGAGATGCAGGACACCGTCCGAAGCGGCGGCGCCGCTGCGTAAGGACGCATGATCCTCCAGCGACCCACGATGGATCTCGGCGCCCATCGTGGTGAGCGCTGCGACGCCGGCATCGGAGCGGGCGAGGCCGAGCACGCTATGGCCGGCGGCCATCAGGTCTCGAACGACGGCGGAGCCGACGAAGCCGGTGGCACCGGTAACGAAAACACGCATGCGAATTCTCCTGGGGTTGGTGGAGAGAACCATCTGCGCTAGAATTATCCGGGTAAAGTAGTGACGTTATCAGGGTATAATCGCTAACAGGATGAGCGAGAGCACTGCCGCCGAGAACCTGCTTGGGGTCTATCTGAAGGACCGTCGCACCCGGCTCGATGCAGCCGCGTTCGGCTTCTCCGGCAGCCGCAGGCGCACGCCGGGTCTGCGCCGGGAGGAAGTGGCCCAGCGCGCCAATATCAGCTCGACCTGGTACACTTGGCTGGAGCAGGGCCGCGGCGGGGCGCCGTCGGCCGACGTGCTCGACCGGATCGCGCGCGCGTTGATGCTGACCGATGTCGAGCGCGAGCACCTGTTCCTGATCGGCCTCGGCCGCCCGCCCGAGGTGCGCTACCAGGCGAGCGAAGGCGTCTCGCCGCGGCTGCAACGCGTGCTCGATGCGCTCTCATTCAGCCCGGCGCTGGTACGCACCGCGACCTGGGACGTCGTCGCCTGGAATCGCGCCGCAAGCGTCGTGCTGACCGACTACGGCGCGATCCCGCCGGGACAGCGCAACATCCTGCGCTTCATCTTCTGCGATCCGCGCGTGCGCGCCGCGCAATATGACTGGGACAGTGTGGCACGCTTTGTGGTGGCCGCATTCAGGGCAGACGCGGCGCGAGCGGGTGCCGTCTCGCATGTCGCCGATTTCGTCGACGAGCTCTGCCGGACAAGTCCGGAATTTGCGGCCCTCTGGCGCGACAACGACGTGCGCCATCATGGCGACGGCACCAAGCGGCTCCGGCATCCCGTTCACGGCACGATGTCGTTCGAATATTCGAGCTTCAATGTCGAGGGCCGCTCCGATCTCAGCATGATCGTCTACAATCCGGCGACGCCTGAAGACGCCGACCGCATCAGGAAGATGCTGGCCGAGCGCGCCGACAGCTAAAAGCGCTCAGGCCGGTATGGCGTCGGATCGATCGCCGGCGTCTCGCCGCTCATCATCTCGGCGAGCAGGCGGCCGGTCGCGGGCCCGAGCGTAAAGCCCTGGTGGCCGTGGCCGAAATTCATCCAGAGGCCCGGGTGACGCGGCGCTTGCCCGAGCACCGGCAGCATGTCGGGCGTGCAGGGGCGGGTGCCGAACCACGGGTCGGGCTCGACCCGCTTGCCGAGGTCGATCAGCTCTCGCGCCGAAGCTTCGGCACTGGCGAGCTGCACGGGCGTTGCGAGCGCGTCCATGCCGGTCAATTCCGCGCCCGTGGTGATGCGGATGCCCTTGGCCATCGGACCCATGGCATAGCCGCCGGCCTTGTCGACCAGCGGCAGGTCAAGTGATGCGCCGCCGCTGTAATGCATGTGGTAGCCGCGCTTGCGCACCAGCGGAATGCGGTAGCCGAATTTGTGCAGGAGATTGGGCGACCAGGGCCCGAGCGTCACGACGGCGGCCGCAGCGTCGATGCGTCCCTGGTCCGTGTCGACCGACCAGCCGGTCGCGGTCTGCCGCAAGGTCTGGGCATCGCCGAGCACGATGGTGCCGCCGAGGCGCTCGAACAGCTCGGCATAGGCCGTGACCAGTGCGCCGGGATCGGACACGGTCCAGGTGTCTAGCCAATGGATCGCGCCGGGCAAGTCGTCGCGCAGGATCGGTTCGGCCTTGGCGAGCTCGGCCCCCGAGAGCGCGCGAAACCTCACGCCGAATTCACGCTGGTCTTGTTCCGCCGCCTTGACGGCGAGATCGAAGGAGGCCGCGTCGCGATGCAGGTGCCGGTAGCCCGCGCGGCGGATCAGATTGTCGGCATGGGCTTCGCGAATGAGGATGTCGTGCTCCGCCGTCGCGTAGGCGATCAGCCGCGCCCAGGCGTCGATCGCCTCGCGATGCCGCTTCGGCGCCGAGTGCCACCAGTAGCGGAGCAGGGGCTCGATATGGAGATGAAGCGACGACAGGCTGTAGCGCACGTCGTTGGTGCGGCCGGTCGCGATCTTCAGGAGCGAAGCGAGGTCGCGCGGCATCGGATAGGGACGCACGGCTTCGGCCTGGATCATCCCGGCATTGCCGTAGCTGGTCTCGCGGCCCGGCTCCCTGCGATCGACGAGCGTGACCGACCAGCCGCGCTGCCGGAGGTGCAGCGCCGCGCTCACGCCGATCATGCCGCCGCCGAGAACAATTGCGCTTTGCATCGTACTGACCTTGCCAAATCAAAACCGCCCGGTTTGGCCGGGCGGTCTCAACTGATTTGTTCGCCTACTCGCCGCCGCCGAACCGGCGAGACCACCAGCCGGCGCGACGCGGGGCGGCCGGAGTTTCGGTTGCCGCTTCCGGCGTGGGTTCAGCGGCTGGTGCGGGCGGAGCAACCGGCTCTGGCGTTGCCGCAACCGGTGTTACCGGCTCGCTCGCGCTGCTCGACAGGAAGCTCACCTTTTCCCGGACCGTGGAGCGGCGACGCGCTGCCTTGTCGTCGGCGGGCTCGTCGTCCGCGGCGGCAGGAGCGGGCTCAGGCTGGGCCGGCGCCTCAATCTGCACCTCGGCGCGCGGCTCGGGCTGGCTGACCTCAGGCTCGGCGGTGGTGTGTTCGGCCTGCGCGATCGAGGGCGCAGCCTCGCCGCCAAAGCTGTCGAAATCGGCGACGGCATCGGTCGCTTCCGACGGCGCATTGGCTGCGAGCTCGTCGCCGATGGAGCCGGCGAGACCTTCCTCGTTGCCACCGCGACGGCGGCGTCCACCGCGACGACCACGCCGGCGACGGCGATCGCCGTTGCCCTGCTGTTCGCTGCGGGCCGCCTGGTCCTCACCTTCCTCGCCGTCCTGTTCGGACTCGGAATCCTCTTCACCTTCGCTGGCCGCCACGGCCGCTTCGGACGACGCCGGAGCGCCATCCTCGCGCAACTCGCCGTCGCGCGGGGCACCGCGGCCGCGCCGACGCCGGCGGCGCTTGCGGCGCTGGCCATCCTGGTCGGAAGCCGCTTCGCCGCCAGCCTGCTCCTCGGCGAGGCCTTCGGTTTCTTCGGTCTCGACCTCGGATTCCAGCTCCGGATCGAATTCCTCGTCGTCATAGACTTCTTCGGCTACGGGCGGCGGGCTTGCGGCGGCCTGTGCCGCCAGCAGCGCCTTCGCGGCTTCCAGCGTATGCACCTGCTCGCCGCGGTCGATGAGATAGGCCTGCGGTCCGCTGACGCTGGGGTCGGCGATGACGGCCAGCGTGACCTTGAAGCCGTTCTCGAGGTCGCGCAGATGACCGCGCTTGTGGTTCAGCACATAGAGCGCGACGTCGGTGCGGGTGCGGACCACGAGATTGTGGGTCGCGCCCTTCATCAGGATCTCTTCGAGGCCGCGCAGCAGCTGGAGCGCAACCGAGGAAACCGAGCGGACATGGCCGGTGCCGCCGCAATGCGGGCAGGGATCGGTCGAGGATTCCAGCACGCTGGCGCGGATGCGCTGGCGCGACATCTCGAGCAGGCCGAAATGCGAGATGCGGCCGACCTGGATGCGGGCGCGGTCCTGCCGCAGGCAATCGGACAGCTTGCGCTCGACCGCGCGGTTGTTGCGCTTCTCGTCCATGTCGATGAAGTCGATGACGATCAGGCCGGCGAGGTCGCGCAGACGGAGCTGGCGCGCAACCTCTTCGGCCGCTTCCAGATTGGTCTTGAGCGCAGTGTCCTCGATATGGTGCTCGCGGGTCGACCGTCCGGAGTTGACGTCGATCGAGACCAGCGCCTCGGTCTGGTTGATGACGATGTAGCCGCCGGAGCGCAACTGCACGGTCGGAGAGAACATCGCGTCCAGCTGGCTCTCGACGCCCATGCGCGAGAACAGTGGCTGGCCGTCCCGATACTGCTTCACCGCGCTGACATTGGCGGGCATCAGCATCTTCATGAAGTCGCGCGCTTCGCGGTAGCCGGACTCACCGGCAACCGAGATCTCGTCGATCTCCTTGTTGTAGAGGTCGCGCAGCGAGCGCTTGATCAGCGAGCCTTCCTCGTAGACCAGGGTCGGGGCCTGTGACTTCAGCGTCAGGTCGCGCACCGTCTCCCACATCCGGATCAGGTATTCGAAGTCGCGCTTGATCTCGGGCTTGGTACGGGCGGCGCCGGCGGTGCGCAGAATGATGCCCATGCCCTCGGGCACGTCGAGATCCTGCACAACTTCCTTCAGGCGGGAACGATCCTGGGCGCTGGTGATCTTGCGGCTGATGCCGCCGCCGCGCGCGGTGTTCGGCATCAACACGGCATAGCGGCCGGCGAGCGAGAGGTAGGTGGTCAGCGCCGCGCCCTTGTTGCCGCGCTCTTCCTTGACGACCTGCACCAGCATCACCTGACGGCGCTTGATGACTTCCTGGATCTTGTACTGGCGGCGCGGGCGGAAGGTGCGCTCCGGCACCTCCTCCATCACGTCGTCGCCGCCGACGGATTCGACGTGTTCCTCTTCGGCTTCCTCGCCGTCCTCGTCCTCGTCGTCTTCCTCCTCGGACTCCTGATGGCGAGCATCAGTGCTTTCGCCGGCAGCGTAGACGGCGTCGGCCGGTTCGGCGGAGGCGGTCACGGCTTCGGCGAGAGCCTCGGCATGGGCCTCGGATGCGATAGCCTCCTGCGGTTCGGCAGCGGTCTCGGTCGCGACCATGGGCTCGGCGCCGAAGGCTGCGACAGGCGCGGGCGTCTCGTCGGCATGATCATGGTCGTGATGATCGTGCTGGCCGTCATGACCATGGTCATGATCGTGATGATGGTCGTCGTGCCCATGATCGTGATGATCATGGCCTTCGTGGTCATGATCGTGGTGATCATGATCGCCATGTTCGTGGTCTTGATGCTCGTGGCCGTCGTGCTCGCTGCGATGTTCCGCATCGGCGTGCAGATGCTCGCCCTCGTGCGGCGCGCCCTCGGTGTGCAGGACCTCGCCCTCGACCGGCTGGGCCGCTGGATCGGCGCCGGCCTCGAGGCCCTCGACGATGTCGCTGCGGACGCGTTCGCCTTGACTGCGGCGGCGGGAATTGCGGTGGCGCGAACGGCGGCGGCCGTGGGAGCGGTTCTCGCTCTCTTCCTCGGCTTCGCGATGGGCCTGTTCCTCGGCCTCGATCAGCGCCTGCCGGTCGGCGACCGGGATCTGATAGTAGTCGGGATGAATTTCGCTGAAGGCGAGGAAGCCGTGGCGGTTGCCGCCATATTCGACAAAGGCGGCCTGGAGCGAGGGCTCCACCCGGGTGACCTTGGCGAGGTAGATATTCCCGCGCAGTTGCTTGCGTTGCGCGGTCTCGAAATCAAACTCTTCGACGCGATTGCCGCGGACCACGACGACCCGGGTCTCCTCCGGGTGGGTGGCATCGATCAACATCTTGTTGGGCATGTCTTAACTCTTGGCGGCGGCGGGCGCGATTCACCGTGGGCGCGATCTGCGCTGCCGGGTGACGCGACGGTCCACCTGATTCGGGGGTGAGGGGAAGGCCGAAACGCCGTCTCTCGCGCCTTGCCGAAACGGAAGCTGGAGGGCCGAAGCGGCGCGCGGGATTGTCACTCCGCAGCGTCGCGAACGGTCCTTCAGAATTCGTCGGCACAGTCTGGCGCATCAAGCGTCGGCCCGTATGAAACATTGGGCGGCGGGGCCGCCCCTCAATCAGTTGCTGCTGGCCAGGCATGGCGCGAGCGCGCTCGCCTTGGGGATTACGAACCGCTCCCTTGGGATTAAGGGACCGGGTAACGAGTCACGTCGCTGTCAAAACCGTCCCGGAAACGCGGTGGTAACCAGGGACCGTCCGCCACCGGGGCTTGACCCGCTCCACCTCGCTGCCGCGCACCGCGCTGGTCTTTGAGGGGAACGGAAAAACGCTGGAATTCCCAAACCTTGAGAGTTCCGGCGCTGCACCGGGAGGCTGAACGCGACACAACCGGAAATATCGGCCGTCAGCACTCCGTACATACGTGGAATGGACCAACCGTGCAAGGGAGCGTCGCACGACGGTCACAGTCGGGGAGTTTCGTATATCTGTCATTAAGCGGCGATTAACCCTGTGGTTCTATTGCGTTAGAAGGGCCGCTCGGAGGCACTGAATCGGTGACGAGCCGCACAAATCAAAGGGTTTTGCTGGGATGCGCGCTTCTGTGCGCCGCAGCATTGGCATGCGCTGATTCCTGGCGCCTGAGCGCGGCGGAAAGCCAGCCGCAACCCTCTGTTGCGGTAGCGAATTTTCCAACCGCGTCCGCCGCCCGGCTGGCCGGCGATGGCAAGCAGACCCGTTTCATCCTCGACATCGATCAGGCCGTCACATTCCGCGCCGTGACGCTCGCCGACCCGTATCGGGTGGTGGTCGATGTGCCCCAGGTCAATTTTCAACTGCCCGCGGGCACCGGGGTCGAGGGGCGGGGACTGGTCAAGGCCTTCCGCTACGGGCTGGTCATGCCCGGCGGCTCGCGAATCGTGTTCGATCTGACAGGCCCGGCCAAGATCGCCAAGTCCTACGTGCTGGAGGCCGCCAATGGCCAGCCGGCCCGGCTCGTGCTCGAGCTGGAGGAGGTCGACCGGACCGCCTTCGTGCAGTCGCTCGTCCCCGAGAAACGCCCCGAACTGCGGCCCGCAATCGCCGACGCGCCGCCGGCAACGGTTCCGGCCGCCGCAACTCCGGAAGCTGGGCAGCAAAAGGTCGACGGCCGCCCGATCGTCGTGATCGATCCCGGCCATGGCGGCATCGACAACGGCACGCAGTCGAGCGGCGAAAGCGAGAAGAACCTGGTGCTGGCCTTTGGCCTGGCGCTGCGCGACCGGCTGGACAAGACCGGCAAATTCCGCGTGGTGATGACACGGGATGATGACACCTTCATTCCGCTCAACGACCGGGTCAAAGTCGCCCGCGGGCTCAAGGCCGCATTGTTCGTCTCGATCCACGCCGACGCGCTGCCGAAGGCCGAGGGCGATGCGCAGGGAGCGACCATCTACACGTTGTCCGACAAGGCCTCCGACGCCGAGGCGCAGCGGCTGGCGGATGCGGAAAACCGGGCGGACGCGATCGCCGGTTTCAACCTCGCGGAGGAGCCGACCGACGTCGCCGACATCCTGATCGACCTCACCCAGCGGGAAACTCGCACCTTTTCAAGCCGTTTTGCCCGCCTGTTGATGGGCGAAATGAAGTCGTCCGTGCGGATGCATAAGCATCCCCTGAAGTCGGCCGGCTTCCGGGTCCTCAAGGCGCCCGACGTGCCGTCGGTGCTGGTCGAGATCGGCTATGTCTCCAACAAGGGCGACCTCGAGCATCTGGTCTCGGAGGGGTGGCGGTCCAAGGCCGTGGGCTCGATGGCGCAGGCGATCGACGGGTTCCTGACCAAGCGGATGGCGACGGCCGGATCGTCGAATTGACGACCGGGAGGCGTCGAATTGAGAGGGATTTTCCGTCCCGTTGCAAAAGCCCTAGTTTGGCCACAGCGGGCGCTTTATAAAAATGCCGCAGGGGGTTCCGGAATCGGCGAGAATCCCGTTCGGCAAGCGTCTTGGTCCGGCACTGATGTAATTGAGTAGGCCGGTGAATTCGCGACGTGGAGTTGGCGCCTGTTTTGGGTGCCTTGAGCTGATCCAGAGTTTGAACGGATAAACATATAATGCGCTTGCTGGTGCGGTTCATGGGCTTCCTGTTCGCCGCGGGAACGGTGGTGTTCCTTGTCGGTGTCGGGGCCGTGGCAGGCCTGATCTGGCATTTCTCCAAGGACTTGCCCGATTACTCTCAGCTTCAGGATTACGAGCCGCCGGTGATGACCCGCGTGCACGCGGTCGACGGCTCGCTGCTCGGCGAATACGCCAAGGAGCGCCGGCTGTACCTGCCGATCCAGGCGGTGCCGAAGCTCGTGATCAACGCCTTCCTCGCGGCCGAGGACAAGAATTTCTACGAGCATGGCGGCATCGACTACACCGGCATGGCGCGCGCGGGCGTGCTCTTCATCCAGAACTACGGCTCGAACCGGCGTCCGCAGGGCGCCTCCACGATCACCCAGCAGGTCGCCAAGAACTTCCTTCTGACCAACGAGGTCTCCTTCGCCCGCAAGATCAAGGAAGCCTTGCTGGCGATGCGCATCGAGAAGACCTACTCGAAGGACAAGATCCTCGAGCTGTATCTGAACGAGATCTATCTCGGCCTCGGCGCCTACGGCATCGCGGCCGCTTCGCTGGTCTATTTCGACAAGTCGGTGAACGAGCTGACGGTCGCGGAAGCGTCCTATCTGGCCGCGCTGCCGAAGATGCCCGCGACGCTGCATCCGGTGCGCAACCGCGATCGCGCCATCGAGCGCCGGAACTACGTGATCGACCGTCTGCTGGAGAACGGCTGGATCAAGCAGGCCGACGCCGACAAGGCGCGCAAGGAGCCGCTGGCCGTCACCAACCGTTCCAACGGCGCCCACACCTTCGCCGGTGAATATTTCGCCGAGGAAGTCCGCCGCGACATCTTCGAGCGCTACGGCGAGAAGAAGCTTTACGAAGGCGGTCTGTCCGTCCGCACCACGCTCGACCCGAAGATCCAGGTCATGGCGCGCAAGGCCATGGTCGCCGGCCTCGTGAATTATGACGAGCAGCAGGGCTATCGCGGCGCCATGAGCAAGCTCGATATTTCGGGCGATTGGGGCGTGAAGCTCGCCGAGATCAAGTCGCTGTCCGACATCTCGCCATGGCGCATGGCGGTGGTGCTGGAGACCAGCGACCAGTCGGCGCGCATCGGCTTCCAGCCGAACCGCGAGCTCGGCGGCGCCATCAGCAAGCAACGCGAGACCGGCATCGTCACGGTCGACGGCGTGCGCTGGGCGAGGGCGGCCCAGGGCAACGCCAAGGGCAAGACCCCGACGTCCGTCGCGCAGGTGCTGCAGCCCGGCGACGTGATCTATGCCGATCCGCTCTACACCAAGGAGGGACAGCCGGTCRAAGGCCAGTACCGCCTGCGCCAGATCCCCGAAGTGTCCGGCGCGATGGTGGCAATGGATCCCTGGACCGGCCGCGTGCTCGCGATGGTCGGCGGCTTCTCGTTTGACCAGAGCCAGTTCAACCGCGCCACGCAGGCCTACCGGCAGCCGGGCTCGTCGTTCAAGCCGATCGTCTATTCGGCCGCGCTCGACAACGGCTATACGCCCTCGACCGTGGTGCTCGACGCGCCCATTGAAATCGACCAGGGCCAGGGCGCCGGCGTGTGGCGGCCCGAAAACTTCTCGTCCGGCAAATTCCAGGGACCCGTCACGCTGCGCAACGCGCTGCGGCAGTCGCTGAACACCGTGACGGTGCGCCTCGCACAGGACATCGGCATGCCCCTGATCGGCGAATATGCGCGCCGCTTCGGCGTCTATGACGAATTGCCGAACTATCTCTCCTACGCGCTCGGCGCCGGCGAGACCACGGCGATGCGCATGGTCACGGCCTATTCGATGCTCGCCAATGGCGGTCGCCGGGTGAAGCCGACCTTGATCGACCGTATCCAGGACCGTTACGGCCGCACCATCTTCAAGCACGACCAGCGCGAATGCCGCGGCTGCGACGCGCCGGGCGGCTGGAAGAACCAGGCCGAGCCGCAGCTGATCGACCGCCGCGAGCAGGTGCTGGATTCCATGACCGCCTATCAGATCACCGAGCTGATGGAAGGCGTGGTCCAGGCCGGTACCGCAACCGTGGTCAAGGAGGTCGGCAAGCCGATCGCCGGCAAGACCGGCACCACCAACGAGGCCAAGGACGCCTGGTTCGTCGGCTTCTCGCCCGACGTCGCCGTCGCGATCTATATGGGCTACGACAAGCCGCGCGCGCTCGGTAGGGGCAACGCCGCGACCGGCGGCCATCTGGCCGCACCCATCGCGCGCGACTTCCTCAAGCTTGCGCTCGCCGATAAGCCCGCCGTTCCGTTCAAGGTGCCGGCCGGCATCAAGCTCGTGCGCGTCGTCTCCAAGACCGGCATGCGCGCCGGCCCCGGCGAGACCGGCGGAACCATTTTGGAAGCCTTCAAGCCGGGCACGGCGCCGCCGGACAACTACTCGGTCATCGGCGTCGCCGATGCCGACGGGCGCGGCGGCGTGCCGGCGTCGCAGCAGCAGCAGCCGGATTCCGGCTTCTTCATGCGGCCGGGCACCGGCGGGCTGTACTAGCGGATAAGACAGATGATCGCGGTTCCGGCGGTTGCGCTTTGCAGCCGCCGCCGCTACATCCCAGCTCCAATGCACGCGGGATTCCGCGAGATCAGAGTACAATATGCGCGCCGAAATCGAACGGTTGGTAGAAGAGATCAAGCAGTCAGTCGGGCTGCTGAGGAGGCATCTTTGACGTCGAGAAATCGACGGCGCGCCTCGCTGAGCTGAACAAGCTCGCAGAAGATCCCAACCTCTGGAACGATCCCCAGAAAGCCCAGAAGCTGATGCAGGAGCGCACCTCGCTTGAGGATTCGCTCTCGGGCATCGGCAAGGTCGAGCAGGAGCTCGAAGACGACATCGGCATGATCGAGCTCGGCGAGGCCGAGGGCGATGCTGGCGTCGTCGCTGAGGCTGAAACCGCGCTGAAGAACCTCAAGAAGGAAGTCGCCCGGCGTGAGCTCGAGGCGCTGCTCTCGGGCGAGGCTGATCGTTTCGATTCCTATCTCGAAGTCCATGCCGGCGCCGGCGGCACCGAGAGCCAGGACTGGGCGCAGATGCTCTTGCGCATGTACACGCGCTGGGCCGAAACGCACGGCTTCAAGGTCGAATTCCTCGAAGAGTCCGAGGGCGAAGAGGCCGGCATCAAGTCCGCGACGATCCAGGTCTCGGGCCACAACGCCTATGGCTGGCTGAAGACGGAGGCCGGCGTGCACCGGTTGGTGCGCATCTCGCCGTTCGATTCCAACGCGCGGCGGCACACCTCGTTTTCGAGCGTGCAGGTGTTCCCGGTCATCGACGACAGCATCAAGATCGACATCAAGGAAGCCGACGTCCGCGTCGACACCATGCGCTCGGGCGGCGCCGGCGGCCAGCACGTCAACAAGACCGAATCCGCGGTGCGCCTGACGCATATTCCGACCGGCGTTGCCGTGGTCTGCCAGGCCGGCCGGTCCCAGCACAAGAACCGGGCGCAGGCGTGGGACATGCTGCGCGCGCGGCTTTACGAGATCGAGCTGAAGAAGCGCGAGGAAAAGGCCGCCGCCGACCAGGCCGCCAAGACCGATATCGGCTGGGGTCACCAGATCCGCTCCTACGTGCTGCAGCCCTACCAGATGGTGAAGGATTTGCGCACCGGCGTGCAGACGTCCGACACATCGGGCGTGCTGAACGGCGAGCTCGACGACTTCATGGCCGCAACCCTGGCGCAGCGCGCCTTCGGTACCACTGGCGCCGACATCGAGGACGTCGACTGATGTCCCGCGTCGCCTTCATCGGGTTGGGGCGGATGGGCCACGGCATGGCCGGGCGCTATCTCGATGCCGGCTTCACGGTGACGCTGTGGAATCGCAGCAAGGCAAAAGCGGACGACCTGATCGCGCGCGGCGCGCATTGGGCAACTTCGCCTGAGGATGCCGCGATCGATGCCGATGCGGTTGTGACCATGGTCGCCGATGACGAAGCCTCGCGCGCGGTCTGGCTCGGGCCTGAGGGCGCGGCCAAGACGGCAAAGGCCGGCACCATTGCGATCGAGTGCTCCACCGTCTCCTATGACCACGCCCGCGAGATGGGCCGCGAACTGAACGCGCGCGGGCTGATCTACATCGACTGCCCCGTGACGGGATTGCCGGATGCGGCCGCGGCCGGAAAGCTGACGCTGCTCGCCGGCGCCGACGCAGCTGATCTCGAACGTGCGCGGCCGTTCCTCGAACCGATCGGCTCGACCATCCGCCATTTCGGCGCGGTCGGCTCCGGCACCGTCTACAAGCTCATCAACAATCTCCTGGGTGCGATCCAGATCGCGGGCCTTGCCGAAGGCCTCGCCATCGCCGAACAGGCCGGGCTCGACATGAACCTGGTGCTGGAATCGATCCAGGCCGGCGTCGCCGCCAGCCCGCAGGTGCAGCGTCATTCCAAGCGCATGGTCGCCCGCGATTTCAGCGGCGCGACCTTTACGGCGGCGCTGCGGCACAAGGATGCCGCCTATGCGGTGAAGCTCGCCGAAAGCCTGCTCGCCGACAAGCCGCTGGTCTCGCGCGCTGCGGTCGAGTCCTACGCGCAGGCCAAGGCCGCAATGCCCGACGACGATGAAGGCAAGATGATCGAGCTGGTGTCGCGGCCGAAGAAGCCGACCTAGCTGGGCGCATCAACATGGGGCAGCCTCGTTCGGATCGCGGTCTCGGCATTGCCCTCGTCATCGCTGCCGCAGTTGCCTGGAGCACGGCGCCGTTCTTCACGCGCCTCTTGCCGTTCGATCCCTGGACCATCCTGTTCTGGCGCGGCCTGTTCGCGGGCAGCCTGATCAGCGTGTTTCTTGTCGTGATGCAGGGCCGCGCTGCGCTGTGGCAATTGGTCGTGCCGGGGAAGGGCGGCCTGCTCGTCGCGTCCTTGTCCGCGGTCGGCATGGTCTCGTTCATTCCCGCGCTTCAGATGACCAAGGTCATGAATGTGGCGGTGCTGATCGCCACCCAGCCCTTCGTTGCGGCTGCGCTGGCGTGGCTGTGGCTCGGCGAAGCCGCGACGTGGCGTACGCTGACCGCGAGCCTGATCGCCTTTGCCGGCGTGGTGATCACGGTCGGCGGCGTTGGGCCGGCGCCGATCTCGGCGGCGTCGCGCTGAGCTGCCTGATGGTGCTCGCCATCTCCGCCATGACGGTCGTGGTCCGGCGTCATCGCGAGACGTCGATGGTGGCCGCGGCAGCGCTGTCGAACTTCATGGGGAGCCTCGTCAGTCTTCCCTTTGCCCACGACATCGCCCATGTCGGCGGCAACAGCCTTGCGATTCTCGCGATGTTCGGCTGCCTCCAGGTCGCGCTCGGCCTGACCTTCTACATGCTCGGCTCGCGCTTGTTGCCTTCGGGGCAGGCTTCCCTGATCGCGACGCTGGAAACGCCGCTAATGCCGTTCTGGATCTGGGTCGCTTTTCGCGAACTGCCCGCCGTGCATGCGCTCATTGGCGGCGCGCTGGTGATCGGAGCGGTTGTCGCCGATATTGCCGGTGACGCTCGCTCGCGGCGCCCCTCCTGAGCAAATTTGTCGGAAATCGGGTGGCGGCCTGTCTCGCGCCGTTCTAGGCGGCAGGCTCGGCCGCCGAGGTGAAGCAACATGTCCCCGAACGATAACAGGATCGACGCGCGAGACTGGTCGCTGCTCGCGGTGCTCTCGGTTCTCTGGGGCGGATCGTTCTTCTTCAATGGCGCGGCGCTGCGGGAATTGCCGCCGCTGACGCTGGTGCTGCTGCGCGTCGCGCTTGGGGCGGCCATTCTGCTGCCGTTGCTGCGGATGCAGGGTATCGGTCTTCCCAAGGGCATGGCGGGCTGGAAGCCGTTCGTCGCGATTGGACTGCTCAACAACGTCATCCCGTTCTCGCTGATCGTGCTCGGCCAGACCTACATTCCGAGTGGGCTGGCCTCGATCCTGAATGCGACCACGCCGCTGTTCACGGTGATGGTGATGGCGGCGGCCGGCGAAGAGGCCCTGCAGATGCGTCGGGTGGCCGGCGTGGCGCTCGGGCTCGCCGGCGTCATCATCCTGCGCGGATGGGAAACGAGGCCGGGGCAGGGGCTCGGCATCCTGCTCTGCCTGGGCGGCGCATTCAGCTATGGCTTTGCGGCGCTGGCCGCGCGGCGGCTGCTGAAGGACACGCCTCCGCTGGGAACGGCGACGTTTCAGCTGATGGCATCGACTGTGATGATGGCGATCGTCGCCGGCGCCATGGAGCAGCCGTGGCATCTTTCGATGCCGGGCCTGACGACCTGGCTCGCGGTGCTTGGCCTTGCCGCCCTGTCGACGGCGCTCGCCTACATCGTCTTCTTTCAGATCATTCGGCGTTCGGGCGCGACCAACGTGATGCTGGTGACTCTGCTCATTCCCGTCACCGCCATCCTGCTGGGATGGCTGGTGCTGGGTGAGCCGATCTCCGCGCGCGAGATCGCGGGCGCCATCGTCATCGGTAGCGCATTGCTCGTGATCGACGGGCGCGCGCTGAGACTGCTGCGGCGCACCGCGTAAGTTCCGGGTCCGTCGTTTCACGGCGCGGAAAATCGCGGCGCTTGCCAGCGGCGAACGGCCTTGCGACACTCTCCGCAAAACAAGACTACAAAACATAGGGGAGAGAACGATGCCGGGTCGTCGCGAAAGCCTTGCTGCCCTCGCCATTCTTGCTGCCGGCGTGCTCGTCACGGCACCGGCTCTGGCGCAGAAGAAATACGATCCCGGCGCCACCGACACCGAAGTCAAGATCGGCAACATTATGCCCTATAGCGGGCCGGCGTCGTCCTATGGCGTGATCGGCAAAACCGAGGCCGCCTATTTCAGGATGATCAACGACCAGGGCGGAATCAACGGCCGCAAGATTAACTTCATCAGCTATGACGACGCCTATTCGCCGCCGAAGGCGATCGAGCAGGCGCGCAAGCTGGTCGAGAGCGACGAGGTGCTGCTGATCTTCCAGCCGCTCGGCACGCCCTCGAACTCGGCGATCATGAAATACATGAACGCCAAGAAGGTGCCGCAGCTGTTCGTCGCCTCCGGCGGTACCAAGTTCGGGGACCCCAAGAATTTCCCGTGGACCATGGGTTTCCAGCCGAACTACCAGAGCGAGGGGCGGATCTACGCAAAGTACATCCGCGATCATTTCCCCAACAGCAAGATCGCCGTGTTCTGGCAGAACGACGACGCCGGCAAGGACCAGTTCAAGGGCCTGAAGGACGGGCTCGGCGACAAGGCCGGCATGATCATCGCCGACAAGTCCTATGAGGTCAGCGATCCCTCGATCGACTCGCAGATCGTGGCGCTGCATGACTCGGGCGCCGACATCTTCTTCTCATGGGCCGCCCCGAAGGGATCGGCGCAGGCAATCCGGAAGGTCGGAGAGCTCGGCTGGAAACCAAAATTCTTCCTCGCCAATACCGCGACCTCGGTCGCCTCGGTGCTCAAGCCCGCCGGGCTCGACTATTCCAAGGATATCATCTCGACCGTCTATCTGAAGGATCCGACCGACCCGACCTGGGACAAGGACCCGGCGGTGGTGAAGTGGCGCGAATTCATGGACAAATATTATCCCGATGGCGACAAGGCCAACGCCAACAACATCTACGGCTATGTGCAGGCCGAGGCGATGGCGCAGGTGTTGAAGCAGTGCGGTGACAATCTCACCCGTGAGAACGTGATGAAGCAGGCCACTAGCCTGAAGAATTTCCACACTGATCTGATGCTGCCAGGCATCATGGTCAACACCTCCACCGACGACTATTTCCCGATCGAGCAGATGCAGTTGATGCGCTTCAACGGCCAGGCCTGGGAGCTGTTCGGCGACGTGATCACCGGCGAGGTCGGCCACGAGCGCAGTCCGTAGTTCGGTTGTATGTGACCGACAGCGGTCGCGGTGTCCAACTCCGCCAAAGAAATGTCCTCCCGGGTGTGTTCTACTTCACATTGCAGCCGGGTCGGCCCAGCGTAGTCTTCCCTATTGTTCGGGCACCTGGGTCGACGCGCGCTGCGTCTCCACGATGTCCCTGATCTGAATTGTGCCCTGCCTCGGCGAGGGCAGAGCCATTCATGCAAGCGTCGCCTGCTATGTGGGAGCGCGTAACATGGACATCATTGAAGCGATCGTTACGAAGAGCCAATGGATTATTGCGATCTTGGCACTCTTTGTCGTTGCCTGGGCTCGCTTCAACTCTCCGCCCACCAATCGGTCCGGTACGACCTTCGCGCTGTTCTTCTGGGGGGTGATATTCTACTACGCCCTGATGATACCGCTCTGGCTGGTCGTCATGATCGGACTCGTCCAGGGCAGCATCGGGTTCGACTTCATCGTCGGCCAGGTGAAGGCGGTAGATCCAAAGGCGCAGGCGCAACTGGCTCAATATGCTCCGATCGTGGCCGTGCTCATCATCGTCGTCGCTTCGCAATTCCGGCAGGTGGCACGGATCGACCGGGCCGCGCGCGCATTTTGTGTCAGATTGGCCGCCATTCCGCGTGAAGCCGACCGACTCGCATTTGAACTCGCRCAAACCACGGGTTTCGTCCCGCGCGACGACCTTCGAAGCAAGGTGACCAAAATCGTTTCGGAGAATATCGGTCCGCAAGCGTTGAGTTTCAGCAGGGACGGTACTCTTCCCGACCGCTTCACAAGAGCCATCGGCCTTTACAACCTGTTCGTCGGACCCCGGCAGAATGCCGCGGCACTCGACTTCACCGGAAATGGCTATGGCCGATCCGCCTACGCCATGATCATGCAATTGGGCGACGCGGTGGCGGCTCGTGCGGATGCCCGTTACGAAGAGATGATGCACGCCGGTCTTGCCTTTTTCACGTCGTCGCTTCCAACCCCGGAATTGAAGGACGCTTTGAACCGCAACATTGCTGAGGTCACCAACCTCACTTGCGGCCTCGTGTCTCGCTATGTCCTGTTTTGCGAACGGACCCATAGCGGCCGATTGCAGCGGCTAGCGAGGATGGGCTTCGCCTACAGTCCGGGGCCGACCTTTGGGCTGGATCAATGGGCGACGACGATCTTCCTCGTGACGGTCTGGAGCATTGGCATGATGGTGTTCATGCCGGGAACACTTCCGATCGACGTCGGCAAGGTGCTGACGATTGCGGTCACGTTCGGCGCTTCGATCGGCTTCGCAGTCCTGGGCGCAATCGTCGTGGCGCAACGCTTCATCGGACGCAAGGAAGGCAACACACCTGGATATCCGCCTATCGCCGAGTTGGTTGTCGCCGGTCTCGTCGTCGTGGGGCTGTCGATTGCGCTCCGGATCGGCATTCCACTAGTGTCCGCCCTGATGCAGGGAGGAGGATATCAGGACGTTCTTAGGCAGTTCATCGAGCGGCTATACGGCGTCATCACGCCTTTCATCTGTACGATTTCCCTCGGGCTCATTTGTTCCTACATGGGATGTTCGCGGATGAGCTGGTACCGCGTGGCGGCCCTCGGGGCTCTCGCGAACGGCGCCGCGCTGACCTGTGCGGGGTGGCTGGTCGCGCATATGATCGGCCAGCAAGTACTGGCTCTGTTCTATGTACATCCGCAGGATGCGATCCAACTGGTGGCGTTAAGCACTGGCTTAACCGGCTTCATCGTCGGCGGCATGGTCCTCGCGGTCTTCAATGAGTCCGAGCGCATACGCAACGTCACGGCTGAGCGGATAGCCACCAGTCCGCACAAGGAGTTTCCATTGCACGATGCGCCGTCGATTGCCGGCGGACTCGAACCTCCGCCAGTGACGTCTAGGTTCGACGTCGCCGATGATCTTGGCTACCGCGATCGCGCAGGAGTCGAGACCTTCGAGGGGGATTACGTCTGCTTCAGGCCCGCGTTCTCCAACCCCGAGATCATTAGTGCCTACATCATCGGCATTCATTGGGACGAAACCGAGTCCTGTCTTATGTTCGAGGAACGCGAACGTGTTGATGCTGGGCACACGCAGAGGGGCCGTGTCTACATCCCGGATGGACGCCCGTTCCTGAATTTCGTCACCCTCGAGAAGGGAGCGATACGTCTGATCATGGTGTCACGTCCCGATAAGAGAAACGAGCCCGCACGCGGTCTGATCACGACGCTGTCCAATCCCGGTGGCGCCCAGTTTACGCCGGCGAGCGCTCCGATCGTTCTCAGGCGTGTGGTCGATCACACGCTTCAACTCGGCTTCATTCGGCCGGGAGCGCTCAGCTACGAAAGCTATCGCCGCGAACTCGAAATGGTGGTGCCCGATTTTGGCGTCTTTGCGCTGGCTTCCCCCCAGGCGGCTTGCGTGGCGGCGGAGTAAAAGGCCTAGTCGGCGCTGAGCCGCACGCCGGCGCGCAGAAATTTCTGCGGATCGACCGCTTCACCCTCGATGCTGGCCTCATAGTGCAGATGCGGTCCGGCTCTTGCCTTCAGCACCATGCCGCCGGCGACGCCGACGCCGAGCACATACATCCACCCCGCGTGGAAGTCGAACAAATGCGAGTTCAGAAGTGAGCTCGCGATGTTCTGCACCACGGCGACGAGCCCGATCCAGGCCGCAAGGCCTTCGTCCAGGAACAGGCGAAGGTGGGCGATCCACATGGTGTAGAGCAGGACGACGCCGAGTACGCCCCATTGCATCGCGACATTGAGGGTCTGGTTGTGGGGATTGCTGACGATCTCCGCATCGAGGTTGCTTCCACCAGTGGCGGCGCGCTCGAACTGGCGCTTGATCGACCCGGTGCCGTGACCGGTCAGGGGCGCCTCGGCAATGGCGTGAAGCGCCTTGCGCCAATAGGTCAGGCGTTGGGCGGTAGAGGCTCGGCTGATGTCCTCATGGCCGTGGCGGTATTCCACGGCGATGTCTGCAATGCGGTGGCGCAGATAGGGCGAGGTCGTCCAGGCCAGTGTGCTCGCGGCTATCGTGCCCGCGAGCAGGACCAGCGCCGCGCGCCGGCTCAAATGCCTCCAGGCGAGCAGTCCGAGCAGCACGGCGATGCACAGCAACGCCGTGCGCGCGGAGGCGACGAACACCATGTTGGTGGCGAACAGCAGGATCAATGCCAGATAGATGGCTGTCGCGACCACGTTTCCGCGGCGCCAGAAAGTCAACGCCGGCAGCGCGAGCGCAAAGGCGCACAGCGTGAATTCCTGGCTCTGGTCGATGTAGTTCTTGACGGGAACACCGGCCGACGCGGTCGCGGTGAGTTTCCAGGCGGGATCGTGCAGCACGATCCAGGAATAGACTGCAAGCAGCGCGCAGGACGCGAGAAAGCCAAGGAAAACCCAGAAACCGCGTTTGGATCGGCTGAAGTGATAGAGCAGTGCTGGAATAAGCACGAGCTTTGCGACCGGCTTGATCGCATGCAGCCGATCGGCCCACGCGCCGTCCGACCAGAGCGTGCCGAGAAGCGCGAGCAGCAGCAAGGCAAAGGGCAAGGCGAACGCAGGTCGCGCGAGCTGGCGTCCATAATCGCGCCAGTCGATGGTCGGCGTCACCACCAGCAGCCAGAGCCCGACGAAGATCGAAGGCGCCGTGGTCGACCAGGGCAGCGACGCCGCGATCAGCACAGCGAGCCCATCGGCGGCCCCCATCAGAGCGGGCGATTGGCCCATGGCTTGCCATCGGGCGCGCAAGGCTTGTCGACCGGCCGGGCCGGACGATACCGCGGTTTCAGCAGTCATGTGCAACGACGCCTATTGCGCGGCGGCCAGGCTTTCCCGGGGCATCACATGCCCGAGGAAGTCGCGCGCCTGGGTCTCGTAGCCGAAGCGCTCGGCGAGCTCGTGTCTCCTCGCGCGGATGCGGCCGCGGCATTCCTCCTGCCGCGTCAGCACGCGGGTGATTGAAGCTGCGATCGCATCGGTCGAGAACGGATCGAAATAGTCGGCGAGCTCGCCCGCGACCTCACGGAACACCGCGATATCGGAGCACAGCACCGGCGTGTTCGCGGCCAGCGCCTCGATGATCGGTATGCCGAAGCCTTCGGCCAGGCTCGGCATGATCAGCCCGTGCGCCTCCGAGATCATGGCGGCCTTTTCATGCTCGTCGACATAGCCGGCGAAGCGGACATTTGGCGGCAGGTTGCGCATCCGGCTGATCTGGCCCGCATGACCGATCACCACGAGATCGGCCTGAGGGACGTTGCGGAAGGCACGAATGACGGTGGCGACGTTCTTGCGCGGCTCGTTCGACACGATGATGACGAAGTTCGGCCGCCCCGGACGCCCCGACAGGGCTGGGAGGTGGAGGACATCCGGGGCGTCGAACCGGGTGCGGGGATACACGACCCGCGCCGGCAGGTGCGCAAATTGCGGCAACAGTTCCCTGAACCGCATCATGCTATAGTTTGAAACGAAAGCGAGCTCGTCAGCCTGGCGCAGGCTGGTGCCGATCCGCGCCAGGAACTGCCGCGTGGCGATGTCGCTGAGCTTGAGGTCGGTGAGCGGCAGCAAATCGTGGACGACGCAGATCACCTTGGCGTTCGGCTTGCGCCTGATCGCGACCCGCGTCGGGGTGTCCACAACGATGAGATCATAGTCGCGCGCGTCGATCCGCGGCGGCGGCAGCAGGAAGAAGGCCGAAGAGTCCTGATAATTGAAGAATCCGGGCTCGAGCTGGAATTCGCCGAACAGTTCGAGATGGCGCATATCCGGCGGAATGTATTCGAGCGCGGCGGGCCGGTTCTCGATCAGCCGGGCGTGCAGGCCAAGCAGGCCGATCGCGCGCAGGAGGCAGAGGATATTGTCCCGCGACAGCAGCATGGCGGCCTTGTGGCGGAGCCAGTCGAACCTGCGACGCGCGCCGCTGAGCATCACCGGCCCGCTCACGTTGACCTCGTCGAGGAAGCGATAAAGAGCGAGCAGCTCGATGTTGCGCGACTGCGCCGGAAACAGCTTCGTGCGTCGCTCGCGCCGACATAGCTTGCGGTAACGCTTCGAGGTTTCCACCAGCAAGGTGAGTTCGTGGCCTTCCGACGCAAGCGACCGTACCAATTCCCGGGTGAAGTGGAAGATGCCGCGCTTGTGATTGGGTTGTCCGAGCGACTCGGACACGACCAGGATGTTCTGTTTCATGCGCGTTTCTCTCGGAGCTCAAAGGCGTGCGTGGCTGATGGCTCGACCGCGATGGTCGAGGCGATGCGGCCGTGATCGAGGTTGAGGATGCTGGAGCAGGTGCGGCGCAGCAGCGGGAGGTCGTGCGAGGCGATGATCACAATCGCTGCCTGCGAGACCAGGTTTTGCAGCCGCCTCTCGGCCTTCTCCGTAAAATGCTCATCGACGACGCTGAGCCATTCGTCGAGCAGCAGGATGTCGGCCGGGAAAGCGGTGGCGGTCGCGAACAACACCCGCATCAGCATGCCCGAGGAGAACATCCGCAAGGGCAGGCGCTGCATGCGCGCTTCGAGCTCGGTGAAGGCCCAGATCTCGTCGATCACGCTGCGTGTGGGCTTGCGACCGCTGATCCGTAGCAGCAGCGCGATGTTGTCCTCCGCCACGAAATCCAGATTGACCCCGGCGTTCAGGCCGAGCAGGGGCACGACGTTGCCCCGGACCGTGACACGGCCACTGCTCGGCGGATAGACACCGGCGATCAGGCGCAACAGCGTCGACTTGCCGGACCCGTTAGGCCCGGCAAGCCCGATACGGGCGCCGGCTTCGGCCTCGATCGAGACGTTGTCGACGGCGCGGATGATCCGCATCTCGCCCGGTTCGCGGATGAGGTGGCCGAGCAACCGCCGCTTCAGCGAGAAGTCGTAGGCGCCGTAGAGCGGATAGTCGAGACAGACGTTGTGCAGGCTGATCGAGACCATGCTTCAAATCCAGAATGCGGCTTTGCGCAGGTGAACCAGAGTCAGCACGCTCGCAAAGATCAGCAGCGCCAGCGTGATGAGGACGTAGACGATGCTGGCGGGATCGATATGGCCGCCTGCAAGTGGCTCGCGCCACACTGCGAACAGATGCGTCAGCGGATTAAGCCGCATCACCGTCGAGCGGTGATTGATCATCTCGGCCGACCAGATCACGGGCGAGGCGAGGAAGGCGAGCATCAGCGTGGATTCGATGATCGGCTTGAGGTCGCGATAGCGCGTTGCCGTCGCGCCGAGGACGAGGCTCAAGGCGAAGGTACAGGCTATGAACAGCAGCAGGCCAGGCAGCGCCGCCAGCGCGTGAGAGAGGTCGTGGGGCGAGAGGATCAGCCACAGCACCAGCGGCACGCAGGCGTTATGCAGCGCGAACAGCGCCTGGCGGAAGGTGCATTGCAGCAGGAAGATCACCGGCGGCAGCGCCCGGTCGCGGATCAGGCTCGCGGAATTCTGAAGCGCCGTGGTCGCATCGAGCACGACGCTGTTGAGGAAGGTCCAGGCCGTCATCGACAGCGCCAGCATCGGCAGGCGCGCCAGCATGTCGGCGTTCGACATCTGGCCGATCACCGAGCCCAATACGGCGACCACGATCGCCATCTGAAGCGACATCCAGAACGGGCCGAGCAGCGAACGCACGTAGCGGTGGCGCATGTCGGACCACGCCAGTGCCGCCCCGATCCGGACGGTGTCCAGCCAGCCGGTCGCCAGCGGCAGCTCGGCGGCGGTTGCGGGTTCCTTGCACGACGCGGTGACGGCGTCGCGGTAGACGGCCTGCATGCCTTCCCTGAAGGCTGGGGCGGAATAGCGGGTGAGGGCGCGCGTCCGGGCTGACAGTCCCATGCGGCGGCGGCGCTCGGGATCGCTGATCAGCGTGTCGATGGCATCGCCGAGCTTTTCGGCATCGCCCGGCGGCACCGTGATCGCCTCCATGCCATGGCGGGCGACGCGCGGCACCGCGGTGTCGAGCGCCGTGTTCACGACAGGGCGGCCGGCGGCCATGGCCTCGAGCTGGACCAGGCCAAAGGTCTCGGCATTGGTGATCGACGGCATGACGAAGACGTCGGACAGGCACATCAGCTTGATGCGCTCGCTGTCGTTCACCGAACCGAGCAGGCGGACGTGGTCACCGAGGCCGAGCTCGCGGATCAGCTGCTCGAGCCGCGGCCGCTCGGTGCCTTCGCCGATGATCCAGACCTCGAACTTGCGGTTGACGGCGGCGCGGATCAGGACGTCAAAGCCCTTGTAGGGCACGAGCCGGCCGCAGGCGAGCACGAGCCGGCCGCGATCGTTCACGTGGTGCGGCTCGATCTTCGGCCAGTCGTAACCCGAGGTGTCGATGCCGAACGGCACGACGTGGCATTTGTCGACGAATTCCCGCAGCAACGGCGTGTTCTCGATCAGCGCGTGGTCCGAGACGATGATCGCTTTCGCCCGGCGCAGTGTCCGCCGCATCAACGGCTCGATGAACCAGCGCAGGCCGGCATGGGTGACGATGTCGGCATGCCAGTGCACCACCAGCGGCCGATTGGCGCCGAAGCCGAAGGCGAAAACGAGGTCGGCGAGCGGGAAGGGGGCATGGAGCGCGAGCAAATCGTGCTCGGCGATCTTGCGCCAGAGCCGCCAGGGATAGGTAGGAGCGGCGGGAAGCGACAGGACATTGCCGAAGGAGCGGACGCGCTCGACCGGCACGTCGTTGACGACGATCTCGCGCCGTTCGGCCGATTGCGAGCAGACCAGCACGGCGGAGGCGAAGCTGTCCTTCAGGCTGGCGCAGATGTCGCGGATCACGGTCAGCGTGCCGCCGAATAGGTCGGGATAATAGATCTTGAAGATGTGCAGCACCGACGGACGGTGCGGAGTTTCGCTGGTGTGATGCATGATGTTGTCAGCCTGCGAGAAGGGCCGCGACGAACGGTGCGGCCAGCACCGAGATGAAGATCACGCCGCGCAACAGCGCCGGCAGCATCGGCTCGATTGCGCCGTGCCCCCAGTCAGGAGCCGGCACAGCACGCAGTGAGTTGGAATTGCGGACCAAGCGGTCAGCCATGGGTGTGAGTCCCTTTACGTCGCGCCCTCAATGGCGTTTCGTGTATGTGGGAAAATTTACCACGTCAATCAGAAAGTGAGAAAAAGTGGGATTGTGTCCCACGTGGGGCGCGGGTACAATTCAGACATGAATGCCAAGTCCGGGTCCAAAGCAGCGGCTCCGCAGCCGACCGCCGCGAAGCTGCACGCGCCGCTGGCGCGGCTGCTGCGCCCGCTCGTGCGGCTCTGCATTCGCAGCGGCATGACTTTTCCGGCATTGGCGCAATTGCTTCGCGAGCTGTTCGTCAACGTCGCCGAGCACGATTTTGCGCTGGAGGGGAAGGAGCAGACCGACAGCCGTGTCAGCCTGCTCACCGGGATCCATCGCAAGGAGGTGGCGCGGCTGCGCGGTGCCGGCGCGCCGGTGCACGAGGCGCCGGCCGCGGTGTCGCTGACGAGCGCCGTGATCGCGCGCTGGCTTGCTGCGCCCGAATTCACCGATGCGAAGGGCGAGCCGCTGGCGTTGCCGCGCACGGCCGAGGGCGATGCACCGTCGTTCGAGCAACTGGTCGCCTCCGTCACCAAGGACGTGCGGCCGCGCGCGGTGCTCGACGAATGGGTCGACCGCAAGCTCGTCACCATCAACGATTCCGACGAGATCGAGCTGGTTGAGGCGGCCTTCGTCCCGAGCGGCGAGGACGACAGCAAATGGCACTATCTCGGCCGCAATCTGCACGACCATATCGCGGCCGCCGCACAGAACGTCTCAGGCGCGGCGCCGCGCTTCCTCGAGCGCGCGGTGCACTACAACAACATTTCGCCCAAGCTGGCGCGGCGCCTCGAGGCACGCTCGCGCGAGCTCGCGATGGACGCGCTGAAGACCGCCAATCGCGAGGCCAACCGCGCGCTCGGCAAGGACAAGGGCGGTGACGCCCGCTGGAATTTCGGCATCTACATCTACAGCGAAGATGCAGATGGCGAAGGAGAGGCCAAAGAAGGCGGCAAGGAGGGTGGTTCTTCATGAGCCGGCCGCCGCTGATCTCCCGCCGTCTGCTGCTGACAGGATTTTGGCTCGCCGGTACGGCGATGGCCCACGCGCAGGTCAAGCGCGGCACCGATCAGGGCATCGGCGGCACCGGAATCAGGCGCGGTGACGACCACGGCATCGGCGGCACCGGCATCGTCGGCGTGATCCAGCGGTTTGGCAGCATCTACGTCAACGGCGAGCGCGTCACTTATGCGAGCGACGTGCCGGTCCGGATCGACGGCGAGGCCGCGAGCCCCAAGGCTCTGCGCATCGGCCAGCTTGCGCGTGTGGTCGCGACCCATCAGGCCGACGGCACGCTCGTGACGCGCAACATCACGATCGCGAGCGAGGTCGCAGGTCCGATCGAAGCCGTGAAGGGCAACGAGCTGACGGTGCTCGGCCAGAAGATCGTCACAAGCGACAAGGAGAGCAAGCTTCGTGCGGGCACGCAGGTGGCCGTCTACGGCCTGCGCCGGACCGACGGCGTGATCGTCGCAAGCCTGATCGAGCCGCGGCGCGAGGCGACCGAGCGTGTCACCGGTCTCGTCGAGCGCGGGCCTGACGGCTTGCATATTGGCGGGCTGAGGCTGAGCGGGGTCGATCCACTGCTGGTTGGCCAGCGCGCCCAGATCGAGGGCCGTTCGAGCCAGGGCACGATGCAGGCCGCGCGCACGCGCATCGACGACTTCTCGGATCTCGTCGGCGCAAGCCGCCTCTCGATCGAGGCCTATGTGCAGCGTGTGGGATCGAACCTCCAGTTCGGCTCTGGCTTCGTGGCTCGTGACGGTTCACGCTTCGGCCCGGCCGCCGGCGAGGCCCGCATGGTGGTCAACGGCGTGTTCGATCGCTCGCGCGGCTTCCAGGTGGAGTCGGCTCAGGCCATAGGCCAGGGGCCGGGAGCCCCTCCATCCGGTGGCGGCAATCCCAATCGGTCGCCCGGCGGCTCGATCCTGCATCCGAACCGCAGCGCCACCACTCCGAGCGGCGGCCAGCCCGGCGCGCCCGGTGGTGGACCTGCGCCGGGATCTGGCCCTGGACCTGGCCCTGGACCTGGCCCTGGACCTGGCCCAAGTGCGAATCCCGGCTCCGCGCCGACGGGCCCGAGCGGCCCGTCAGGCCCCGGCGGATTTGGTTCGCCCGGCGGCGGGCCCATGGGACCCGGCGGTGGAATGGGCGGTGGCGGCTTCGGAGGTCCCGGAGGCGGGATGGGCGGCGGCCGGCGGTAGGAGGCGGCCACGCTGGAAGCGCGTGGCGCAGGCTTGTTAGCCCGCGCTGAGCCGCACCCCGGCGCGCAAGAACTTCTGCGGATCGACCGCTTCGCCGTCGATGCGGGTTTCGTAATGGAGGTGCGGGCCGGTGGAACGGCCGGTCGAGCCCACGAGGCCGATGACCTGGCCGAGCTTCACGATCTCGCCGACCTTGACGTTGATCTCGGAGAGATGGCCGTAGCGGGTCGCAAGTCCGTTGCCGTGATCGACCTCGACCATGCGGCCGTACCCGCCGGACCAGCCGGCCGAGACCACCTTGCCGTTGGCGGTGACGCGGGCGGGATCACCGGTGGCGGCACGGAAGTCGAGCCCGGTATGCATCGCGGGCCGGCCCAGGAATGGATCGCTGCGCACGCCAAAACCGGAGGTGAATTCGACCTCGCCGATGACGGGCTTGCGGTAGGGCACCAGCGCCAGCGTGCGATTGAGCCGATCCATCTCGGCGCGGGTGACATTGATGCGGTTGAGCTGCTTCTCGAACGGCCCGGCATTGGCCGTCAGCTTGACGGGCACGAAAGGACCGCCCATCGCGGAGCGCGGCACGGCTGCTTCGAGGCTGGCGAGATTGAGGCCGAGGTCGCTGACGACGCCGCGCATCCGGCGCATGCGTGAATCCATGCCTTCCTCGACGGCGCTGAGCGCCGCTATCTGGCGACGCTCGACCTGGTCAAGCGAGGTCGTGAGCCGGACCAGGACGTTGTCGAAACCCTGGTTCTTGGCGAATTGGCTGGTCGGCGGTGCCGCGACGGTCGGCGCGCGCGACTCAAGCCGCGCTTCGCGATCGGGCGGTGCCACGAAGATCACGGTGTCGCTGATCGGCGACGGCTTCGGCGTACCCTGCGTCGCGCCCTGGCTCGAATCGCCGCGCTGCGGGGCCGCGCGGGGGATTGATCCGGTCACGTCAGGCATGGCCCCGAGCGCCGTGGCCCGGGACTCCAGCGCCGTCTGGCGCTTCATGATCTGGTCGAGCTTCTGGTCGAACTGTTCCTGGTCGAGCAGCTGCCGGCTGGTGGTGCGGTCGACCTTGGCACGGAGCTCGGCGATGCGGTCCTCGTAGGCGTACTGCATCTCGGCCTGGCGCGCGATCAGCCGGGTCAGGACGTCGTCGCGGAAGGCGAAATAGGTCGCGGTCGCGGCCGACCAGAGTCCGAGCAGCACGACGGTGCCGACCACGATCCAGAACACCACAGGTCCGAGGCGGACCTGCTTGCCGTGGTGCACGATGGTGTAGGCGTCGTCGGTCGAGGGAAGGGGGATCGCGGCTGCAGCCACGGCGGCGGCAGGACGGCGATGGAGGGGCCGTCCGTGGTCGTGCGCGTGATGTTGGGGGTACTGCGAATATTGGGCAGAACTTTTCGACATCGGCACTCCCGCGCCGGTCGGATGAGTCCGTACGGCCTAATTGCCGCAGCAATCTGGGCCGGTCATGGTTAATTTTCCGGAAACGGAACCGCTCGAATTTAACGGATTGGTTAAAGGCCTCTTGCCGCTTCCAGCACCTCGTCGGCGTGGCCGTCGACGCGGACATTGCGCCAGACCCTGGCTACCTTGCTGTCGGCACCAAGCAGTATCGTGGTGCGAAGAACTCCGAGGAAGCTCTTGCCATACATGGATTTTTCGCCCCACGCGCCGTACGCCTCCAGCATCTCGTGTTTCTCATCCGAGATGAGGGGCATGCCGAGGCTGTGCTTGTCGCGGAACTTCTCCTGGGCCCTTAACGGATCGGCGGAGATGCCGAGCAGGGCCGTGCCGGCAGCGCTGAAAGCGTCCGCCAGCCGCGTGAAATCGATCGCCTCCCGGGTGCAGCCGGGCGTGTCGGCGCGGGGATAGAAGAACAGGACGAGCTTCCGACCGGCATAGTCGGCGAGCGAGACCACATCGCCGCCGTCGCGGGGCAGCCGGAAGGCGGGCGCCTTCTGGCCTTCGGTCAGGGCCGGCTTCGCCTTCGCGGGCGCGGAGGCCGATTTGGAGGAATTTAACTGTTTCGATGCGGCCTTATGTGATCCTGCTTTTGCTACGGTCCTGGTTGATTTGCTCGCCTGCGTCCGCTGTGTTTTTGCGGACTTTGTTTGAGTCGTTGCCCGCTTGGTCGGGGTCTTCTTTTTAGCCGATGCGATGCCGGAGGGCGTTTTGGACGATTTCTTTCGGGATTTCTTGGACATACGCCTTCCTTTCGTCGCTTTCGGCGGGTCAACCAAAGCGGTATTGCAGCTCTCGTCCGGTGTGCCGGAATCGCCCTCGTCTGGGCAAGTCTGGCGACGCCGGGGTATGGTTACAAGGAATTCCACGCACCACCCCACTGCTCGTTGAACGCGCGCCCGGGGCGAAATGACGAACAGCAGGAACATTCGAGGTATGGCGGCAATGCCGGCGCGGGGAGCTTCGCTTCCCGCGGACGGCTGCGGTCCCGGCGGTGCTCAATCCTACGATGGGCGCCTGTATCGAGAGGCAATGGCAAGGAATACGTCGCCCCAGGATTACAATCGGGATTTCGATCGGCGCGGCGGTCAACAGCAGCCGCAGGAATGGGACGACGCCGACTGGGATCCGGATCAGGAAGCAGCGGCGGGCTATCGGGCGCGCCGGCTGTTGTCGCGTTCCAATTCAGGCTTCCATCGTTTCGGTGACGGGTTTGCGTCAATGCGCCGCTGGCTGGCGGCTGATCGCTGGCTGAAGCGGCTGGCCATCGTGGTCGGGGCCCTCGCCGTTATTTTTGTCGGCTGCTTCGGCGCGCTGTGGTGGCGGCTTGGTGCGGGTCCCATCAATCTCGACATCGCGACACCCTGGCTCGCTGCTGCCATCGAGGACAATATCGGCCACGGCAACACTGTGGAGGTCGGCGGCACCCAGATCGAGCGGGCCGGGCGGATCCGCATCGCCGTGCGCATCCGCGACATCGTCGTCCGCGACCACGACCACGCCATCGTCGCCACCGCGCCGAAGGCCGAGGTGAAGCTGTCGGGGGCAGGTCTCCTGATGGGGCACCTGCGCGCGGAAAGCCTCAACCTCGTCGATGCCGAGCTCGCGATCCGCATCGCGCCCGACGGCACCGTCACCGTATCCGCCGGCGACACCGCCAAGCCGCTGGCAACCGGCGTCGCATCCAAGAAGGAAGCGGGCCTGCCGCCGACATTCCCGCGCAACGGTGTCCCGCCGCCGCCATTCGCCACCGGACCTGCAAGCCCGGACGCATCGCAGGCCGCTCCCCAGGCCGCTGCCCCGAGCGGCATTCTTCAGGGCCTCGACTGGCTCGACAGTCTGAGTATGACCGGCCTCGACGGCCAGAACCTCAACGAGATCGGTCTGAAGAACGGCAATCTGATCGTCGACGATCAGCAGCGCGGCAGCAAATGGAGCTTTGAGAACATCACGCTCAGCCTGCGCCGGCCGAGCCATGGCGGCGTCGCGCTCAGCCTAGGCGAGGAGGGCGCGCGCCCGTGGTCGCTGCGCGCCACGATCGGCCCTGCCGAGAATGGTGTGCGTTCGGTCGACATCCGCGCCGATAAGCTTTCCACCGCCAACATCCTGCTGGCGCTCCGGGTGAAGGACTTCACCTACACCGCCGACCTGCCGCTGACCGGCGAGCTCAAGGGCGAGCTCGGCCGCGACGGCGTGCCGACCTTCTTCCGCGGCAAGATCGCGGTCGGCGCGGGCAATATCATCGACACCGACACGCCAGATTATCCGATGGCGATCGACTCGGCCGAGATCAACGTCGAGTGGGATTCGAACCGGCGGGTATTGGTCGCTCCGTTCAAGATTCTCTCGGGCGCGAACCGCCTGACGCTTCTGGCCCATCTCGAGCCGCCCAACGGCACCACCAACGACTGGCAGCTTGGCTTCAGCGGCGGCTCGATCCTGCTGGGCGGCATCGACAACGAGCCCCCGCTGGTCTTCAACCGCATCGCGATCGGCTTCCGCTTCGATACCGACCACAAGCGCATGCTGCTGACGCAAGCCGATATCAGCAATGGCGAGATCGGCGTCGCCGGCACCGGTGCCATCGACTATTCGGGCGAGCCGCGGTTGACGCTGGGCTTTGCGGGAACGCCGATGTCGGCCTCCGCGCTCAAGCGGATGTGGCCGACGCTCGTCGTTCCCGAGTTGCGCGAATGGGTGATCGAGCGGATCGAGCGTGGCACGCTCCAGCGCATCGAGATCGGCGTCAATTCGCCGACGAAGAACCTCCCGCGCAAGGGCCCGCCCATTCCCGACGACGGCCTGTCGGTCAACATCGTCGCGAGTGGCGTCGCGGTCCGCCCCGTGGATGGCATGCCGGTGGTGCACGATGCCGATTTGAAGGCGCGTGTGACCGGGCGCACCGCGACCGTGAATATCGGGCAGGGCATTGCCGATACGCCGGCGGGCCGCAAGGTCACGATCTCCGACTTCGTCTTCGAGGTGCCGGATATGGCGCCCAAGCCGTCGCCATCGCGGACCAGGTTCCGCGCCGACGGCCCCGTGGCGGCCGCCGCCGAAATCCTTTCCAATGATCGGCTCAGCGATCTGTCGGCGACGTTCGTCGATCCCAACACCAGCAAGGGAACGTTCTCGGCGAACATCCAGCTCGGCTTGCCGGTCAAGGGCGCGCTGACCAAGGGCGACACCAGCTACGCCGTCAGCGCCGACCTCAACGGCTTTGCCGCCGACAAGCTGGTGATGAACCAGAAGCTGGAGGCCAACAACCTCAAGATATCAGCCAACAACCAGGGCTATCAGGTCAAGGGCGACGTCAAGATCAACGGGCAGGCGGCTTCGCTGGACTATCGCAAGCCGACCGAGGGCGACGCTGACGTCAAATTGCAGGCCACGCTCGACGATGCGAGCCGCGCGCGTCTCGGATTCGACCTCAGCCCTGCCGTGAGCGGATCGCTGCCGATCAAGCTGTCGGGCAAGATCGCCGGAGGTCCCGACCAGACGACGAAGCTCGGTGTCGAGGCGGACCTGACCTCGGTCAAGCTCGACAACATCCTGCCCGGCTGGGTCAAGCTGCCGGGCAAGTCGGCCAAGGCCAGCTTCAAGGTGGTGCCGACGGCGCAATCAACGCGCCTGGAGGACATCGTCGTCGAAGGCGGCGGCGCCTCGATCAAGGGCTCGCTTGAAGTCGATCCGAACGGCGACCTCATGAACGCGAACTTCCCGACCTACGCTCCGTCCGACGGCGACAAGGCCTCGTTGAAGGTGGAGCGTGGCCAGGACGGGGTGGTGCGGGGCACGATGCGCGGGGATGTGTTCGACGGCCGCGGTTTCCTGAAGTCGGCGATCTCGGGCAATTCCAAGGATGACGCCAAGAACAAGATGAAGAACGTCGATTTCGACATCGACGTGAAGCTCGGTGCCGTCGCGGGCTTCAACGGCGAGGCGATGCGCAGCGTCGACGGCAAGATGTCGCGGCGCAACGGCACCGTCAAAGCCTTCACGCTGAACGGCAAGATCGGCCGCGACACGCCGGTGGCAGCCGATTTGCGCGGCGGCCGCGCCCAGGGCAATCGCGAGGTGATCTACCTCCAGACCAACGATGCCGGCGCGTTGCTGCGCTTCACCGACACCTACACCAAGGCGAGCGGCGGCCAGATGGTGGTGGCGATGGAGCCGCCGACGTCGGAGCCGAACACCACGCGCGAGGGCCTCATCAACGTCCGCGACTTCACGGTGAAGGGCGAGGCGCAGCTCGAACGCGTTGCCGCCGGCGCGCCCAACGGCACCGGGAACGGCGTCTCCTTCAGCGCGCTGCGCGCCGAGTTCACGCGCCAGAACGGCGCGCTGACGATCCGCGATGGCGTCGTCAAGGGCCCGATGATCGGCGCCACCATCGAGGGCTCGATCGACTATCCCGGCAACCAGGTCTGCATGAGCGGCACCTTCGTGCCGATGTACGGCTTGAACAACATGTTCGGACAGATTCCGGTGCTCGGGTTGTTCCTGGGCGGTGGCGACAAGGAAGGCCTGATCGGCGTGACCTACGAGGTCGTCGGCACGCCGGCCGCGCCGGTGATGCGCGTCAATCCGGTTTCGGCCATGGTGCCGGGTGTGTTCCGCAAGATCTTCGAATTCAACACCGGCAAGCAGAACACGCCGTTCGAGGAATTCCCGTCGCAGTCGAACGACGGCTCGACCGGATCGACGCGCCAGCTCTCGAGCGGCTGCACCCTCGCGCGGCGATAACCCACTAAAATTCGCAGGTGCTCGTCCCGGCTTCGCGGCCGAAGCCGCTTCGGCGCGGCGAAGGCCTGGGTATCCACGTCCTTCGTGCCGCGCGGCAAAACGTGAATGGCCGGGACAAGCCCGGCCATGACGCATGTGGAGGTATTGGCGTCGGGAAGCTTACGCCGCGCGCACGCCCGCCAGGAAGGTGCCGACTTCGCCTGAGAGCTGCTCGGCCTGCTTGGAGAGATTGCTGGCCGCAGCGAGCACCATGCCGGCGGCGTTGCCGGTCTCGTTCGCTGCGGTGCTGACACCGCCGATATTGGTGGTGACTTCCTTGGTCGCTTCAGCGGTCTGCGAGACGCTGCGGGCGATCTCGGCGGTGGCGGCACCTTGCTCCTCGATGGCCGCGCCGATCGAGGTGGCGATGCGGCTGACTTCCTCGATGGTGGCGGTGATGCCGCCGATGGCGTCCACGGCCTCCTTGGTCGCACCCTGGATCTGGGCGATCTTGTCGCCGATCTCGCGGGTGGCTTCGGCGGTCTGGCTGGCGAGCGACTTCACCTCGGAGGCGACGACGGCAAAGCCGCGGCCGGCTTCACCGGCGCGCGCGGCCTCGATGGTGGCGTTGAGCGCGAGCAGATTGGTCTGCGCCGCGATGCTGGAGATCAGCTCGGCGACGTGCTCGATCTGCTGGGCGCCGTCCGAGAGCGCGCGGACGATGGTATCGGTGCGGCGTGCGCTGTCCACGGCGCGGCCGGTCACTTCGGCGGATTGCGCGACCTGGCGGCTGATCTCGGTGATGGAGGAGGAGAGCTCTTCGGCGGCAGCCGCGACTGTCTGGACGCGCTGGCTGGCTTCGGTGGCGGCCGAGCCGACCACGGCGGCGCGGCGGTTGGTGCCCTCGGCCGTGGACGACATCGACTTGGCGGTGGTCTCGAGCTCGCCCGAGCCGGAGGCCATCAGGCCGACGAGCTGGCCGACCGAGGCATCGAAGCGGTCGGCGAGCGAGATCAGGGCGTCGCGTTTCTCCTGCTCATTGCGGCTCTTGGCGGCGACCTGTTCGGACTCCAGCGTGCGCGCCGTCAAAGCGGTCTGCCTGAGCATTTCGAGGGTCTCGGCCATGCGGCCGATCTCGTCACCGCGGCCGGTCTCCTCGACCGGCTTGTCGATGGCACCGTCGGCAATCTCCTGCATGCGGGTCTTCTGGCGATCGAGCGCGCCGAGCACGTCGCGGGCGATCAGCCAGGACAACGTCGCCATCAGCAGCATCAGGCCGAAGCCGACCGCGGCAAGCTCGAGCGTCAGCGCGCGCACATCGGCGTCGATGTCGTCGACATAGAGGCCATAGCTGATCGTCGCGTTCCAGGGGGCGAACTTGCGCGCGAACACGGTCTTGCGCACCGCTTCGGTCTGGCCGGGGCGGGGATAGAGATAGGAGGCCACGCCGCCGCCATTCTGTTCGCCGGCCTTGAGGATCGCGTCGGCAATGAGGACGCCGTTGGCGTCGATCGCGCCGGTGATCTTGCCTTCGAGCTGCTGGTTGGCGCCGTTGACGAGGAGGGACGTGTCGGCGTTGTAGACGACCGGATAGCCCTGGTTGCCGTTGAAGGTCATGCGCCGTCCGCGCATGTGGAACTGGGCCTTGGCCTCGGCCTGCGTCAGCTTGCCGGCGGTGACGTCGTCCTGGACCGACTGGGCGAGATTGTAGAGCATGTCGACCGCGGTCTTCATCTGCTGGACCCGGTCCTCCATCATGCGGCTCTTGCTGAGGAAGGCCGATACCGCGATGATGGCCGTGACTGTGAGAGCCGCAAGACAGACCATGCTGGTAAGCTTGGTGCGGATCTTCAGATGGCTCAGCAGCTTCATCGCAGCCTCTACGAAATGGTTGTTATTGCTCGCATCGGTAGCATGAAGTTCTTACCAATCATGAACATAGGCATGCGGCCGCCGGCCGCGCGCGTGACCGTTCGCAGCCTGATGCGCAACCGTGCAGGCAAAGCGACATGCGTCGGCGAACGTCAGCGCGTATGCTGGAGAAGATCGATCCTGGACTTCGGTGGTCATCGAGCCTGGCGGGAGCGGCAATGAACCGATTCGTTCACCGCCTCATCATGTCCGCGCTGCTCGTCGCGGCCCTCGTCCTGATCTGGAACGTGCTGGGCTCGCGGTAGATGACACCGGCAAAGCTGCCGGTGCCAGCCGTGACTTGAGCGCTAGTTGCGCGCGTCAGCGTCGCGCAAATGCGCCGCCGGTCGAGGCGCGTTCGTTGCCCAGCGCCGCATCGACGCTGATCGGGCCACCGCCGGCCGCCGAGAGATAGAGGCAGGCGAAGCAGAACAGGATGGCAAGCGTGCCGTTGTTGAGCAGCGGCAGGAGCACCGGCGTCTCGCCCTTGAGCATATGCCCCATGAAGTAGGCGAAGGCCATTTCACCGGAGAGGATGAAAGCGGCGAGGCGGGTGAACAGGCCGAGGATCAACAGCGCGCCAAGCACCAGTTCAAGCGTGCCGGCCGCGCCGTAAAGCGACATCAGTTCGACTTTCGCGAACATCGGCAAAGGCGGAAACTTGAAAAGCTTGGCTACGCCGAATTGAAACAGCAGCAGGCCGGTGATGAAGCGGAACAGGCTCAGGAGAACCGGTTCAAAGCGAGTGAGATAGGAAAAGTTCATTGGTTTGTGCCCTCCATCCAATGGGCGACTTGGACCGTATTCAGTTCGGCCTCGCAAGCCACCCGGGGTCAATTCGGTGCTGACATTTTTGTCATGTGGACAAAATATCGCAGGTCGTCCCTTAACTCCGGTTGCGCCCGACGGTTTCGCACGCGGCGCAGCGTGTGTCGCCCGTAATTTCCCGGTGACGCGGAGGGATGCAGGTTACGTCGGGGAGACCTACTCCCGCAAGGCGGGGACAATCAGAAATGGAATCATTCCGAGGATCACGCTCGCAAGTGCGAAGACGAGCAGGAGATTGTAGCCGTGCGTGAAGTCGTGGATGAGGCCGCCGCTCCATGAGCCGAACGCCGAGCCCAATCCGCTGCCGATCGAGATGGTGCCGAAGATCGTGCCGACGCGCTTGCCGCGAAAAATCTTCATGGCGGTCGCTGTGATCAGCGGGCCGCGCGAACCCATCATGCTGCCGAAGCAGACGACGAAGCCGGTGAGCAGGATGATGTTCGGATAATACTGCAAGAGCCAGAGCAGGACGATGCCGATGATCGAGATCGCGTAGCTGAGCAGCACCGAGGGCCGGCGCCCGATCAGCCCGTCGAGCGCGGACACGCCGAGCATGCCGAACACCAGCACCACGCCCGAAAAACCCCAGGCGGTCGCGGCCTGGAGCGGCGGAAAGCCGGCGTCGATGAGGTAGGCCACGATCTGCGCGGCGATCGAATACATGCCGACCGCGGTGAAGAAGAAGGTCGAGAACAGCGCCCAGAAAGCGTGGTGGCGCATCGCGCTCGCAAGCGTCCAGCCGTTGTCGATGAAACCGGGATCGGTCTTCTTGCTGACATGCGGCGAGCCGACCGCGAACATGCGCCAGGGCAGAAGCAGCAGCGGCACGAGCAGGCCGAGCGCGGCGAAGCCGTAGACTTGATAGGCTTCGCGCCAGCCGAGATGATCGATCAAAAGCTGCGAGGTCGGGAGCAGCGCCAGCACGCCGCCACCCATCGCCGAATAGACCACCGCCATCGCGGTCGGCAGCCGTGGCCCGAACCAGCGGCCGAGTAGGATCGAGTTCGGCACAATGCCGATGAAGGCGACGCCAATGCCGACGCAGAGGCCGATCGAGAGCTGAAATTGCCAGAGCGCCTGCGCGTGCGCCGCGATCAGGAACGCCGAGCCGAGCAGGAAAAGCCCGAGTGCGTAGACGATGCGCGGTCCGGAATGGTCGAACAGGCGCCCGACCAATGGCGCGGTCAGACCGCTGATCAGCCAGGTCAGTGAGTAGATCGAGACGACCTGCGCACGGTCCCAGCCAAAGTTTTCGGAGATCGGCTTGAGGAAGACAGTGAAGCTCTCGCTGAGGCCGCGGCCGAGGACGGCGAGCGTGAAGCACAGACCGAGCACGATGAGTGCGGTGCGCACCGCATCTCGCTGCGTGCGTTCGTCTTGTTCCCTCGAAGCTTCCCTGGGCGTGTTCTGATCCATTGCCGGTCAGGGAGCGCGCTTCGGCGCGCCCTGACAAGCATCAAAACCTCATACGCCTATGCAGGCCGGATCAGGACGTGCTTCTTCTTGCCGAAGGACAGCTTGATCACGCCCTCAGGCGTCAGATTGGCCGCCGACAGCGCCATCTTCTCGTCGCTGACGGACTCGTCGTTGACGCGCAGACCGCCGCCCTTGATTTGGCGCCGTGCCTCGCCATTGGAGGCAACCAGGCCTGCCTTGACGAAGGCGTTGAGCACGCCGAGGCCGGCGTCCAGCTCGCCGCGCGGAATTTCCACCGTCGGCAGGCTTTCGGCCAGCGCGCCTTCCTCGAAGGTGCGGCGCGCGGTTTCAGCCGCTTGGTTTGCCGCGTCGCGGCCGTGCAAGAGCGCGGTCGCCTCGGTCGCAAGCACCTTCTTGGCCTCGTTGATCTCGGAGCCGCCGAGCGCCTCGAGCTTCCTGATCTCGCTCATCGGCAGCGTCGTGAACAGCTTCAGGAATTTGCCGACGTCGGCGTCCTCGGTGTTGCGCCAGTATTGCCAGAAGTCATACGGCGAGAACTGGTCGGCGTTCAGCCACACCGCGCCCTGCGCGGTCTTGCCCATCTTGGCACCGGATGCGGTCGTCAGCAGCGGCGTCGTCAGCGCGAACAGCTGGTGGGTGCCCATGCGGCGGCCGAGATCGACGCCCATGATGATGTTGCCCCACTGGTCCGAGCCGCCCATCTGCAATTTGCAACCGGTGCGCTTGGCGAGTTCGACGAAGTCGTAGGCCTGACAGACCATGTAGTTGAACTCGATGAAGCTCATCTCCTGCTCGCGCTCGAGGCGCAGCCGCACGGAGTCCATGGTCAGCATGCGGTTGACCGAGAAATGCCGGCCGACGTCACGCAGCATCTCGATCCAGTTGAGTTTTGTCAGCCACTCCGCATTGTCGAGCATGATTGCGTCGCTCTTGCCGTCGCCGTAGCGCAGCACCTTTGCGAACACGCCGCGGATCGATTCCTTGTTCGCCTCGATCTCGGCGACGGTGCGCATGGCACGGGTCTCGTCCTTGCCGGAGGGATCGCCGACCATGGTGGTGCCGCCGCCCATCAGCGTGATCGGCTTGTTGCCGGACTGCTGGAGCCAGTGCAGCATCATCATGGTCAGGTAGTTGCCGATGTGCAGCGAGCGGGCGGTGCAATCGTAGCCGACATAGGTGGTCGCTTCGCCCTTGGCGGCGAGCGCGTCCAGCCCCTCGAAATCGGAGCACTGATGGATGAAACCACGTTCCTGCAGGGTGTTGAGGAAATCCGATTTAAATGCAGTCATCTGTCGGCGAGCCTGACAATTCTTGGTTTACTGTTTCGGGTGCAATTTAAGGGTCTCCCGTGGGAACTTGATTGCCACCCGCCACTTTGCCTGTGGCATTATAAGATGTGTCCCTCTGGCACAAGATCGGCATGCCGGAGGGGGTCTCTTGAGGACGCTGATCCATGATGTTGACGGCACTCGGTTTGATGAGCGGCACCTCGCTGGACGGGGTGGACGTCGCGCTGATCGAAACCGACGGAAAGCAAGTGAAGGCGTTCGGGCCGTCCGGTTACCGGGCCTACAGCCCGGCGGAGCGCAATCTGCTGCGCCAGGCGCTGAGCGAGGCCGTGCACCTGCCGCGACGCGACGCCCGCCCGGGCGTTCTGGCCGAGGCCGAGCGCGCGGTGACGCTGGCCCATGCCGAGGCCGTGGCCGCCTTCATCGCCCAGAACCGGATGAAGCCGGAGGACGTCGACATCGTCGGCTTCCACGGCCAGACGGTGCTGCATCGCCCCGAGAAGCGGCTGACGGTCCAGATCGGCGATGCGCCGGCGCTGGCCAGGGCGATCCATATCCCCGTGATGCACGACTTCCGCGCCGCCGACGTCGAGGCCGGCGGGCAGGGCGCGCCGTTCGTGCCGGTCTACCACCGGGCGCTCGTCCATTCGCTGGAGCGCGAAGGGCCGATCGTCGTCGTCAATATCGGCGGCGTCTCCAACATCACCTATATCGACGGCAACGACACGCTGATCGCCTGCGACACCGGACCGGGCAACGCGCTGCTCGACGATTTCATGTACCGCACCATGAACCAGTCCTTCGATGCGGAAGGAAAGTTCGCAGCGCTCGGCAAGGCGGACGAAGCCTGGATCGCGCGGGCACTGGAACTGCCGTTCTTCGCGGCTCTGCCGCCGAAATCGCTCGACCGCAACGACTTTGCCGCGCTGAAGCTCGGCGACGTCCCGCCGGCCGACGGCGCCGCGACCCTGACCGCCTTCACCGCGGCCGCGATCGCCCGGATCATCTCGCTCCTGCCGCGCCGGCCGCGGAGCTGGATCGTCTGCGGCGGCGGCGCCCGCAACCTCACCATGCTGCGGATGCTGCGGGAGCGGGTGGGCTCGGCCACCGTCGAAGCCGCCGAGACGCTCGGCTGGGCCTCCGACGCCATCGAGGCGCAGGCCTTTGGCTTCCTTGCCGCCCGCGGCCTCAAGGGGCTGCCGCTGTCCTACCCCGCCACCACGGGCGTGCCGATGCCGATGACGGGCGGCGTAATGGCGCGGCCCTGAGGTCCGGGCCTTAAGATCCGGGACGGTTGATGCAAATGCATCGATCTTGACGAGTGAATGCAATTGCATCTATATTGGATGCAGTTGCATCAAACCGCCGGGATCATTGCCATGACCGCTTCACTGAAACTCATCAGCCACAAGCTTTGCCCGTATGTGCAGCGCGCGGTGATCGCGCTCAACGAGAAGGGCGTGCCGTTCGAGCGGATCGACATCGATCTCGCCAACAAGCCCGACTGGTTTCTGAAACTCTCGCCGCTCGGCAAGGTGCCGGTCCTGGTGGTGACGACGGAGAAGGGCGAGGTCGCGCTGTTCGAGAGCAACGTGATCTGCGAATACATCGAGGAGACGCAGGCGGGCCTCAAGCTGCACCCGGCGGATCCGTTGAAGCGCGCCGAACATCGCGCCTGGATGGAGTTCGGCTCGGCGATCCTCGGTGACCTCTGGGGTCTGGAGACCACGACCGATCCGGCGACGTTCGAAAGCAAGCGCCAGGCGGTTGCGGCGAAATTCGCGCGCGTGGAGGCGGCGCTAGGTGCAGGGCCTTACTTCACAGGTGATGCGTTCAGCCTCGTGGATGCGGTCTTCGCCCCGATCTTCCGCTATTTCGACCTGTTCGACGAATTGACCGAGCACGGCATCTTCAGCGATCTGCCGAAGGTCCGCGCGTGGCGAGCGGAGCTTGCGAGACGTCCGAGCGTGCGCACCGCGGTTGGCGCGGACTATCCGCAATTGCTGCGTGCCTTCCTGGTGCGCCACGATGCGCATCTGCTGAAGCTTGCGGCCTGAGCGCACGCCGATGTCGCAATCCATGGCCTGGCTGATGCTGGTGATCGCCGGTGCGCTCGATGTCGGCTGGGCGATCTCGATGAAATATGCGGAAGGCTACACGCGGGCAGGCTGGAGCATCGCCTCGCTCGTGCTGCTCGCCGCCTTCGTCTTCCTGCTCGGACGCGCTTTGCAGGTGCTGGAGGTCGGCGTCGCCTATTCGGTGTGGACGGGCATCGGCGCGGCCGGCACCTTCCTGCTGGGCGTCGTGCTGTTCGGCGAGACCTTGAGTGCGATGAAGCTTGCCGGCATCGCGCTCGTGCTGATGGGGATCGCCGCGCTCAAGCTGGCCTAGATCTCCGCGGCCATCTTCGCGAGCGTTGCGACGGTATTCATGTTGCGCGCGGTGCCGGTCTTGGCGGCGGGGATGACGAGCTTCGATGTCCCCATGCCGTCGCCATAGTGCACGTAAATCTCGCGGCGGCCGAGGCGGAGCTCTTCGTTGTTCTGGCCGCGGATGCTGGCAAGCGCGTCTTCAGGTGGCGCCCTGTCGAGGAAGATCGCGACGGTGCGATTGGGCGCTGCCTTTGGAAAAGGATTGTCGGCCGAGACTTGCGCCATCTCGGCGGCGCTACGCACGAGCACCCCGACCGGCGCGCCGGCGTAGGCGTGCAGGCGCTTTTCGAGGGCGGTCTTGATTGCAGCTTCCGACTTGCGGCCCGTGAAGACGACGTTGCCGCTCGCAATATAGGTGCGCACGGCGGCGAAGCCGAGCTCCTCGCACATGGCCTTGAGCTCGCTCATCGGCAGCTTGCCGGTGCCGCCGACATTGACGGCACGCAGCAAGGCGACGAAGGAGCCCATTTGAGGCCTTAGCGCACGTTGGCGAGGCGCATGTCGAGATAGGCCGTGATGGTTTCCATCAGCGGCTCGAGCTTGGCGTCGAAGAAGTGGTTGGCGCCGGGGATGACCTGCTGGTCGATCACGATGCCCTTCTGCGTCTTCAGCTTCTCGACCAGCGTGTTGACGTCCTTGGGCGGCACCACCGCATCCTTCTCGCCATGCACGATCAGACCCGACGACGGGCAGGGCGCCAGGAACGAGAAGTCGTAGAGGTTGGCCGGCGGCGCGATCGAGATGAAACCCTCGACCTCGGGACGGCGCATCAAAAGCTGCATGCCGATCCAGGCGCCGAACGAGAAGCCGGCGACCCAGCAGGCGCGTGCTTCGGGATTGATGGTCTGCGCCCAGTCGAGGGCTGCAGCCGCATCCGACAATTCGCCGGTGCCGTGGTCGAACGAGCCCTGGCTGCGGCCGACGCCGCGGAAGTTGAAGCGCAGCACTGAGAAGCCGCGATGCGCGAAGGCGTAGTAGCACTGGTACACGATCTGATGGTTCATCGTGCCGTGAAACTGCGGATGCGGATGCAGGATCATCGCGATCGGCGCGTTCTTCTGCTTGGCCGGGTGATAGCGGCCTTCGAGACGGCCAGCAGGGCCGGTGAAAATGACTTCAGGCATGATGATCTCTTGATTGATCCCTTGAAGACGCTCTTCAGCAATCAACCGATTGTGCGGACTTCATCGACTGCTGTGCCGATCAAACCGCGAATGGAAGAGTGGAGCGGCGCCCTCGGATGGTGCGCGAGCGGCGCGCGGTGAACTGACGCGGGCGTTCTAACATGAGGCGAGGGTCAAAAAGCAAGCATCTTGAACATCCGGCAATGGGCTCAAGATGTTAGCGCGTCATGGCGGCGTCATTGAGCGACGGGGATTCGGAATCGAGTTGCCAAGTGCTCCACGGGGGCCCATGTCGGGCTCCAGGACGGGCACACCAACCCGATCGACGGAGTAATATATTACCTTATGCCGAGCCGCGTCTATCTCGACTGGAATGCGACCACGCCGCTGCGTGCCGAAGCGCGGACCGCGATGCTCGCCGCCTGGGAGCTGATCGGCAATCCGTCCTCGGTTCATGCCGAGGGGCGCGAGGCGCGCCGGCTGGTTGAGGAAGCCCGTGCCACGCTCGCGGCGGCCGTCGGTGCATTGCCGAGGAACGTCGTCTTCACCTCAGCCGGAACCGAGGCGAATGCGCTGGCGCTGTCGCCCGGTCTGCGGGGGTCGTCCGGCGGTCCTGTCGAACGCCTGTTGGTCTCGGCTGTCGAGCACGCCTCGGTGCTGTCAGGCGGCCGGTTCCCAGCGGACAAGGTCAGCCAGATCCCGGTCACACGCTCCGGCGTCATCGACCTCGACCGCCTGAAGGCGTTGCTCGGCGACGGCCCGCCGGCGCTGGTCTCCATCATGGCTGCGAACAACGAGACCGGCGCAATTCAGCCGCTCGCAGAGGCTGCAGGGATGGTCCACGAGGCGGGAGGGCTCCTGCACGTCGATGCGATCCAGGCGCTGGGTAAAATCCCGTTCGATATCAAGGCTGTGGGCGCAGACCTTGCGACCTTTTCCGCGCACAAGATCGGCGGCCCCAAGGGCGTCGGCGCGCTGGTCCTGGCGGAGGGGATCACTGGACTGGAACCCGTGCTGCGGGGTGGCGGACAGGAGTTGAGCCGGCGCGCGGGAACCGAGAATGTCGCTGGCATCGCCGGCTTCGGGGCAGCGGTGAGGGCTGCCCTTCAGACTCTGCCGGAGGATGCGGAGCGGATGGCAACCCTCAGAGACTCCTTGGAAAATGGTATCCGGGGGATCGCCGGCTCGATGATCTTCGCGGACGATATTAAGCGGTTGCCAAATACCATCCTTTTCACGGCCCCCGGCCTGAAGGCCGAAACCGCTGTGATCGGCTTCGATCTCGAAGGCGTGGCTGTGTCATCGGGCTCGGCCTGTTCATCAGGCAAAGTGCAGCCGTCTCACGTGCTGTCGGCGATGGGGTATGATGCCACCGTTGCCCAGGGAGCGGTGCGTCTCAGTCTGGGCTGGTCCACGGAACCAGATGACATCAACAGGACGTTAGAGGCTTGGCGAAAGCTTGGTAATACCCTACTTAGAGCCTAAGCGACGAAACACGGCTTGAACGGTTCTAAGCGCGTGCTTTCTGCCGAAAAACATCGTAATACTCGTCCAAGTTTGTGATCCACCGCGGTCCTTGAAACCGCGAGCGGAGGATAGAATGCCAGCCGTGCAAGAGACGGTCGAGCGCGTGAAGCGCATCGACGTCGATCAGTATCGTTATGGGTTTGAGACCCTGATCGAGTCCGACAAGGCCCCCAAGGGACTGTCGGAAGAGACCGTCAAGTTCATTTCCGAGAAGAAGAACGAACCCGCCTGGATGCTCCAGTGGCGGCTCGAGGCCTATCGGCGCTGGCTGACCATGACCGAGCCGACCTGGGCGCGCGTCGACTATCCCAAGATCGACTTTCAGGACCTCTATTATTACGCGGCGCCGAAGCCGAAGAAGACGGTCACCTCGCTCGACGAGATCGACCCCGAAATTCTGAAGACCTACGAGAAGCTCGGCATTCCCCTGCGGGAAGTCGCGATGCTCGAGGGCGTCGAGCCGAAGCCCGGCGATCAGGATCCGGCCCGGCGCAAGATCGCGGTCGACGCGGTGTTCGATTCGGTCTCGGTTGCGACGACCTTCAAGGCCGAGCTGAAGAAGGCCGGCGTGATCTTCATGCCGATCTCGGAGGCGATCCGCGAGCATCCCGAGCTGGTGCAGAAATATCTGGGATCGGTGGTTCCGACCTCGGACAATTTCTACGCGACGCTGAACTCGGCGGTGTTTTCCGACGGCTCGTTCGTCTATGTGCCGCCGGGCGTGCGCTGCCCGATGGAGCTGTCGACCTATTTCCGCATCAACGAGCGCAACACCGGCCAGTTCGAGCGCACGCTGATCATCGCCGACAAGGGCTCCTACGTCTCCTATCTCGAAGGCTGCACCGCGCCGCAGCGCGACGAGAACCAGCTGCACGCCGCCGTGGTCGAGCTCGTCGCGCATGACGACGCCGAGATCAAATATTCGACGGTGCAGAACTGGTACCCGGGCAATTCCGAAGGCAAGGGCGGCATCTACAATTTCGTCACCAAGCGTGGCGACTGTCGCGGCGACCGGTCCAAGATCTCCTGGACCCAGGTCGAGACCGGCTCCGCCATTACCTGGAAGTACCCGAGCTGCATCCTGCGTGGCGACAATTCCAGCGGTGAGTTCTACTCGATCGCGATCTCGAACGGTTTCCAGCAGGTCGATTCGGGCACCAAGATGATCCACCTCGGCAAGAACACGTCGAGCCGGATCATCTCGAAGGGCATCGCCGCCGGCAAGTCGCAGAACACCTATCGCGGGCTCGTCACCGCGCACCGGAAAGCGACCGGCGCGCGCAACTTCACGGCGTGCGATTCCCTGTTGATCGGTGACAAATGCGGCGCGCACACCGTGCCGTATATCGAGGCCAAAAACTCCTCGGCGACGTTCGAGCACGAGGCGACGACCTCGAAGATCTCCGAGGACGTGCTGTTCTATTGCATCCAGCGCGGCCTCACCCAGGAAGAAGCCGTCGGCCTCGTCGTCAACGGTTTCGTCAAGGACGTGCTTCAGCAGCTGCCGATGGAATTCGCGGTGGAAGCGCAGAAGCTGATCTCGATCTCGCTTGAAGGGTCGGTCGGCTAATCGCCGACCCTCGCGGTGCGCTACGGCGCTCCATACATCATTTGAATGGACTGGACACCAAGATGGCTTTGCTTGAAGTGAAGGATTTGAAGGTTCGTGTCGAGGAGCGTGAGATCCTCCACGGGCTGACGCTGACTGTGAACGAGGGCGAGGTTCACGCAATCATGGGGCCGAACGGCTCCGGCAAATCGACGCTCTCCCACGTCATCGCCGGCAAGCCCGGCTATGAGGTCACCGACGGCCAGATCCTGTTCAAGGGCGAGGACCTGCTGGAGATGGACCCCAACGAGCGCGCCGCGAAGGGCGTGTTCCTGGCGTTCCAGTATCCGGTCGAGATTCCCGGCGTCGCCACCATGACCTTCCTGCGCACCGCACTGAACGCGCAGCGCAAGGCGCGCGGCGAGAGCGAATATTCGACCCCGGACTTCCTGAGGAAGGTCCGCGAGGTCTCGAAGTCGCTGAACATTCCGCAGGACATGCTCAAGCGCGGCGTCAATGTCGGCTTCTCCGGCGGCGAGAAGAAGCGCAACGAGGTGCTGCAGATGGCGCTATTCGAACCGAGCCTGTGCATCCTCGACGAGATGGATTCGGGCCTCGACATCGACGCGCTGCGCATTGCGGCCGACGGCGTCAACGCGCTGCGCTCGCCCAAGCGCGCGATGGTCGTCATCACCCATTATCAGCGGCTGCTGAACTACATCGTGCCCGACGTCGTGCACGTGATGTCGAAGGGCCGTGTCGTGAAGAGCGGCGGCAAGGACTTGGCGCTGGAGCTGGAAGCGTCCGGCTACGCCCAGTTCGAGGATGCCGCGTAAGGAATTTTAGGATGAACGTTGCTGTGGCAAAGACCGGAAACGGCCGTGCGGTGAGCGATCTCTTCGCCAGCGCCGAAGGCCGCCTGCCGGGTTCGCCTTCTGTGATCGCGGTACGCCGCGAGGCGTTCGAGACCTATGAGCGTCTCGGCCTGCCGCATCGCCGGATCGAGGAATGGAAATACACCGACCTGCGTGCGCTGGTCGGCGAGGTGCTGCCGCTTGCGACTAGCCCCGATGCGGCCGCGTTGAAGCGCGCCGCGGACGCCGTCAAGGTGCACGCGATCGCCGGTGCTCGCAAGCTGGTGCTGGTCGACGGCGTGTTCGCGGCCGATCTCTCCGACGTCAAGGCGCTTGCCTCTGAGGCGGGCCTCAAGACGCTGCGGGAAGCGCTGGAGAAGGACGCAGGTCTCCTGAAGACCGCGGCCACCGATGCCGTGATCGCGCTGAATGCGGCGCTGGCAACCGACGGCGTCGTGTTGTCGATCGCCGACGGTGCGCAGCTGTCCGCGCCGATCCAGATCATCCACATCGCGACCGCTTCGTCCGCGTCGGCTTTCAGCCGTTCGCGGATCGCGGTCGGGAACGGCGCTCGCGCCACCATCATCGAGAGCTTTGTGGCGGCCGGTGCCAAGGCCTACCAGGTCAACGACGCCGTCATCCTCTCGGTCGGCGACAATGCCGACGTCGCGCATATCCGCCTGTTGGACGATGCGCCCGACGCGGTGAACGTCACCTCGCAGTTCGTGACCGTCGGGGCGAACACGAAGCTCAATTTCTTCAACATGACGACTGGCGCTGCCGTCAGCCGCCTGCAGGGCTTCATCACGATGGCGGGCGAGGGCAGCGACCTCTCCGTCAACGGCGTGAACCTGCTGCAGAAGACCGAGCACGGCGACACCACGCTGGTGGTCGATCATGCCGTGCCGAACTGCGTCAGCCGCGAGGTCTTCCGCGCGGTGATCGACGATCGCGCCCATTCGGTGTTCCAGGGCCGCATCATCGTCCGTCCCGATGCGCAGAAGACCGATGGCAAGATGATGACCCGCGCGCTGCTGCTCTCGGACGAAGCCGAGGCCGACAACAAGCCGGAGCTCGAGATCTTCGCCGATGACGTCTCCTGCGGCCACGGCGCCACTGCCGGCGCGCTCGACGACAGCCTGCTGTTCTATCTGAAGGCGCGTGGTCTGCCGGAGAAGCAGGCCCAGGCGCTGCTGATCCAGGCTTTCGTGGGGGAGGCGATCGAGCAGATCGCCGATGACGGTTTGCGCGAGCACGTGATCGGCATCGCCGAGCGCTGGCTGGAGCGGCGCCAATGAGCACGCATCCCGCAGTCAAGAACGGTGCCTACGACGTCGCACGCGTGCGCCAGGATTTTCCGGCGCTCGCCATGCAGGTCTACGGCAAGCCGCTGGTCTATCTCGACAACGCCGCCTCGGCGCAGAAGCCGAGCGCCGTGCTCGACCGCATGACGCAGGCCTATACGTCCGAATACGCCAACGTGCATCGCGGCCTGCATTACCTCGCCAATGCCGCCACCGAGGCCTATGAGGGCGGTCGCAGCAAGGTTGCGCAGTTCATCAACGCGCCGCGGACCGAAGAGGTCATCTTCACCCGCAACGCGACGGAGGCGATCAACCTCGTCGCGTCGTCCTGGGGCGAACCGAACATCAAAGAGGGCGACGAGATCGTCATCTCGATCATGGAGCACCACTCCAACATCGTGCCGTGGCATTTCCTCAGGGAACGCCATGGCGCCGTGATCAAGTGGGCGCCGGTCGACGACGAGGGTAACTTCCTCATCGACGAGTTCGAGAAGCTGCTGACCGCGAAGACCAAGCTGGTCGCGATCACGCAGATGTCGAACGCGCTCGGCACCATTGTCCCGATCAAGGACGTTGTGAAGATCGCGCATGCGCGCGGCATTCCCGTGCTGGTCGACGGCAGCCAGGGGGCGGTGCATCTGCCTGTCGACGTCCAGGATCTCGGCTGCGATTTCTACGTCTTTACCGGCCACAAGGTCTACGGGCCGACCGGCATCGGCATCCTCTGGGCCAAGTACGACCACCTCGTCGCGATGCGTCCCTATAACGGCGGCGGCGAGATGATCCGCGAGGTCTCGCGCGACATCGTCACCTATGGCGATCCCCCGCACAAGTTCGAGGCCGGCACGCCCGCGATCGTCGAGGCCGTGGGCCTTGGCGCGGCCATCGACTACGTCAATTCGATCGGCAAGGAGCGCATCGCCGCCCACGAGCACGATCTCACCACCTATGCCCAGGACCGGCTGCGCGAGATCAATTCGCTGCGGCTGATCGGCACCGCCCGGGGCAAGGGCCCGGTGATCTCCTTCGAGCTCAAGGGCGCACACGCCCACGACGTCGCCACCGTGATCGACCGCCAGGGCATCGCGGTGCGCGCCGGCACCCATTGCGTGATGCCGCTTTTAGAGCGGTTCAACGTGACGGCCACATGCCGGGCGTCGTTCGGCATGTATAATACGCGGGAAGAAGTCGATCATCTGGCTCAGGCGCTTTTGAAGGCGCGGGATTTGTTCTCATGAGTGACACGGCCGAAATCAAAGCCAATCCGATGGAGACCCATTCGGCGTTGCCGCCGGAGGAGACCGAGCGTCTCACCACCGAGATCATCGCTGGCCTCAAAACCGTGTTCGACCCGGAAATCCCGGCCGACATCTATGAGCTCGGCCTGATCTACAAGGTCGAGATCAAGGACGACCGTTCCGTCGACGTCCAGATGACGCTGACGACGCCGAACTGCCCGGCCGCCGGCGAGCTACCGACCATGGTCGAGAACGCGGTCGCCAGCGTCCCCGGCGTCGGCGTGGTCGACGTCAAGGTGATCTGGGAGCCGGCATGGACGCCGGAACGCATGAGCGACGAGGCCCGTCTCGTCCTCAATATGTGGTGACGCGTAACTCTGGCATTGAATTCGCTCAGCAACGGACCACATCACTGACATGACACAGATATCGTCCGGCCCAACACCAGCATCCACTCCGAAACCGCGGCGCCCGCGTCCGCAGGTGATGCGGCTGACCGATGCCGCCGCCCAGCGCATCAGCGAGCTAACGAGCCGCGCCGATTCCGAGATCGTGGGCCTGCGCGTCGGCGTGAAGAACGGCGGCTGTGCCGGCCAGTCCTACACGGTCGAATACGCCCATGATGTCCGCCCGACCGACGAGGTCGTCGAGGACAAGGGCGTCAAGATCCTGGTCGATCCCAAGGCCGTGCTGTTCCTGCTCGGCACCGAGATGGACTACAAGGCCGACAAGATGCAGGCCCAGTTCGTCTTCAACAACCCCAACCAGGTCTCCGCCTGCGGCTGCGGCGAGTCGGTCGAGCTGCGGCCCGCGAAGATCGACGGGTAAGTCGCTGTCGTTCCCGCGAACGCGGGGACCCATACCGCGTGATCTGGCGATGACGCTCGGTATCAGTACCAAGCTTTCCTGGCTGGTAGTCTTCGCTAAACTCCTCCCTGTGGTTATGGGTCCCGCGTTCGCGGGGACGACCGTGGGGAGACAGCTTGGCCATGGACCGCGAATTCCTGATCGACCTGTTCGCCGATTTCGGCCCCGTCACCATCCGAAAAATGTTCTCCGGCTACGGCGTCTCCGCCGACGGCATCAACTTCGCGCTCGCCTTGCGCGCGGGCCTGTTCTTCCGCGCCGACGAGGTCACCATCCCGGACTTTGAAGCGGAAGGCTCGAAGCCGTTTCAGTATTCGACCCGCGCCAAAACTGTGCTGGTGAATTCCTATTGGGAATTGCCGGCGCGCCTGTTCGACGATTCCGAGGAGCTYGCGCAATGGGCAAGGGCAGCGCTTGCCGCCGCCCAGCGCGCCAAGGTGAAGAAGCGGCCGAAGGGGAAGAAGGCGGTGGCGAAGAAGCAGCTAGCCAAGAAAGTGGCCAAGAAGGCGGTGCGTAGGGTGGGCAAAGCGAAGCGTGCCCACCGTTCGAGATAGTTATGCCGAGATGGTGGGCACGACGCTGCGCGCCTTTGCCCACCCTACGGGACCTGAGGATCAATCTACGGCCTTGGTCAGTCCGACCCTCATGTCCTTGGCCATGAAGACACCGACGCCGTCGGCAAGCACACGACCGTCGGCAATTCCGAGCACCAGCTTGCCGCGGCGGACCATGCGCATGGCGACCTCGTAGCGCACGCGTCGCGTCTCCGGTGTGACCAATCCCGTAGCTTCGACCTCGCCGACGCCAATGGCGCGGCCCTTGCCTGGTGAGCCCGACCAGCCGAGCCAGTAGCCGATCATCTGCCACATCGCATCCAGGCCGAGACTTCCCGGCATCATCGCGTCACCGCGATAGTGGCAATCGAAGAACCAATGGCCGGGCAAAATATCGAGCTCGCCGACGATGTGGCCCTTGCCGAACTCGCCGCCGTCCAGGCTGATCTCGGTGATGCGATCCATCATGAGCATCGGCGGGGCCGGCAATTGCGCGTTGCCCGGGCCGAAATAGCCGCCGTCGCTCGATCTCAGCAGTTCATCCCTGGTGTACGACGGCTGCGGTGTGTGAAAGTCATGGGGATTGGGCAAGACGACAAGTCCTCTCGACGCTCGCAGTCGGGCGGCGGGGAAGATGTCGTTCGGCGGGTTGGAATGTCAAGCGCCGGCSGTCTCTTCGGCGCGCTGCTTCGGCGTCAGGCCACCCGGCTGTGCGACTCGATCGCGAATTCCGGATCGGCCTCGCAGATCACGCGGTTGCGCCCGTTGCGCTTGGCGGCATAGAGGCAGGCATCCGCACGCTCGATCAACGCGTCGGGGTCGTCGCCCTGCTTGAGCATGGAGACGCCGACGGAGATGGTGACGCGGCCGAGGATCTCGCCGGTCGATTTCTTCTTCAATTCCTTCGCCATCACGGCGCGGCGGATGTGATCTGCAACGGTGAGGGCCTGGCGCAGCGCGGTGTTGGGCAGCAGGACCGCGAATTCCTCGCCGCCATAGCGCGCGGTGATGTCCTGTCCCTTGATGGTCTGCTTCATGGACAGGCCGACCAGCCGCAACACTTGGTCGCCGGTGAGATGGCCGTAGGAATCGTTGAACGATTTGAAATGATCGATGTCGAACAGCAGCAGCGACAGCGGCTCGCCCGAGGCGAGCGCGCTCTGCACGGCCATGCCGATCATGCGATCGAAATATTTGCGATTGCCCAACCCCGTCAGCGGATCGGTCAGGCTCTCGGCGCGGATCGCCTCCAGGCTCTGCTGGAGATTGCTGATCTCGTTCTTGGACAGGGTCAGCCGGTCTTCCAGCGCCTTGTTGGTCTCACGCATCTCGCTGGTCGAACGCAGCAGCGTCTCGACGATCGACCTGATCTGGTCGCGGCTCTTGGCCGACGACAGTTGCTCGGTCGCGCCCGACAGGCTGGCATCGTAGGAGCCGGTCATCCCGAGCGCTTCGCTCAGCACCGTCATCACGTCGTCGATCTCGCCGATGACGCGTGCGCCGACCTTGTCGATGCGGTCGGTGGTCTTGATGTGGGAAAGATAGGTCTCGTAGATCTGCTCGAGATCGCCTTCGGTCAGCTTGCCGTGGCGCGCCAGCGTCTCGTTGATGATCTTGTTGAGCGGCGCGTTATAGCCGGTGGCGTAGACGTACCAGATCTCGTAATTGCGGGGAATTGCAGTCTGTCGAAGCGAGCGGATCTGACCGAGAGCCACTTCGGCGAACGCCATCGTGCGTTCGTGTTCGTCGAGCACCTTGACCACTGAACATACCCCACAGCGGTCGGTGCGCCATCGACCGCAGCAATACTTAAATTATGTTCGCAGGCTAACGGACGATCGTGAACGCTCTGTAAACAGACGTTCGCGAATGCATCAGAATAAGTGTGAAGCGGCTCTGCTCAACCGAACCTGAGTCGCGCCGGCGCGTCAGGCGCCGGCGGGAGAACGCACTGGCCGGAGCAGAAACGCCGGAAGGTGCGAGTGATCGCCGGGCTCGGTATCGGCCTCGCGCTGGCGGCGCGGCTCGGGGCGGCCGATCGACGGCACATGCGATGGATTGGCTTGCTGGCGCGATCCACCGCGCGGCTCGGATGATTGCTTCGCTTCACGCGGAGGCCTCGCCTCCCGTGCGGGCCTCGGCTCACGTGCAGGTCTCGCTTCAGGAGCGGGCTGTGTCTCTGCGGAAGGCCTCGCCTCGCCGCGCGGTTCGCGGGGCTCGTGGCTGCGCTCACGATCGCGGCCACGCTGCGGCTTGCCGCGTCCGCCGCGGGAACGTTCACGGTCGCGCCCGCGCGGTTCGCGCGAACGTGCGCTCTGCTCGCCTGCGTCCGCGGGCACTTCGAAATCGCCCTCGGCGCGCGGAATGCTCTGGCCGATCAGCTTCTCGATCGCCACCATCGACTTCTGGTCGAGCGGCGTCACGAGCGAGATCGCCATGCCGGACCGGCCGGCGCGGCCGGTGCGGCCGACGCGGTGAACATAGTCGTCGGGGTGGTGGGGGACGTCGAAATTGAAGACGTGGCTGACCTCAGGGATGTCGAGGCCGCGGGCGGCAACATCGGAGGCGACCAGCAGCGGCAGTTCGCCCTTGCGGAACTGTTCGAGCGCCGCCGTGCGGGCCGACTGGTCCATGTCGCCATGCAGGGCGCCGACGCTGAAACCATGCTTTTGCAGTGATTTGTGAACGACGGCGACCTCGCGCTTGCGATTGCAGAAGATGATCGCGTTCTGGAGATCCTTGGCCTCGCGCAGCAGGCGTCGCAGCAATTCACGCTTCTCATGCGCCTCGCGCCCGGCCGGGACCTGACACTGCGTGACGGTCACGGCGGTGGTGGCGGGCTTGGAGACCTCGACCTTCTGCGGATTGTGCAGGAAGGTCTCGGTGATGCGCCGGATTTCCGGTGGCATGGTCGCGGTGAAGAACAGGGTCTGCCGCGTGAACGGGACGAGCTTACAGACGCGCTCGATGTCGGGAATGAAGCCCATGTCCAGCATGCGGTCGGCTTCGTCGATGACGAGCAGCTCGACGCCGGTGAGCAGCAGGCCGCCGCGCTCGGTGTGGTCGAGCAGGCGGCCGGGGGTGGCGATCAGCACGTCGACGCCGCGCGTCAGCTTGGCATCCTGGTCGCCGAAGGATACGCCGCCGATCAGCAGGGCGACGTTGAGCTTCTGGCCGGCGCCGTAGCGGTCGAAGTTTTCCTTCACCTGCGCCGCGAGCTCGCGGGTCGGCTCCAGGATCAGCGTGCGCGGCATGCGCGCGCGGGCGCGACCCTTTTCGAGGATGGTGAGCATCGGCAGCACGAAGGCCGCGGTCTTGCCGGTGCCGGTCTGGGCGATGCCGAGCACATCCTTGCGTGCGAGGACGTGGGGGATCGCCTGTTCCTGAATGGGGGTGGGGGTGGTGTAACCGGTGGCCGCCACTGCGGCGAGGACTTTTTCAGACAGTCCGAGATTTGAAAAGGACATTGAGCCTCTGGTCGAAACCGCCGTTCGGAATCGAGGGTAATTAAGGCTGTCGCGTTCCACCCCGAAACGGCGCGCTCTCAAAGAAGCTGGGGGTGCTGACTCACGCGAACAAAGCGCAAGGCTCAAGAATCGGTCTTCGATCTGAGCCGCGTCGCCCCGGAACATAGGCGGGAATCGGCCAAAGTCAATGGAGCGGGCGCGGGAAGACCCTAAAAAACCTGATGTTTTTGCTCAAATAGCGGGCCCGGCTGGGCTTTTCCGCCTCCACCGTTAACCGGGCGATAGCTGCCGGAGGGACGGCTAACGCCCTTCCGGGCCCCGGGCCCGGAAATCGCCGGGGGCCATTCCGTAGGCGGCGTTGAAGACCCGGTAATAGGTCGCCAGGCTCTCGAAGCCGCAGGAGGTCGCGATATCGGCGATCAGCCGGTCCGGCGCCTCGCGCATCAGGCGGCGGCTCTGTTTCAGGCGTTCGTCCGTCACGGTCTGCGAAAAGCTCTTCGCCGCGGTTTCGAACAGCATGTGCAGGTGACGCACGGACACGCCGAGCTGGTCGGCCACCATCGCCGGCGCCAGATCGGGGTCTTGCAGATGGCGCGCGATCAGGCGACGCGCCTGTGAGAGCCGGGCGGTCCGCAGCGCGGCCTGCCCACGGCGGCTGCCGGGCCGCACGATGCCGCGCTCGATCAGGGCCAGATGGGCCAAGGCCTGGACGAGCGAGGCTTGATCCGAGGAGGCTTGATCCAAGGAGGTCTGGGCGACTGAGGTCGCATCAGTGGCGCCGTTATCGCCCGCGGCGGCTTCATCGAGGTCGGCGAAGCAGGCGCCGAGCAGGGGCGCCAGGCCGGGATCGCTGAAGGTCCGGGGCGCAAGCTCGCGCATGCGCCTGTCCTGCGTGGAGAGCCTGCTCACGGGGATCTTCAGGATGCGCAGGTGGAAGCCGCCTGCGCCGAGCGGCGCGGTGCGATAGGGCTGGTCGGTATGGCTGGTGGCGAAGCTGCCGTTGGCGATCGCAAAGTCGCCGGTGCGCATGCCGCCGAACCAGCCGCCGCTGCCGAGCTGCTGGTAGACGCAGATGCTGTCGCCGGGCGCGTAGGCGATGTCGGAGTTGCTGCGCTCGACCGTATAGTGCGACGCCTTCAGCTCGACGAGCCCACCGCCGCCGAGCTGGCGCAGCGAGAATTCGCCGTAGAAGTCCGCGCGGCGCTCGCGCTCGAGTTCGGCGGTGACGCCGAACAGGCCCTTGGACCGGACCTCGCGCCAATAGTCGAACCGGTCATGCGGCTCGACCTCGTCAGTACACCATCGATACACGGCAGCCCCCGCTCGCAGCGCAGCTGCCTAGAAAAAGCAGATTCCGGAGGAATCTGCCATAGTCCTGATGACGGAACCCGTGGGCTCTCGGCGTTGAACCGTCGACATGGCTGGACCGACTATCCTCAACGGCAGAGGGTTCCAATGAATCGCTGTTCGAGGCGGCCGGCGGAGCGCCGTTCTGAAACGGGAATTTTGCGATGACGCGTCGGCTTTTCAGAATTCTGGCGGCCCTTGGCCTTGCGATGAGCCTGAGCGGCTTCGCGCTGCCCGCACAAGCCGAGAAACGCGTTGCGCTCGTCGTCGGCAACAACGACTACAGGAACGTCCCCAAGCTCCTCAAGGCGGTCAACGACGCCCGCACCATGGGCGATACGTTGAAGCAGCTCGGTTTCTCGGTGATGGTCGCCGAGAACCAGAGCCGGCAGCAATTCTCCGAGACGCTGCTCGCGTTCGACAGGACGATCGAGCCCGGCGACACCGCATTCTTCTTCTACGCCGGCCACGGCTTCGAGATCGCGGGCCAGAACTACCTGCTGCCGACTGACGTACCGGCGGCGACCGAAGGGCAGGAAGAGCTGGTGCGCGACGCTTCCATCCTGGCCGACCGCATCGTCGAGCGCCTTCAGAACAAGAAGGCGCGCACGTCGATCCTGGTGTTCGACGCCTGCCGCAACAACCCGTTCGAGCGCAAAGGCACTCGCGCGGTCGCCGGCGGCGGCGGCCTCGCGCCGATGGTGCAGCTGCCCGAAGGTGTGTTCTCGGTGTTCTCCGCAGGTCCCCGCCAGACTGCACTCGATCGTCTCTCCAACGACGACGCCAATCCCAATTCGGTGTTCACGCGCACCTTCGCCAAGGAGCTGCTCCAGCCCGGCGAGAATCTGGTGCAGGTGGCGCAGCGGACCCGCCGTCTCGTCAGCGAGATGGCCGACACCGTCAAGCACAGGCAGGTGCCGGTCTATTTCGACCAGATGGTCGACGACGTGTTCCTCAGTGGTGTTGCCAAGGACGCGACGGCCGCTGCGCGCCCGGCCGATCCGCCGCCGCAGAAGCTCGCGGCTCTCCCGCCGGTGTCGGTACCGCGCGTGCCGAAGGAAGAAACCACCAACGCGCCGATCGCCAGCTTCTCGCGGCACAATGGCGGCTGGAGCGTGGTGTTCTCCTTCGCCGACCCGACGCTCGGCATTTCCTGGCGCATGGCCGGCAATGGCGATTTCCGCGAGACCGGCTTCATCGACACGCTCGATCCGCGCACGCGCAAGCGGATGCCGAACCCGTCGATCGAATTGCCGCCGGATGCGCAGGCCGGCACCATCGAGGTCCGCTATGTCGATCAGTCCGGCGACATGCAGGGGCCATTCCCGATCAGGTTCGATCCCGAGGCCGCGCTGATCCGCGACCAGCGCAAGATTCTCGACATGACCGCGACGAGCTGGCTGTCGTTCCGCGAGTTCAACGGGCTGCTCGTCTATTACACGCATCTCGTGTCCTACCGCTGCGCCATCCGCGAGGTGCGCATCGGCATCGACACCGCCGTTCCGAACCAGGTGTTGAAGATGCCGGGCTGCGACATGCGCGATCCCAGCGCGATCAGCGCCGGCATGCCGCTCTACATGAAGCTTGCCCCGGCGACGCAGTTCGTCTCGGTGGAACTGACCTACCGCGATGGCAGCGTGTCGGAAATCAAGAGTTTTCGGGCCGCGAACCGCAGCAACAACTGAGCGGTCTGCGGTTCCATTGTTGGGCGGCGAGCGCAGTTGGCGCGGGAAACTAGCCGCGACGCTTCCCGATGTAGCGCTTGATGGCGTCGATCGCTTCCATCAAGGGCGGCGCAAGCGAGAAGAACGTCCCCATGGCGATCGAGATGACCACATGGCGAAGCAGGACCTTCTCCTGTTCCTCGAACGGATAGCCGTTCTGGTCGATCCGTGCCGGCGCGAGCGTGCCCGCCTCCTGAGGATCCGGCTTCCGCGGCTTGCGCGGCGGCAGCATGATCACGACGAAAAGCACGTTGATCAGCAGCCAGATGCCAAGCACTATCAGTATGGTGCGCAACGCGGGATCATCCTGAAATCAATCGAAATTATCAGCAACGCTACCGGCCATTCGGCATTGCGGCAAACCAATTCCGGCTTGTTGCACCGCACAGAGTACTAAAGTTGTAAGCGAGGAGTTGATGACGGAATCTGATACCCCAGAGCACACCGTGCGTCACTCCGTGAGAACCCGATGTTGCATCGTCGGCGGCGGGCCGGCCGGCATGATGCTCGGCTATCTCCTGGGACGCGCCGGCATCGACGTCGTGGTGCTGGAGAAGCATGCGGATTTCTTCCGCGACTTTCGCGGCGACACCGTGCATCCCTCGACGCTCCAGGTGATGGACGAGCTCGGCCTGATCGATGGGTTCCTGAAGCTGCCGCACCAGCGCCTGCAGATGATGGACGGCCTGTTTGGCGGCACGCCCGTGCGGATTGCCGATCTCCGCCGGCTCCGCACCAAGTACCCGTTCATTGCCTTCATGCCGCAATGGGACTTCCTGAATTTCCTGCGCGAGGCCGGCCAGCGCTTCGCCTCGCTCAAGGTGATGATGAATACGGAGGCCGTCGATCTGATCCGCCGCGGCGAGACCGTCGCCGGCGTGCGTGCGATGACGCCGGATGGGCCGATCGACATCGAAGCCGATCTCACCGTTGCCTGCGATGGCCGGCATTCGACGGTGCGCGAACGTGCGGGGCTCCGCGTCGAGGAGATCGGCGCGCCGATGGACGTGCTGTGGTTCCGAGTCGGCCGCAAGGCGGACGAGACCGAGAACCTGTTCGCGCGCGTCGAGCCCGGAAAGATGATGGTCACGTTCGACCGCGGCGACTATTGGCAGTGCGCCTATGTCATCGCGAAGGGACAATACGAGGCGGTGAAGGCGAGGGGATTGCAGGCGCTGCTCGACGACGTCGTGCGCATGGCGCCGATCCTTCGATCCGGCATTGCCGATGTGAAGAGCTTTGACGACGTCAAGCTGCTCACCGTCGCGATCAACCGCCTGGCGCGCTGGACGCGGCCGGGCCTGCTTCTCATCGGCGATGCCGCGCATGCGATGTCGCCGGTCGGCGGCGTCGGTGTCAATCTCGCTGTGCAGGATGCAGTTGCGACCGCCAATTTGCTGGCCGGCAAGCTTCGGCAGGGCTGCCCAACCGAGAATGAACTCGATGCCGTGCGCCGACGCCGCGAATTCCCGGTGAGGATGACGCAGCGCATGCAGGTGATCGTGCAGAACAACATCATCAGCGGCGCCCTGCAGGGCGGCGAGCGGCCGCTGAAGGTGCCGCTGGTCGTGCGCCTGATCACTGCGCTGCCATGGCTCCAGGGTATTCCGGCGCGCCTGATTGCGCTCGGCGTGCGGCCCGAGCACGTGCAATCCAAGGCCGCGCCGGCGTCGTAGTGCAGGAGGTCGGTAGGGATAACGCGGCGTTAAATCGCGCGCCGCGCGTTGCGTGCGCGCAACAGCGCAAACGGATTCACGTCGCGCCGCTTGCCAATCCGGCGTCTTAACTTTCTTGATTCAAATTTGAGTAAGACCTGCGTGTGACCGTGCACCCATCAAAGGACACGGGGTGTACCATGCGTAACAAATTGATTGCCGCCTTCGCCTGCACGACCGCTCTGGTTTCGACCGGCGCCGCTTCAGCCGCCGATCTCGGTGCGCGCTACATGAAGGCGCCCGCCTATGCGGAGCCGCTGTTCAACTGGACCGGTTTCTATGTCGGCGGCCACATCGGTGGCGCATGGACCAACGAGCAGTTCATCAACAACGGGACCGGCGCGCCGTTCGGCGATCTCGTTCCGGGCCAGGGCTATCGCCAGCGTGGCGCCGGCATCATGGGCGGTGCTCAGATCGGCTACAACTGGCAGGCCAACAACTACGTGTTCGGCATGGAAGGCACGATCTCCGGCCTCGACAACAAGGGTACGGTCGTCAACACCGCCTTCGGCGCCGCTGACGACATCTTCACCTGGCGCGCCAACGTGCTAGCGACCGTCGTCGGCCGCGCCGGCTTCGCCGTGCAGAACAATTTGTTCTACATCAAGGGCGGCTATGCCGGCGTGAACAACCGTCTCAACGTCAGCGACACCGTTGCGCCCTCGACGGGCTCGGGCGGTCAGACCCACTGGGCCAACGGCTGGACCGTCGGCGCCGGCTGGGAATACGGCATCACCCGCAACTGGATCGTCGGCCTCGAATACAACTACGCGGCCTTCGGCAGCCAGACCTATCAGCTCGGCGGCACCTCGGGTAACTACACCTTCGATGCCAAGCCGCGCGACATCCAGTGGGCCGTCGTGCGCGCGAGCTACAAGTTCGACGCACCGGTCATCGCGCGCTACTGAGCACGTCAACAAACGACCGAAGCTAAAAAAGTACTGCCAACAACTGAAAGCCCCGGCTCCGTCCGGGGCTTTTTTCTGCCGATTCGCGCGTCGTTGTCGCCACGGGCGGGACGGCGCAGCGGATGGTCATCTCCGGAAACTGACCGTGACGGTGCATAAGGGTGCAGTAGGTAAATAGCACTTGCCTATTTCTGCCCCCACGGACTCCGCGACGTATCGTTTCAGTCATGTCGTTGATGCGGTGCGCGTCGGCGTGAACTACCGCTTCAGTCCCTCGGCCGTCGTCGCAAGGTACTGATCTCTCCGAACGTGAGAGCTTTCAAAGCCCCGGCATCTGCCGGGGCTTTTTCGTCGACCGCGGGGCAAGCTTACGCCATCACGGAGAATCCACCGTCGACGGGGATCGCAGTGCCCGTGACGAAGTTCGAGGCGGGCGAGGCGAGGAACACGGCGATGCCGGCGAAGTCGTCGATATCGCCCCAGCGTCCCGCGGGCGTGCGCGCCAGCACGCGCTCATGCAGTCCCGAGACCTGCTGCCGCGCGCCGCGGGTGAGGTCGGTGTCGATCCAGCCCGGCAGGATGGCGTTGACCTGGATGTTGTCGGGCGCCCACGCATTGGCGCACGCGCGCGTGTACTGCACGATGCCGCCCTTGCTTGCCGCATAGGCGGTGGCGAAGCTCGCGCCGAAGATCGACATCATCGAGCCGATATTGATCACCTTGCCGTTGCCCGACGCCTTCAGCGCCGGATAGGCCAGCTTCGAGCACACGAAAGCGCTGGTGAGGTTGGTGTCGATCACCTTGTTCCACTCGTCGAGCTCGAGCTCGTGCGGCGGCTTGCGGATGCTCATGCCGGCATTGTTGATGAGGATGTCGATCCGGCCGAGCTCCTTGACGACGCGGTCGATCATGGCCGCGACCGCCGCCTTGTCGGTGACGTCGGTGGCGACGGCAATCGCCTTCACGCCGCGCTCTCTGAGATCGGCAACGGCAGCGGCCGACTTGGTTTCGTTACGTGCGACCACGGCGATATCGGCGCCGGCATCGGCGAGTCCGTGGGCGAGGCCAAGACCGATGCCGCCATTGCCCCCTGTGACGATCGCGACTTTGCCGCGGAGATCGAACCGGTTGGATGTCATATTTGTATTCCCTGGTTTCTTCTATTGGTTGCTCTGCCAGATCAGGACCAGTCCGAAGCCGGCCATGGCTGCGCCATAGCCGGCCCATTGCAACTGGTTGACCATGAAGCTCGACCGCGGCCAGGCGACGGTGCCCGTTCCCTGTCCGATCCAGAGCAGCCCGACGGCGAGGGCAAACAGGCCTGCGATCAGCAGAAATCTGCGCATGCATTCCTCCCCGTTGGTTTGCTTCTGTCGTGGCCTACGGCATCAACGATCGCCGCTTGTCACGAAAACTTCCCGCCAGACTAGCCGTAGCTTCGGTTTGGATACAATGGCTGCGGATGCAGGGCCGCTGGGAGGATCCATGTCCGTGCGGAAGATGATCCTTGGTAGCACCCTTGGCATCGCGGCTGCGGCCGCACTGGTGGCGGCCTATGCCGTCATTCCACGGCGTGCGGATCTGCGGGCGTTCGATCCGGCCGAGATGGCGCGGCTCGAGACCGCGATGTGGCGCGACTATTACGACAAGCGCTATGCCGCGCTGTTCCACCATCTCTACGAATCGACGCGGACGCAGTTCGGCTTTTCACCGCTAGGAAGCTTGCAGATCGCGCTCGGCGCCGCCGGGGCCGCCAGGACGTTCCAGCCGACGCGATCACGCCGGGAGGCCGATGCGGCCCTGCCAGCGCTCGTTGGATACTACCGGGATTTTGCATCGGCCGCGCCAGTGTCGTCCGACGCGCACGAGGCCGCCCGTCTCGAGCTTGACTGGTGGCAGGCGCGGCGCGAGGCGGTGGACCCGCGCGACTAGGGCCTCACCATCGCACGCGTGGTGGCGCTGACCCTACGGCAAGAGCGCGGACGATTCCGGCATCAGGCAGTTCGGCATCGCGCGGGCGGACGCCATGGCGTTTCGCGAAGCGCGGAGCGAGGCGATCACCGAGGCCGACTGGGCGGGGATCGAACCGGCTTGGAGAGACGTACCGGTCTCTGGCCGCGAGCGTCGGCCGCTGACAATTCGGCAACGAAAAAGCCCCGAACGATGCCGGGGCTTTGACGTCCGATATCCAGACTGGATCGGGACTTGTCTCAGGAGTGGGGCCGTTTCAGTTGAAGCGGTAGACCAGCGACGTGCTGATGGTCTGGACCCAGGGCTTGAAGGTAATTGCGGTGCCCGTCAGACCCACCGCCGGGGCGCCGAAGTCATTGCCCGGAGCAAACGTCGTGGGCCGGGAAATGCGGTCATAGTACGCTGAGCGGTATTCGGTTTTCATGAACCAGCCGGGCGCAGCAATTCCGAAAATGTCGAGGTTGTTCTCGACGCCACCGCCAACGAAAAAGCCATCGCGGTGGAAGGAGCCTGTGGTCGTCTGCGTCGCGGTACTGGCGCCCGGTCCCACACCCAGAAACGTCTGAGACGTGCCCGACCATTCCGAACCCGAGTAACCGGCGTTGACGTAGGACAGGACATTGGGCGCAACGAGATAGCCTAGCCGCGCGCCGGCCGTGTAGCTGGTGCGAAGCTTTTGGCGGCCTTCCGTCTGCCAGAAGGCGGGGTCGGTCAGCGAGCCACTGATGTCACCGAACTGTCCGTCGGCGAACACGCCGGCCACCCAACGGCCGTTGAATTGCCAATCGTAACCGGCGCCGACGGTTCCAAACCAGCCGCTGCCACCCAGGCGCGTATCGCGGGTTATAGCGGTGCCCGCAGGTGCGAAGGCACCGAACCCTCCGGCAACACCGGTGCTCTGAACGTTGCTGTCAGCGGACCACAGACCGCCGCCGCCGCCGCCGAAGATGTAGAAGCCGGTCCAGCTTTGGACTGGCGCCTGAGCCTTCACATAAGGGCGGGCCCCAAGATCAGCCGCCGCGGCCGAACCGGTCATCGCCGCCATTGCCGTCAGAGCGAGCAAAAACGTCTTCATGATAAAATCCCAACCCTGGTCTGTTCGGCGCGAGCGCGCTGAACTTCGAGTCATCGGATGACCAAGCTATAGGCGGTTCCAGCCAAAAAGCTGTTGCCGGTCAGGTACATATGAATCGGGAACGCAGAGCTTCAGGCGACGCCTCCGGACTGGCACGACCTGCTGGGGGCACCGTGCACCGGAGCTCTCGATGTTTCGAGCCTTGAACTCCGCAAAACAGAAGCCGCAACGAAAAAGCCCCGGACAATGCCGGGGCTTTGACGTCTGAATTTCAGATCAGATCAGTACTTCGCGACGACCGGACCGGTCCAGTTGAAGCGGTAGACCAGCGAGGTCGAGATCGTCTGGTTCCAGCTGTTGGCGCGGATGCTCTGGCCGACCGGGAGATTGCTGACGTCGAACAGCTCGTCCTGGGTCTTGGCGTTGTAGAAGGCCGAACGATACTCGGTCTTCATGAACCAGCCGGGCGAGCTGATGCCGAAGAAGTTCAGGCTGTTCTCGACGCCGCCACCGATGAACCAGCCGTTGCGGTTGTAGCTGTTGAGGTGGGCACCGACCGGGACGCCAGCGAGGTCAGTGAAGTTGGTCTGGCCGAAGTGGGCGCCCGAGTAACCGCCGTTGACGTAGGTGAGAACGTTCGGAGCGGCCAGCCAGCCGAGGCGCACACCAGCGGCCCAGGAGGTTTCCAGCTTCTGGTTGCCCGTGATATTGTTGCCCGGATCCTGGATGGTGGCGCGGATGCTGCCGAACTGACCGTCAGCGAACACACCGGCGACCCAGGTGCCGCTGAACTGCCAGTCGTAACCGGCGCCCACGGTGCCGAACCAGCCCGAGCCACCCTGGCGCTGGGTGATCGTCAGCGGGGTGCCGCTGACAGTGTCGACAATCGATTGATCGGCATGCGAGAGGCCGCCACCGCCACCGCCGAAGATGTAGAAGCCGGTCCAATTGGCGACGGGCGCCGGCATCGGAGCCTTCACGTAGGGACGGGCGGCCAGGTCGGCCGCCGACGCCGAACCGGTCATCGCGGCAACCGCGGTCAGTGCGAGCAAAATCTTCTTCATGTTAAAATCCCCAAGCTTTGGTCTGTCCGGCAGGCGCGAGCGCACTGAAGTCCGATTGATCTGATGCCCGGACTATAGCCGCTTTCCGCCGAAATGCTGTTGCCGGACAGGCACAGTCGCCGGGAAACGCTGCTCCGCAGCGATTTTTGGCGCGATCGCCGAAATCAGAAATAACTCTAATATCCCAATGTGTTGCGTTATTTTCCGAAGGCCGAATTCAGGTAACTTCTCGTTAGCAATTCCGGCTCTGTCCGAAATGGTAGCAATCCTGCCTCAGCCTTGGTTCCGATGAGTCGTTGGCCGAGTCGTTCCGCCTCAAGGTGAGTCGGGCAGCGGAGGCGGTCTGGTCGGCGCCTCCGCGAAGGGCCGCAAACAAAAAAGCCCCGGCCGTAGCCGGGGCTTCTTGCGTGACGTCAGAAGACTGCCTCAGACGTCCAGCAGTTCCTCGCTCGCGAACTCCGCCTTGTCCGAGATGAACGCGAAGCGCGCCTCGGCCTTGGTGCCCATCAGCCGCTCCACCGAATCCGCCGTGGTGTCGCGGTCGTCGGCGAGCAGCACCACCTTGAGCAGCGTCCGCTTGCGCGGATCCATGGTGGTTTCCTTGAGCTGCGCCGGCATCATCTCACCGAGACCTTTGAAGCGGTTCACCTCGACCTTGGCGTTGGCGTTGAACTCGCTCTTGAGCAGCGTCTCCTTGTGCTTGTCGTCGCGTGCGTAGACGGACTTCGAGCCATGGGTCAGCTTGTAGAGCGGCGGCACCGCAAGGAAGAGGTGGCCCTCGTCGATCAGCCGCGGCATCTGCCGGTAGAAGAAGGTGATCAGGAGCGAGGCGATGTGGGCGCCGTCGACGTCGGCGTCGGTCATGATGATGATGCGCTGATAGCGCAGATCCTCTTCGCGATATTGCAAAAGCTGGCCGCAGCCGATCGCCTGCACGAGGTCGGAGAGCTGCGCGTTCGCCGTCAGCTTGTCCTTGCCGGCCGAGGCGACGTTGAGGATCTTGCCGCGCAGCGGCAGCACCGCTTGCGTCTTGCGATCACGGGCCTGCTTGGCGCTGCCGCCTGCCGAGTCACCCTCGACGATGAAGAGCTCGGAGCCCTCGGTGCCGGCATCGGTGCAGTCGGCGAGCTTGCCGGGCAGGCGCAGCTTCTTGCCGGCGGTCTTGCGTGCCGTTTCCTTTTCCTGGCGACGGCGCAGCCGCTCCTCGGCGCGGTCGATCACGAAGTCGAGCAGCCGGTTGGCCATGTTCGGATTGCCCGACAGCCAGTGGTCGAACGGATCCTTCATCGCCTGTTCGACGATGCGCTGCGCTTCGGCGGTGGCGAGACGATCCTTGGTCTGGCCCTGAAATTCAGGCTCGCGCACGAACACCGACAGCATCACGGCCGCGCCCACCATGACGTCTTCCGACGTAATGGATGACGCGCGCTTGCCCTGACCGACGCGCTCGGCGTGATCCTTCAGGCCGCGCAGGAGCGCGCTGCGCAGGCCGGATTCGTGCGTGCCGCCATCGGGCGTCGGCACGGTGTTGGTGTAGGACGACAGGAAGCCGTCGGCATCCGCGGTCCAGGCGACAGCCCATTCGCAGGCGCCATGCGCGCCGTTGCGGCCCGATTTGCCGGAGAAGATGTCGGGATGCACCAGCGTGTCGGCGTGGATCGCTGCGGCGAGGTAATCCTTGAGGCCGCCGGGGAAGTGGAAGGTCGCTTCCGCCGGGACATCCTCGACGCCCTTCAAGAGCTCGGGTGCGCAATTCCAGCGGATCTCGACGCCGCCGAACAGATAGGCCTTCGAGCGCGTCATCTTGAACAGGCGCTGCGGCTTGAATGCGGCCTTGGCGCCGAAGATGTCGGTGTCGGGCTTGAAGCGCACGCGGGTGCCGCGGCGGTTGTTGATCTTGCCGAGATCCTCGAGCTTGCCCTTCGGGTGCCCGCGCTCGAACGTCATGCGGTAGAGCTTCTGGCTGCGCGCGACCTCGACCTCAAGCAGCGAGGAGAGGGCGTTCACCACGGAGATGCCGACACCGTGCAGACCGCCGGAAGTCTCGTAGACCTTGGAGTCGAACTTGCCGCCCGAATGCAGCGTGCACATGATGACTTCGAGCGCCGACTTCTTCGGGAATTTGGGATGCGGATCGATCGGGATGCCGCGGCCGTTGTCGGTGACGGTCAGGAACCCGTCGGCGCTGAGCTCGACTCCGATGAAGGTCGCGTGCCCGGCCAGCGCCTCGTCCATCGAGTTGTCGATGACTTCGGCGAAGAGGTGATGCAGCGCCTTCTCGTCGGTGCCGCCGATATACATGCCGGGCCGGCGGCGCACCGGTTCCAGGCCTTCGAGCACCTCGATATCGGCCGCAGTGTAGTCGGCTTCGCCGCCGGTCCCGCGCGAGGCCGCCTTGGCGGGCGCGCGCGACTTCGGCTCATCGCCGCCGAAAAAATCGTCTTTTGCTTTTGGCTTCAACTGCTTGGACATATATTTTGATGCACTTTGATGGCCGCGATGGCGGCGAATCGGTTGGGCCGACTATGCCACGGCTGGCCTGCAAAGGTCACCGCAGCTCCGCCCGGCGGGTGTGGTTGGGAGCCAATCCCGGCGATTTTACGCCGCAGGCCCCACCAATTCCCGGCAATTTGACACCTGGGCCCGGCTCAGGCCCGGCTTTGTGACTTGATGTCACACAAGTCCTTGGCTTACCAGTCCTTTTATCTGACAGGACCGTGACGGGGCGGGAAGGCAATCTGGAATGGAGCAGTACGCGCACGCGCTGGCCGATTTCGTGCGCGCTCACCAGGCCTGGGCGGCCCCGATCGTGTTCCTGCTCGCCTTCGGGGAGTCGCTGGCCTTCATCTCGCTGCTGATCCCGGCCTGGGGGGCGCTGGTTGCGATCGGCGCGCTGATCGGGGCCAGCGGCATCAGCTTCTATCCGGTCTGGATCGCCGGCGGCATCGGTGCTGCGCTCGGCGACTGGGTCTCCTACTGGTTCGGCTATCGCTACAAGGAGCAGGTCGCGCAGATGTGGCCGCTCTCGCGCTATCCGGAGCTGCTGCCCAGGGGCGAAGCCTTCGTGCGGAGCTGGGGCGTGCCCAGCATCTTCATCGGCCGCTTCTTCGGCCCCTTGCGCGCCTCGGTGCCGCTCGCAGCCGGCATTTTCGAGATGCCCTATTGGAGTTTTCAGGCCGCCAATTTCATCTCGGCGCTGGTCTGGTCCGCGGCGCTGCTGCTGTTCGGCGACGTGATCGCGAAGATCATGGAATGGATCTGGCGCGTGATCTGACCGGGCAGCTCGGCCGCCCGGTCAGCGCATACGGCAGAGCCTAAAGCGAGGCATTCCAGATCGACGGAATCCAGCGATAGCCCGAACCATCCTTCTCCTTCTCGACGCGGACGAGACCGGGGAAGGCGGCATGGAAGGCCTGGATCGGCATCTTCTCGGCAATCGCCATGTCGTAGAGCTTCCGCCGCGTCTCTTGCGCCAGCGGCTTGTCGACGTCGGAGGCGATGTTCCATTCGGGGTGCTTCACGAACAGGAACGCTGCGCCTGCGGTGATGTCGACCTGCACAAGTACCTTTTCCGCGCCGGACGCGACGATGAAGGAGTTGTGTCCCGGCGTGTGGCCCGGGCTCGCCACCGAAGTGATGCCGGGCGCGACTTCCTTGCCGGAGTCGTATTGCGTGACCTTGCGGCCGAGCGCATCGAATACGCGGCGGATGTTCTTGAAGTTGCCCTCAAGGATCGGATTGCCGGTCCCCTTGCTCATCTCGCCGTCATCCATCCAGAACTTCCATTCCACTGCCGGAACCATGATCTCGGCGTTGGGGAAGGCCGGCTTGTTCTCGGCCGCGAGCAGGCCGTTGATGTGGTCGCCGTGGAAGTGCGAGATGATGACGGTGTCGACTGCCGCGCGGTCGATGCTGGCCGCCGCAAGGTTGTTGTGGAACTGGCCGACCTTGCCTTTGGTCTGCGTGAACTGGTCGGGCCCGAGACCGGTGTCGATCACGACGAGCTTCGGCCCGGTGTTGACGACGACCGGATTGAAGGTGTGGGTGACCTTGTCGGTCGGCAGATGGTTCTCGGCGAAGACCTTGTTGATGTCGTCCTTGCTGGCGCCGGCAGCGTAATTGTCCGTCAGGTTGACGGTCGCGACGCCGTCGCAGACCACGGTGATCTGGTGGGTGCCGACATTGTAGCGGTAGAAGCTCGCATTCTGGGTCGCTGCCGGGGGCGCGGCGGCGCTCGCGGGCGAGGTCTTCACGAAGGGCAGGAGCGCCGAGGCGGCGGCGCCGGCCAGCGTTGCGCGACGGGTGATCTCGGTCATGGCGATGTCCTGGGCTGGGTTGCGAACGAAAGGCGTGGACCGGCGGGGTTGTGGCGCGCCAGTCCTCTCTCGGGAACCCCTATGCTTAAGGGAAATTCCGCTGCGACCCGATGACATCCGTGCGGCATCCTGCCGTCACTCGTGCGGCATCCTGCCGTCACGAGGTGCGGCAGCCGTCACGCCCCATCGATTTGGACTTGACCCTGGAACCCTCTGGCCTTATAGCCGCGCGCCATGATCAACGCCGCGACCATCCTGTTCGCCCGTCGCCGCCGCCGCTCTTTAGCGGTTTGGGCGGTCGATCGCGTTTGAGATCATCGTCTTTGCCGCTGGATCCGATCCGCGGCATTCTCTCTCTCCTGTCAGCGCGATCTGATCCGGCGGCCCCCCGAGGAGGCCCAGCAGGAGACCACGATGTACACGCCACCCTTTTTCAAGCAGGACCGCGCCGCGAGCCTGAAATTCGCCGAGGAGCGCGGCTTCGGCACGATGTGCGCCTTCGACGGCCACAAGCCGGTCGCCTCGCCGCTGCCGTTCTACCTGACTTACGCCGCTGACGGCACGCCGCAGGCCGCCTTTCATGTCGCCCGTCACAATCCGCTGCTAAAGCTGGCGGACGGCGCGACCTCCTGGCTGCTCGCGGTCAACGGCCCCGATGCCTATGTATCGCCCGACTGGTACGTCTCGCCGGATCAGGTGCCGACCTGGCTCTACCAGTCGGTGCATCTGAGCGGGCCGGTGCGCCTCTTGTCGGACGATCAGCTGGCGGTGCAGATCGACACGCTGAGCGACAAGTTCGAGAGCTGGCTGTTGCCGAAAGCGCCGTGGACATCGGCGAAGATGACGGCAGGCCGGCTGGAAGCGTTGAAGAAGGGAATCGTGGGCCTGGTCATGACGGTTGAAGAGGTCGAAGGCAGCTTCAAGCTCAACCAGCACAAATCGGACGCCGACTATACCGCGATCGCCAACGCGCTCGGTGCGCAACCCGCTGCCGACGCCAGAGAGATTGCACAGCTGATGCAGGACGTGAGGCCGGAGGCCTTCGCGAACGAAACCAACATGCTCGAAAGGAGCGCGCCATGAGCCTCACCGAAACCACCAAGGCCCCGACCACCGGCGCAGCCAAGAAGCCCGCCACCGTGTTCGTCGACGGCGGCTCCGGCACCACCGGGCTCGGCATCAACGAGCGGCTGAAGCTCCAGAGCGACGTCACCGTGAAGACGATCTCCGACGACAAACGCAAGGACCCCGCGGCCAAGAAGGCGCTGATGGAGGAGGTCGATCTCGTCATCCTCTGCCTGCCTGACGATGCCGCGAAGGAAACAGTGGCGCTGGTCGACAGCATGGGCGCTTCAGCGCCGAAGGTGCTGGACGCTTCCACCGCGTACCGGGTCGCGCCCGACTGGGCCTACGGCTTTCCGGAGCTGACGCCGGACCAGGCCGGCAAGATCGAGGCCGCGAAGAAGGTCTCCAATCCCGGCTGCTATCCGACCGGTGCGATCGCGCTGCTGCGGCCGATCGTCGATGCCGGTCTGTTGCCGCCCGATTATCCCGTCACCGTCAATGCGGTGAGCGGCTATTCCGGCGGCGGCAAGTCGATGATCGCGAGCTTCGAAGACGGCAGCGCGCCGTCCTTCGAGCTCTACGGCCTCGGCTTCGAGCACAAGCATCTGCCGGAGATGCAGCTCTATTCGAAACTGACGCGGCGGCCGATCTTCATTCCCTCGGTCGCCAACTACCGGCAGGGCATGCTGGTCTCGGTGCCGCTCCAGCTCGACGCGCTGCCGGGCAAGCCCAGCGGTGCGGACCTTCAGGCCGCGCTGGCCAAGCGTTACGCCGGCTCGAAATATGTCTCGGTGATGCCGCTCCAGAACGAGGCGACCAAGGGCGGCAAGCTCGAGCCGGAGGCGCTCAACGAGACCAACATGCTCGAGCTCTACGTCTTCGCCAGCGACAAATATCACCAGGCGGTGCTGGTCGCCCGGCTCGACAATCTGGGCAAGGGCGCCTCGGGTGCGGCCGTGCAGAACATGCGGCTGATGCTGGGGCTGCCGGAGGAGTAGGGCAGCCTCGTGCCCCGGGCGCAGCGCAACGCTCCTTCAGAGCGATGCGCTGCAGGCCGGGGCCTGACGTAACGCGCCGTCACTCACTGCGAAACAATGTCGGCTGGAAACGGTCGAACAGGGCGGCCGGCGCAAACATTCTCGCGGGCCGCCACGGCCTCGCGGCGATATGTCTCGAGGTCGCCAAGCAAGCGGTCGGAGATTTCGCAGACGTCCCGATGGTCGTTCGCATAATCGACCACGGCGCTCCAGGCGCGCGAGGCCCGGATGTAGGCGTCGCGGCGGTCCGACATCAAGGCGCGCGTCGTCGGTTTTGAGGCCTCGACAGCCTCGCTACGCAGGCGTGGCAGTTCAGGACATGGTGCCTGCGCGCCGGCCTCGCGACATGATCCGGCGAGCGCGAGCACCGCGAGGACTGGCAAAAGGATCCGCATCGGGATTTCCCCCGCTTCGGTTGTTACGATGCGAGGGTATCTTTGGATTGCAGCAGCGTCCAGCGACCCTGGACGCTGCGACTTCAAAACACCTTGAAGATTGCCAGCGCAAGCACGGCCTGGGCGAGGAAGCCGACGGTGAAGGCGAGAGTCCGGAACACCGGGATTCCGAGCGCATAGACGATCAGATGCGCGACACGCGACCAGAAATAGACCGCGCAGGCGAGCACGGTCCATTTCGAGGAATAGTCGATCGCGTTCAGGATCAGCACCAGCGGCGCGAAGAGCACGAGGTTTTCGACGGCGTTGTCATGCGCGAACATCAGGCGGTTCGCCCACTCCGCCTGCGGCTTGTCGGCGCGCGAGGGATTGGCCAAGGCGCCACTGAGCCCCCGAACCTGGCAGCGGTTGATGGTGTAGGGAATCCAGAGGATCCCGGTCAGGATCACCGTCAGTGTCAGCCAGAACAATTCGCGCGTCATAACCCGGTCCCCTCTGTCGTCGCTGTGTTGAACGCGAGATTATACAAGCGCGCAGGATTGCGCCATGCGCAATGAAATCCCGCTAGGCGCGAACCCTGACATAGCTGCCGGGCGCGTCCTCGATCGCGGGCAGGGCCTCGCTGCCGACCACGCGCGCCGGGACTTCCTCGGGATCGAGCCCGCCGAGCCATTCGCGCCAGTCCGGCCACCACGAGCCCTTGTGCTCCACCGCGCCCTTCATCCACTCGGCGACGTTGACGTCCTTGACGTTGTCGTTGGTCCAGTACTGGTACTTGTTCGAGGCGGGCGGGTTGACCACGCCGGCGATGTGGCCCGAGCCGGACAGGACGTATTTCACCGGGCCGCCGAAGAACTGCGAGCCGTACAGCACCGATTCGGCCGGCGCGATGTGGTCCTCGCGGGTGGCGAGGTTGTAGACGGGCACCTTGACCTTGGAGAGGTCGAGCAGCGTGTTGTCGAGCACCATCGTGCCGGTGGAGAGCCGGTTCTCCAGATAGCAGTTGCGCAGGTAATAGGAATGGTTCGACGCGGTCATGCGCGTCGCGTCCGAATTCCAGTGCAAGAGGTCGAACGCGCTCGGCTGCTGGCCCTTCAGATAGTTGCTGACGACATAGGACCAGATCAGATCGTTGGAGCGCAGCATGTTGAAGGCCATCGCCATCTTCGAGCCTTCGAGCACGCCGGCCACCTTCATGTCCTGCTCGAGGGCCGCGATCTGATCCTCGTCGACGAACACGAGGAGATCGCCGGCATGGGTGAAGTCGACCTGCGCGGCGAAGAACGTCGCCGACGCCACGCGCTGGCGGCGCTTCTCGGCGAGCCAGGCCAGCGTGGTCGCGAGCATGGTGCCGCCGACGCAATAGCCGGCGGTGTGCACCTTCAACTCGCCAGTGACCTTCTCGATCACGTCCATCGCCGTGAGCGGGCCTTCCTTCATGTAGTCTTCCCAGCTCTTGTTGCCGAGCCGCTTGTCGGGATTGACCCATGAGATCACGAACACGGTGATGCCCTGGTCGACGCACCACTTGATGTAGGATTTCTCCGGCTTGAGATCGAGGATGTAGAACTTGTTGATCCAGGGCGGCACGATCAGGAGCGGCGTGCGCAGCACGTTCTCCGTGGTCGGCGAATACTGGATCAGCTGCATCATCTCGTTCTGGTAGATCACCTTGCCCGGCGTCGTCGCCATGTTGACGCCGACGACGAGATTGTCCGGATTGGACTGGCGGATCTTCAGCATGCCCTTGCCGGCCGCGATGTCCTCGGCCAGCATCTTCAGGCCGCGTGCGAGATTTTCGCCGCTGCTCGCCACCGTCTCGCGCAGCACTTCCGGATTGGTCAGGACGAAGTTCGACGGCGAGATCGCATTGGTGACCTGCTGGACGTAGAACTCCGCCTTGCGGCGGGTCTGCGGATCGAGCTCGGCGTCGTGCACCAGCTCTTGCGCCCATTTGGCTGTGAGCAGATAGAGCTGCATCACGAAATCGAAGAACTGGTTCGACTTCCATTCCGGATCGGCAAAGCGCTTGTCGCGCGGCAAGGGCGCGATCGCGGGTGAAGCGTCCTGGCCAGCCATGCGGCGCGCCGCCGAGCCCCAGAGGTCGAGATAATCCTTGGCGAGCTTGGTCTGCAGATCGGACGCGCGGGATGTATCTGACATCCAGTATTGGGCGACCGACGTGAAGGCCTTGACCACTTCCGTAAGCTCGGCCGGCGGGCGATCCTGCACGTCGCCGCTCTCGCGTGGTTTCAGATACGCGGCGAGCGCCTTGCCGCCGCTCTCCATCGCCCGCGCGACATTCATCGCGAAGGCTTCCGCATCGAACTTCGTCTCGGGTTTGGGCGTGTCGGTTGTGGCGGTACTCATGAGCAGAACAGTAACGATTCATTCTGTATTCGTCACCGCGAAGCTCGCATGTTTGGCGTTAAACAAGCTCCAACATGTGCTGCACTGCGACAAAGCCCCTTGGTTTTGTCACAATCAGCGTGCACCTCTTCCGCAGTGGGCCTTGGAAGTATTCTCGCTCGTACCATTTGTGGGCAGCAATGGTTTGAGCTTGGGCAGGTTGTCGGGTTAAGCTCCGGCAGCCTTGCGTTGGGACGAGTAGGGGATTTCCCAAGTGTTGGCGTTGAGGGACCTGCAAAAGTCGCTGCCGATCTGTGGCGCGCTGCTGATGGCGGCGCTTGCCTTGGGCGGCTGCTCGAGTCAGCTGGCTGACTATACCCCCACCGACGCGCAGGCCCATCCCAGGGAGCCCGGCTCGTACCTTCCGGTGCACGATCTGCCACCGGATCGTGATCAGGTGATCATCCCGCCGGACCAGCGCGCCAAGATTGAAGCCGAGCTGGCCGCCGCGCGCGACCGCCAATCGGTTGCCGCAAAAGACGCCAAGTAACGCGGCGTAATCGCTGGCGCCCCCGCCATGCCGTGCTAAAAGACCTCAGTTCAGCCGAGAGTCAGGGCGAACGACTTCAGCTCCTGCCGTCGAATATTGCTCTAAGCGTTTGATTTTGAGTGATTTTCGCGAGGGGGCGAGGGCTTTCCCGAGCGGCTGTCATGGCCGGTCGATTCTGTCCTGACCGGGTGCCCGGAGCCCAGAGAGCCATGGAAGAGTTTTACCGCATCCGCCGCCTTCCGCCTTACGTGTTCGAGCAGGTCAATCGGGCCAAGGCGGCCGCGCGGAATGCCGGCGCCGACATCATCGACCTCGGCATGGGCAATCCGGACCTGCCGGCGCCAGCACATGTGCTGGAGAAGCTGAAGGAGACGCTGGGCAAGCCGCGCACCGACCGCTACTCGGCCTCCCGCGGCATCCCCGGGCTGCGCCGGGCCCAGGCCGCTTATTACGCCCGCCGCTTCGGCGTGAAGCTCAACCCCGATACCCAGGTCGTCGCGACGCTGGGTTCGAAGGAGGGCTTTGCCAATGTGGCGCAGGCGATCACCGCGCCCGGCGACGTCATCCTCTGCCCGAACCCGAGCTACCCGATTCACGCTTTCGGCTTCCTGATGGCGGGCGGCGTGATCCGCTCGGTGCCCTCGGAGCCGACGCCGCAATTCTTCGAGGCGGTGGAACGGGCGATCGTGCATTCGATCCCGAAGCCGCTCGCGCTCGTCGTCTGCTACCCCTCGAATCCGACCGCCTATGTCGCGAGCCTCGACTTCTACAAGGACCTCGTCGCGTTCGCGAAGCAGCACGAGATACTGATCCTGTCCGATCTCGCCTATGCCGAAGTCTATTTCGACGAGAACAACCCGCCGCCCTCGGTGCTCCAGGTGCCCGGCGCGATCGACGTCACCGTCGAGTTCACCTCGATGTCGAAGACCTATTCGATGGCCGGCTGGCGCATGGGCTTTGCGGTCGGCAACGACCGCGTGATCGCCGCGCTCGCCCGCGTCAAATCCTACCTCGACTACGGCGCCTTCACGCCGGTGCAGGTCGCCGCGACCGCCGCGCTGAACGGCCCCGACGATTGCATCAAGGAGATGCGCGACACCTACCGCAAGCGCCGCGACGCGCTGGTGGAGTCATTCGGCCGCGCCGGCTGGGAGATCCCGCCGCCGGAAGCCTCGATGTTCGCATGGGTGCCGCTGCCGGAGGCCTTCCGCAGCGTCGGCAGCATGCAGTTCGCAACCCTGATGGTGGAGAAATCCGGCGTCGCGGTCTCGCCCGGTGTCGGCTTCGGCGAGCACGGTGAAGGATATGTCCGCATCGCCATGGTGGAAAACGAGCAACGGATCAGACAAGCCGCGCGCGGCGTGCGCCGCTTCCTTGAAAGCGGCATCGAAACGTTGCACAACGTCGTTCCGCTCGCCAATCGGCGTTAAGTTTCTCTTCGGCAGGTTTTCTAAAGCATCATGGTTGCACCCCTGAAAGTGGGCATAGCGGGGCTCGGCACCGTGGGCGCCGAAGTTGTCCGTTTGATCGAGACCCAGGCCCGCGTGCTCGCGGGCCGCAGCGGCCGCGGCATTCGCGTCGTCGCCGTCACCGCGCGCTCGAAGGCGAAGAAGCGCGGCGTCGATCTGCGCGGCATCGAATGGGTCAGGGACCCCATGGCACTGGCCACGCATCCCGGCATCGACTGCTTCGTCGAGCTGATGGGCGGCGCCGGTGATCCCGCTCTCTCTGCGGTCGAAGCGGCACTGAATGCGGGCAAGTCGGTCGTCACCGCCAACAAGGCGCTGCTCGCCAAGCACGGCCTGAAGCTTGCCAAGGCCGCCGAAAAGCACGGCGGCGCGCTGAATTTCGAGGCAGCGGTCGGCGCCGCGATCCCTGTCATCAAAACGTTACGCGAAGGGCTTGCCGGAACCGGCGTCACCCGCGTCTACGGCATCCTCAACGGCACCTGCAATTACATCCTGACGCGGATGGAGCAGGAGGGCCTGTCCTTCGCCGAATGTCTCAAGGATGCGCAGCGGCTCGGCTACGCCGAGGCCAATCCGTCCTTCGACGTCGATGGCCACGACACCGCGCAAAAACTTGCCATTCTCGCCAGCCTCGCTTTCGGCACGAAAGTTGCTCAAAGCGCTGTGTATGTCGAAGGTATCTCATCCATCGCGCCGGAAGATCTGCGCGCGGCCGACGATCTCGGTTACCGGCTCAAGCTGCTCGGTGTTGCCGTCCGTACCGCCAAGGGCATCGAGCAGCGCGTGCACCCGACCATGGTTCCAAAATCCTCCTCGATCGCGCAGGTGATGGGTGTCACCAATGCGGTCACGATCGATGGCGAGGGCATTCCTCCGATCACGCTGGTCGGCCCCGGTGCCGGCGGTGCTGCGACCGCATCCGCCGTCGTCGCCGACATCGCCGACGTTGCGCGCGGCATCCGCGCCAATCCGTTCGGCCGGCCGATCTCGCATCTGCGCGACACCAAGAAGGCGCCGATGGAGCGGCACGAGGGCGGCTACTATATCCGCCTGCTGGCGCGGGATTTCCCGGGCACTGCGGCCGCGATCGCGACCCGGCTCGCGGAGCAGAAGATTTCGATCGAGTCGATCGTGCAGCGTCATCCCAATGGCGGCGCTGCGCCGGCGAACGGCAAGGCGGTGCCCGTGCCCGTCATCCTGATCACCTATGCGACGCATGAGGACGCCGTGCGACGCGCGCTCGCGGCCGTGCAGAAGGACAAGGTGATCAGCGGACGGCCACAGGTGATCCGGATCGAGAAGAACTGAGCATGACCCGGAAAAGTGTGAAGAGGTTTTCCGGAAAGGTCATGCTCAAACAATAGGACACGGTTCGAACGAACTGTGGGTGTTACGAGTTGATGCGGACGGAGATCTCCGTCCAAAACTGTTCCGAAGGAGTTAGCCGATGTCGACCCATATTTCAGTCCCGCCGCACGCGTTGCTCGAGCGCATCCTCACGCTGGAGATCGTGCGGGTGACGGAGCGGGCGGCGGTTTCTTCGGCGCGGCTGCGCGGGCACGGCAACGAGAAGGCGGCCGACCAGGCCGCGGTGGACGCCATGCGGCGCGAGCTCAACAAGCTGCCGATCGAGGGCACCATCGTGATCGGCGAGGGCGAGCGCGACGAGGCGCCGATGCTGTTCATCGGCGAGAAGGTTGGCATGAACGCCGGCCCGCAGGTCGACATCGCGGTCGACCCGCTCGAAGGCACCACGCTGTGCGCCAAGAACATGCCGGGCTCGATTGCCACCATGGCGATGGCCGACGGCGGCACGCTGCTGCACGCTCCTGACGTCTACATGGAGAAGCTCGCGATCGGTCCCGGCTACGACAAGGGTGTTGTCGAAATTGATGCCTCGCCCGCCGACAACGTCCGCCGCCTCGCCAAGGCCAAGGGTGTCCAGCCGGAAGGCATCACCGTTCTCGTGCTCGACCGCCCGCGCCATGCCAGCATCATCGAGAGCGTGCGCTCGACCGGTGCCGCCGTCCGCCTCATCACCGACGGCGACGTGGCCGGCGTAATCCACTGCGCCGACCCCGATAACACCGGCGTCGACATGTATCTCGGCACCGGCGGCGCGCCGGAAGGCGTGCTCGCGGCCGTGGCGCTGCGCTGCATCGGTGGCCAGATGCAGTGCCGCCTGATCCTGGATTCCGACGAGAAGCGCGAGCGCGCCGCCAAGATGGGCGTCAACGATCCCAAGATGATCTACGGCATCGAGGACATGGCGCGCGGCGACTGCCTGTTCGCTGCCACCGGCGTCACCACGGGCTCGTTGCTGTCGGGCGTCAAGTTCCGCAAGGACGGCGTGATCGAGACCGAGACGGTCGTGATGCGCTCCGTCACCGGCACCGTGCGTTACATCAAGGCCGAGCACCGGCAGTTGGAGAAGTTTTACCTGGGCTGACGCGCTTCGTCATTCCGGGGCGACGGGACCGCGCAAAGCGCGCGGCCCGGAGAAACCGGAATCTCGCGCCATAACTTCTGGATTCCGGGTTGGTGCTGACGCGCCCCCCGGAATGACAAGAACAACAAAAGAGGAAGCGCACATGTCCGATCTCTCCTCCGTCAAAGCCCTGGTCTTCGACGTGTTCGGCACCGTCGTGGACTGGCGCACCAGCCTGATCACCGACCTCACGTGGTGGGGCAAGGGCCGCGGCATCTCCGCCGACTGGACCGCTTTGGTCGACGGCTGGCGCGGCATGTACACGGCCGCCATGGATGACGTGCGCAAGCACCCCGAACGTGGCTATGTCATCCTCGACGTCCTGCACCGCCGCTCGCTGGACAAGCTGGTCGAGAAGTTCGCGATCAAGGGTTTGACCGAGGCCGACCTCGACTACATCACCAAGGGCTGGCACCGTCTGCATCCCTGGCCCGACAGTGTCGCGGGCCTCACACGGCTGAAGTCGAAATTCGTGATCTCGCCGCTGTCGAACGGCAACGTCGCGCTGCTCACCAACATGGCGAAGTTCGCAGGCCTGCCGTGGGACCTCATCATGTCGGCCGAGCTGTTCGAGCACTACAAGCCCGATCCCGAGACCTATCTCGGCGCCGCGCGCCTGCTCGGCCTCAAGCCGGAGCAGGTGATGATGGTCGCCGCCCACAACGGCGATCTCGCCGCCGCCCAGAAGAACGGGCTGAAGACCGCTTTCGTGGCGAGACCCACAGAGTACGGTCCGCTCCAAAAGGTCGATTTCGAGGCGACCGGCAACTGGGACATCGTCGCCAAGGATTTTGGCGGGATTGCCGACAAGCTCGGCTGCTGAGCGGCACTGCTTCGGTTTGACATCTCTCAAGACAGCGCCTTTCATATCGACAATGTCGATGTGTGAGGTGCGCCCCTGGATACCGAGCTCGCGCGTACATTCCTGACCGTGGTCGCGACCGGCAATTTCATCACCGCCGCCGACCGGCTTCACGTCAGCCAGTCCACCGTCAGCACGCGGATACACTCGCTCGAGGAGCTGCTCGGCTGCACGCTGTTCGTGCGCAACAAGGCAGGCGCGACGCTTACGGTGGCTGGGCGGCAATTTCAGCGCCATGCCTCGACGCTTGTTCGCACCGTCGAGCAGGCCCGCCACGACGTCGGCCTCCCCAAGGGCTTTAGCGGGGCGCTGGTGGTCGGTGGCCGCATCGGCCTGTGGGAGGAGTTCCTGCTGCTTTGGGTGCCGCGCATGCAGGAGGCCAATCCGCAGATATCCATCCGGGCCGAGAGTGCCCTTGAGCCCGAACTGATGCAGGGGCTGGTCGAGGGACGCATCGACATCGGCGTGATGTACACCCCGCAAAGCCGCCCCGGCCTCAAGGTCGAGTTGCTGATCGAGGAGCAGCTCGTGCTGGTGTCGACCAATCCCAGGAGCGACCCGGAGCCGCAGGACGGCTACGTCTATGTCGACTGGGGGCCGGAATTCTACGCGCGCCACAGCGCCGTCTTTCCCAATTTCGCTGGGCCTGCGCTGACCGCCAACATCGGCTGGCTCGGGCTGCAGCACGTTCTCGCCAACGGCGGCTCCGGCTATTTTGCGCACCGGATCGTCGAGCCGCTGCTGAAGGCGCGGCGGCTGCACCTGGCGGTGGGAGCGCCGAAATTCTCGATGCCGGCCTATGTCGTCTATTCGGTCGACCAGCCCGACGACCACGTGCAGAGCGCGATAGCGATCATGCGCGACCTCGCCGCCGAGCAGACCCGGCGCGTGACGGAACCGCCGGCGCGTGGCGCGCGCAAGCGCCGCTGACGGCTCGTTTGACTGGATCTATCCGCGCCGGTGCAGGCGGGTCTCGGCCAGCGCCGTCACCGCGCCAAGTGCGAGCGTCGCGACGACGATGTCCGCAGTCGCGTCGAAGCCGACGGCGAGAACTGCAGCGGCGATCACCGCGGCCAGCACGGTGATGGCGAAGCCTTCGTCGGTTATCAACCGTCGCGCGCCGCTGAGAAGCGTTGCACGCTTGTTCGTGGGACGCATTCGCCGCCTACTGAAACAGCTTCATGGCGTTGAGCAGGGTCTGGATCACGCCCGCAAGCAGGGGGATGCCCGCAAAGCTCCAGGCCAGCGCCAATTGCAGCGGGGTGGTCTTTGCCGTCTGAGCGGTCTGCATGATGTCACGCCCCCGAGGGATTGTTGCTCGCCGCGGCTGCGGCCGCGATCTCGGTGGCACGATGCACCGGCCGCATCGCCGCGATCGTCCGTGATACCCGCCAGGCGATCCAGCTCAGCAGCGATTGGGAGAATGACGCTTCGCTCCGTGATGTCGTGGTCATGGTCGCCTCCTTGTGTTCGTCCGAACGTCAGGCAGCACGCGCCGCCTCGAGACCTGAACGGTCCTCGTCTTCCATGTGATGACGCTTGTCGACGGCGCGGACGCAGAGATTGGCGAGGAAGCCGACCACGAGCAGTCCGGCCATGATGTACATGGTCGTGTTGTAGGCCTGCGCCTTCGGCACGCCGTGCGTGACGTTGTATTCGCGGATGTAGTTGATCAGCACAGGCCCGGCGATTCCGGCCATCGACCAGGCCGTCAGCAGGATGCCGTGGATGGCGCCGACATAGCGCGTGCCGAACATGTCGCGCAGATAGGCCGGCACGGTGGAAAAGCCGCCGCCATACATGCTGACGATGATCAGGAAGCACAGCACGAACAGCACGACATTGCCGCTCGCGCCGGCATAGGGCACGGTCACGTAGAGGGCGATTCCGAGCACCATGTAGACGAAATAGGTGTTCTTGCGTCCGATGAAGTCGGATAGCGAGGCCCAACTGAAACGTCCGCCCATGTTGAACAGGCTCATCAGGCCGACGAGACCTGCGGCCGCCACCGCGGTGATGTGGCCGGGGAACATCTCCTGGCTCATCGCCGAGGCCTGGCCGAGCACGCCGATGCCGGCGGTGGTGTTGCAGAACAGCACGATCCAGATCAGCCAGAACTGCGGCGTCTTGACCGCCTGGTAGACGAACACGTCGTTCCTGGTCATCAGCTTGGTGGCGGCCGCAGGCGGCACATAACCCTCCGGCTTCCAGCCCTGCGCCGGCACGCGCACGATGGCGGAGCCGACCATCATGAAGACGAAGTAGACACAGCCGAGCGTGATGAAGGCGCCGAGCACGCCGACGTCGCTCGTGGTCGCAAACTTGCTCATCAGCCATACGGAGAGGGGGGAAGCGATCAGCGCGCCGCCGCCAAAGCCCATGATCGCCATGCCCGGCCGGTCGGGAAACCACTTCATGAGCGTCGAAACCGGGGAGATGTAGCCGATGCCGAGCGCGCAGCCACCGATCACGCCGTAGCCGAGATAGATGATCCAGAGATTGTGGAAATAGACGCCGAGGGCCGAGATCAGGAACGCGCTCGCCCAGGCAACGCCGGCGGTGAACATCGCCTTGCGCGGGCCGCCTTCCTCGACCCAGCGTCCGAACACTGCGGCCGACAGTCCGAGGAACACCATCGCGATGGAGAAAATCCAGCCGAGCTCGGTGAGCTTCCAGTCGCCGGAGGCCGATTGGGTGACGCCGATCAGCTTGGTCATCGGCAGGTTGAAGACGCTGAAGGCGTAGGCCTGCCCGATGCACAAATGCACGCAAAGCGCCGCGGGCGGCACCATCCATCGGCTGTAGCCCGGCCTCGCGATCGTGTGCTCGCGATCAAGGAAGGGCAGCAGCGAACGTGCAGGCATTCCCGATGCGTCGAGCGTCGTCGTCATCCAATCCTCCGGTGCCTCGCTGTTCTCGGGGGCGGCCTTTACGGGCAGCCGGGCGATGGCGCGGGATCAGGCTACGCAGAAGGAGGATTTTGACAAACGAATAATATGCGCTGTTACAATCGGATTAATCGATATTAGAAAAAGCAGAAATCGGCATGGCGTTTTCGCGATGGACAAAAGGTCCGGGCGGTCTCGCGCCGCCCGGACCTGATCTGAAGAATGACAACGTCATCTGCATTGGTTCGGTATGGTATGTCAGCCGATGCTACTTCGCTGTGACCGCATTCGCAGCCTTCCGGATCACATCCAGCACCACATCCGGCTTCGACAGCATCGGGACGTGGGACGAAGGCACTTCGGTCACGGTGGCGTTCATGCGCTTCGAGACGAAGTGTTGCAGATCGGGGTGAACCGTCTGGTCCTTGCTGGCGAGGATGTACCAGCTCGGCTTCGAGGTCCACGCTGTGCCATCGACCCTTTGGGTCAGGAGATCCGCAACCGGCGCCCCTTGCGTTGCGTAGACCAGCTTTTGCTCGGCTTCGGGCAGGTCGCCGGCAAAGTGCGTCAGGCCGCTTGGCTTGAGCCAGACACGGCCCGCCGGCGCGTCGATGTGGCCGAACACCTGCGTCGTCGGAAATTTTGCAATCTGGCTCTGCGAAGTTTCGTCGGCAGCGGGCGCGAGCGCCGCGATGTAGACCAGCGCGGCGACCCGCGGATCGGTTCCGGCATGCGTGATCAGTGTGCCGCCATAGGAGTGGCCGACGAGGACCACGGGTCCGGGAACACGGCCAAAACACGCCGTCACGCAGGCGACGTCGGTTGCGAGTGAATCGAGCCCGTGCTGGCTCGCCAGGACTTCGTGGCCTTCGGCTTGCAGCGTCGGGATCAGCTTGCCGAAGCACGATCCGTCAGCCCAGAGGCCGTGCGCGAAAACGATGCTTGGTTTGGTCATGAGATGGTCTCCGTTGGCTGCGCAACGGCGAGCCGAGGTGCTCGCGGAGCGTGAAGCGGGGGAGCTTCACGTCTAACGCGCGACCACGTCAGCTGACAGAGGGGCGCAAGGATAATCGGGCGAATGCGAAATTGAGCAAGTTCGGCTCGTGAGCCGAATGCAGCTTACGCCCCACACAACGGAGAGCGTGCATCAGTTCAATGGTCCGGGCAGCGTGCACCGTCGCGATTGTGTCTCCTGATTGCGCGATGCGGCAGGACTGGACGAATCTTTGCGTCAGGATGGCGTGCGCATGCCCAGGCGTTCGACGAAGCGCACGAGGTAACCGTCCGGATCCTGGACGAGGAATTCGCGCTGGCCGAATTCCTGGTCGCCGACCCGATACCAGGCTTCGTTCGGCTGCTCGTAGAGCGGCCATTTGGCATCGCCGAGAGCCCTCAGCATGGGATCAATGCGATCGACGACCATCTGGAAATTGACGCCGCGTCCGAATGGCCGCTGCATCTCGGCCGTCTCCCAGCGTCCATTCAATTCGCAGAGCATGACCTGCAAACGCCCCCTGACGAGATACGCAAATCGCGCATCGGGGCGATCATAGGCGAGCTCGAAGCCGAGCAAGTCGCGCCAGAACGGCAGGCTGGCTTGAATGCTGGAAACGCCGAGTTCGGGAACGAGATCGGCAAAGCCGCCTTGCGGCGCGCTTCCCGTGCTGTCGGAGGTCGCACGCGCGGCGGGGTCTGAGGGCAGCGGTTTGTTCATTGCGGCGTCGCCTGATCTTATGACCGATCTTCGGGGCGGTTATCGCAGCGAAGCGGCGCGAAGGCCAGACGCGGAATGGGGCGAACGAGTGCTCGCCGGCGAGCGCCTCGAGACCCTGGCAGACCTTCGGTGGCTTCCCATTCCCGATCTGCACGCCCGCGCACGGCACCGCCTACGACATCGCAGGGCAAGGCATCGCGTCGATCGGCGCCAGCCGCGCCGCGTTGCTGCTGGCCGCTGAGATGGCCGCGCGCCGCGCTGCGTGACGAGGCGGCGCTACTTCGTGATCGGCGTGACCAGCTCCTTGTCTGCCGAATCCACGACGAAGACGGCCAGCAGCTTCGCAGGTTCGGTATCGCTGGCATTCGCGCTTATGGCGTGACGGTCGCCGGGCTTTTCGAAGAAATTCTCGCCTTTGCGATAGACCTTGGCGGGCTCGTCATTGACCTGACTGCGGATCGCTCCTTCCAGGATGGTCGCATAGATGAATGCGGAGCGCGGATGCATGTGGGCCGGCGAGGAGCCTCCGGGACCATACTCGACCAGCACGCCCTTCATGCTCTTGCCTGGGACGTTCGGCAGCGCCTGGTCGAACACGACCGTCACTTTTGCCAGAGGTGCCGGTTCGGCCGCATGACCCGTTAGGACTGATGCGGCATAAACCGCCGTTGCGATCAGCAATCTGCGCATGGGATTTCCTTCATTGCAGTGGTTGTCGTGATTGAAGCTCTTGCGGTCCCTCAGAGCCTTGCGAGCCACGTTGCGAGCGGCGTTTTTCCAAGCCGCGCCTCGCCGAGCGGGTTCAGTGATGTGTCGTCAATGGGGGCGCCGTAGTACGGTGCCTTCGGGTCTCCCACCACCGGTCGGGTGTCGCCGGACGCCTTGAGGCGCCGCGCAATGAATTCATTGAAGGGGGCCTTCTCGGGTCCTGCGATATCAATGGTGCCGTTGAGCGGCCGGCCCATGGCGACCTCCGCGAGGCGATCAGCTACGTCTTCGGCGGCGATCGGCTGAAACAGTGCGGACGGGACGACGATCTTTCCTTCGACCACAGCCGTTTCGGCAATGGCGCCGAGGAATTCGAAGAACTGGGTGGCACGAACGATGGAGTAGGGGACCGAAGAGGATTTGATGATGGTCTCCTGGGCGAGCTTGGCCCGAAAATAGGAATTGTCAGGCGACCGTTCGGTCCCCACGATCGACAGCGTTACGTGATGCTTCACGCCCGCGACCGCCTCTGCCGCGACGAGGTTTGTGCTCGAGCGCTGGAAGAAATCGAGCACGGCGGCGGGCTCCCAGGACGGTGCGTTGGCAACGTCGACGACGACATCCGCCCCAGCCAGCGCTGCTGCGAGGCCTTCCCCGGTCACGGCGTTCACGCCTGATTTCGGCGAGGCTGCAACGGCCTCGTGGCCGTGTTGTTTCAACTTTGTCACGAGCTTGGATCCGATCAATCCGGTCCCGCCGATCACGACGATCTTCATGGCATGTCTCCTCGGCATGTGACGAGCGTGAGTGATCCCAATCCGTGGGCCGATCACGTCACGTCCGCCCAACGTGATGCGAAGCGCAGCGTAGTCGAGCAATGCGGCAAGCTCTTGCCTGTAACCGGCCTGCCTTGCCGGAAAATGCCAAGAAGACTCGTTGCGACGGGGTGGGCGCCGCGCCTGCCGCGGTCGGATTGAAGCCCAAGGCAAGAAGTTTGCTGCATCTGCTCTGCTCGCGCGGAGGCGGCAAAATTGCACCGAGATCAATGTTCTTATTGTACTGAGTAATGTACCGGTTCATATTGCGCCGCATCGACCCTCAAATGCACCGAGAGGTGGTCGCGCCCGACAAAGCGGAGCAACAGAATGAGCGTGAGTTATCTTGATGTGTTTCTGGCATTCCTCGGAATGACTTTTGGCCTGCCGTCAGTGCTGCCCGGTCTCTTTTTCCAGCCGAAGGCCGAGCCGCCTCGAACCTCGCAAGCGGCGTCGACCGACGCCGGCCCAACGGCAACCGATGACGACGTCACGGCGACCTGAGCCCGAGTCTCGCCCGCGATGTTTCGGCGTGACGCGAGCCGAGGCGCGAGCGTGCCGGTCATGGAGATGCGCAGATGGATTTGACTGTCGCCACGGTGATCATCGCCTTTTCCGGTGTCTTCCTGATCTGCTTCATGAAGGGCGCATTCGGCGGCGGCTTCGCCATCGTCGGCATTCCGTTGCTGTCGTGCGTGATGGATCCGGTCACGGCGGGCGGCCTGCTCGCGCCGCTCTTCATCGCCATGGACCTGTTCGCGTTGCGCTACTGGAAGCCCTCGACATGGTCGAAGCCGGACCTGGTGCTGCTGTTGCCCGGGCTCGTGATCGGCATTGCCCTCGGCTATCTCTTGTTCCGTGTATTGGACCATCGCGCCGTCGCGATCGTGATGGCGGTCGTGACGTTGAGCTTCGTTGGCATATGGCTCGTGAGTGACCCGAAGGTGGTCATTCGTCCGCGCTCCTCGCCGAAGGCGGTTGCTGCCGGTCTTGCCTCGGGTGTCACGACCATGGTCGCGCATTCCGGCGGACCGCCGCTGGCGATGTACCTCCTGCCGCTTGGCCTCAGCAAGGAGGTCTACGCGGGAACAACGAGCCTGTTCTTCACCGTCGGCAACGCGATCAAGGCGGTACCTTGGCTGCTGCTCGTGCGGCCGGCGGGCAACGTCTGGATCGTGATGGCGGCGTGCCTCTTTGCCATTCCCAGCGGCGTCTGGCTCGGCTGGCGGCTGCACGGAAAGCTGGACCAGCGGCAGATCTACCGGGCGTGCCATGGCTTGCTGGCCGTGACGGCGTTGAAGCTGTTGTGGGACGGCGTGTCTGGCTATCTCGGATAGGCTGCAAGTTGCGCCGCGTCACGGCGCGACCATCGTTCGACGGTCACGCTGCCGCGCTCACAGATCACGCGATGATGTCGTCACGCCCCGCAGACGATCACGCCGTACCAGCCGAGGCCGCGATAGGTCTCGTAGCCTGGGGTCGCATGGAACGCGACCAGCGCGCCCGTGCGGTCGTGATAGAATCCGGACCGCTGGCCGTTCAGCGAGATCGAGATGCGCTCGCTCAAAATACCCTGGCCGTCGGAAGCTGCGATGACACGCAGATTGGAGTCGACCAGCAGCACGCGCGCCTTGTCGCTGTCCCCGACGCGCACGCCCTGCACGATGGCGCGGGCCTGTGCCTCCCAGTCGAAATGGATGGCGAGCACGCCGATCGGCGCGCCGTTGGCCTGGCCGCCGGCGCGGACGCTGGCACAATAGGTCGCGACCTGCGCATTGCCGAGCAGCGGCTGGTTCTCGACGTCACCGGCGACATAGTCGTCGCCGGAGCGCAAGGTTCGCGCCTCGCGAAACCACCTTGTGTGCGCGACGTTCTGGCCGACGACGCGAAAGCGGTCGCCGCGGCCATTGGCGATGACATTGCCGTCGAGGTCGCAGAGCCAGAGGTCGAGATAGACGGTGTAGGCGCCGAGGATCACGCCGAGGCGCTGCGAGGCATGGGAGACGGCTGCGGCGCTCGGCGAGGCCGCGCAATCGACCACGGCGGAGTCGGTCGCCCACCAGCGCACGTCGCAGGTGCGTTCATAKAGATTGCGATCGATCAGCTCGATGGCGTTGAGCGACAGGTCGACCATGCGCTCGCCGCGCGAGCGCTGGCTCATGCGGTCGATCGAGGCAACGAGATCGCCGGTGCGCTTCGTCAGCTGGGTTTCGAGCTCGCGCGCGATGGTTTCGACCTGCTGGCCGACGCCGCGCACCTCCTGCGCCACCACCGCGAAGCCGGCGCCCTGCGCGCCGGCGCGCGAGCTCTCGATCAGCGCGTTCAGCGCCAGCATCTTCATCTGGTTGGTGATCTGCTGAATCGCCTTGGTCTTGTCGACTGCGATCTGGTTGACCTCCGCGGTCAAGCGATTGATCAGTGCGGAGATATCGGAATCGTCATCAGCGGGTTCGGTGGCGATCGGCTTGGCTTTCAGACCCAGCGCAGCAGACATCGGGGAGCTTCCCTTGGCAATGAGGCCTGATCTGCAACGAACCCGGAACAACTAATTACAGATCGAATACGAGTCTTTTTCGAAGATTCCGCCTAACGCCTGCTTAATTTGCTGTTCCACGGAATGCCCAAATGATAGTCAGTCCGCGCAGCAAAGCGGCAATCCACCGCTTTGTGCGGCGTGGACATTGCAAATCCCGGGGGATTCCAGGTCAATCGTCATTGTCGGCCGATCGCCGCAACGCCCGGTTCGATTCCCGGGTTCCTCAAGCCAGTCTCGACTCATGACGCCGCCCGCAACCGCCTTGCCCGTCGAAGTGCCCCAGGCGTTTCTGGGCGTCGCGCGCTCGCTCACCGACAAGCTCTGGCTCGACCGGCTGGATGCGCGCGGGGCTGCCAAGGCGCTCGCCATCGTGCAGCGGCACCAGCTGCCGGAGTTGCTGGCACGGGTGCTGGCGGGCCGCGGCATCGACATCGATGGCGTCAGCGACTTCCTGGATCCGACCATCCGCAAGCTGTTGCCGGACCCGTACACTGTGACCGAGATGGAGGCCGCCGCGAAGCGGATCGCGGACGCAGCGATGCGCGGCGAGAAGGTCGCGATCTTCGGCGACTACGACGTCGACGGCGCGACCTCGGCGGCGCTGCTCGCCTGGCATCTGCGCCATTGCGGGCTCGATCCGCTGATCCATATTCCCGACCGGATTTTCGAAGGCTACGGCCCGAACACTGAAGCGATCCGCGCGCTGGCCGCGAAGGGCGCCACGCTGCTCGTCACCGTCGATTGCGGCACCACCAGCATCGAGCCGCTCGCTGAAGCCAAGCGCCTCGGCATGTCCGTGGTCGTGATCGATCATCACCAGGCCGGCACGGAGCTGCCGGAGGTCGATGCGCTGGTCAATCCGAACCGGCTCGACGATCTCTCGGGCCTTGGCCATCTCGCCGCCGTCGGCCTCGTGCTGGTGACGCTGGTCGCGGTCAACCGCGAGCTGCGCCAGCGCGGCTTCTGGACGAGCGAGATGCCCGAGCCCGATCTCCTCGGCATGCTGCATCACGTCGCGCTCGGCACGGTTGCGGATGTCGCGCCGCTGATCGGGCTCAATCGTGCTTTCGTCGCAAAAGGCCTGATCGCGATGCGGCGGCGCGACCATGTCGGCCACACCGCGCTGATGGACGTGGCGCGGCTCAACGGCCCGCCGGAGGCCTGGCATCTCGGCTTCATGCTGGGGCCGCGCGTCAATGCCGGCGGCCGCATCGGCCGCGCCGACCTTGGCGTGCGGCTCTTGCTCGAAGGCGACAGCGTCGAGGCGGCTCGGATTGCGGCCGAGCTCGATCGCCTCAACAGCGAGCGCCGCGTCATCGAGCAGGCGGCCGAAGCGCAGGCCGAAGCCGAGGCGCTGGCCTCGATCGGGCTAGAGGACAAGATTGGCGTCATCGTCACGGCCTCCGAAGGCTGGCATCCCGGCGTGGTCGGCCTCGTCGCGTCCCGCCTGAAGGAGAAGTTTTCACGGCCGGCCTTTGCGATTGCGCTGGAGCCCGGCGGCATCGGCACCGGCTCGGGCCGCTCCATCGCCGGCGTCGATCTCGGCAAGGCGGTGCGGCAGGCGGTGACCGACGGCATCTTGCTGAAGGGCGGCGGCCACGCGATGGCCGCGGGCGTAACGTTGCGGAAGGAGAAGCTCGCCGAATTCCGCGCCTATCTCGAAAATGCGCTGGCGCGGGACGTTGCCGAGGCGCGCCATGTCAACGAGCTCTATGTCGACGGCGCGGTGTCCGCGCGCGCCGTGACGACGGAGCTTGCGACCACGCTCAACCGCGCCGGTCCCTTCGGCAGCGGCAATCCGGAGGTCGTGCTGGCGCTGCCATCGCATCAGCTCGTCTATGCCGATGAGGTCGGACAGGCGCATTTGAGGCTACGCTTCAAGTCTGGCGACGGCTCGATCGTCAACGGCATTGCGTTCCGTTCGGTCGGCCAGAAGCTCGGCAATGCACTTCTCGCCAATCGCGGTCAGCAATTGCATGTCGCGGGATCGTTGTCGGTCGACCGGTACCAGGGCGCCGAGCGCGTGCAATTCCGCGTCGTCGACGTCGCGCTACCGGACCAGGGGCCATCCGTGATTAGATAACGCAAGATCCCTCGCGACAAACGCGGTACGCGTTTGCGCGGAGATCATGCGTCAAAAATGAGCCGCTCAAACAACAAAAAATGGGAGTGAACATGGCAGGGCAGGTTGAGGGCAAGGTCGCGCTGGTGACGGGCGGTGCGTCGGGTATTGGCGAGGCGATCGTCGAGCTGTTCGCCCGCGAAGGCGCCACAGTCGTCGTCACCGATATCGACGAGCTGCGCGGCCCCGAGCTCGCCAAGCGCGTGACCAAAGCCGGCGGCAAGGCGATCTTCCTGGAGCAGGACGTCACCAGCGAGGAGCCCTGGATCGAGATCGTCGCCGAGATCGCCAAGCGCTATGGCCGGCTCGACATCATGGTCTCCAATGCCGGCATCGGCATTGCGGTACCCTCGATCGTCGATATGACGCTCGCTGACTGGCACAAGCAGAACGCGATCAACCTCGACGGCGTGTTTCTGTCCGTGAAGCATTGCCTGCCGCTGATGCGCAAGACCGGCGGCGGCTCCATCGTCATGATGTCCTCGCTCGCGGGCTTGCGCGGTGCGCCGGGCCTGTCGGCCTATTCGCTGACCAAAGGCGGTGTGCGGCTGTTTGCCAAATCGATCGCGATGGAGTGTGCGGCGGCCGGCGACGGCATTCGTGTCAACTCCGTGCACCCCGGCATCATCGACACCCCGATCTGGGGCAAGATCCCGACGGGGGCGACGGGGGCCGGCCAGAACGCCCCGATCGACCCCGAGGAGCGGGCCAAGGTCGCGACGCCGCTCGGTCGCGCCGGGCAGGCCGCGGAGATCGCCTCCGGCGTGCTGTATCTGGCCTCCGATGCGTCGCGCTACGTCACCGGCAGCGAGCTCGTCATCGACGGTGGCATGAACGCCGGCGGCGTGCCGCGGCGGCAATAAGCCGCCGCGCGAGACGCGAAGGGCAGGGTGGCGCCCGCAGGGGCTGACGCAGAGGCGTCGGCCCTGTACAACGCGGGGCTCTTCCGACCGATAGAGGTTTCCTTCGCCATGGCGCACAGCCTTCAATCTTCCTCATCCGCACCTGCGCCGTTCCGCTCGAACCGGCCTGATCTCGCCACCGACGCGATCCGCACCGCGCGCGAGGACCTCGCGGCCTGCTTCCGCATGGCCGCGCGCAATGGTTTTGAGGAGGGCATCTGCAACCATTTCTCGGCCGTGGTGCCTGGCCACGACGATCTCTTCCTGGTCAATCCATATGGCTACGCCTTCCGCGAGCTGACGGCGTCAAAGCTCCTGATCTGCGATTTCCACGGCAACGTGCTCGACGGCGATGGCGCGCCCGAGGCGACCGCGTTCTACATCCACGCCGAGATGCACAAGCGCCTGCCGCGCGCGAAGGTCGCCTTCCACACCCACATGCCCTACGCCACGGCGTTGTCGATGACGGAGGGCGATCCCCTGATCTGGGCCGGCCAGACCGCGCTGAAATTCTACGGCCGCACCGCAGTGGACCGCGATTACAACGGCCTCGCACTCGACAACCGCGAAGGCGCGCGGATCGCATCCGCCGTCGGCGATGCCGACATCGTCTTCATGAAGCATCATGGCGTGATGGTGCTGGCGCCAACCATCGCGGAGGCCTGGGACGATCTCTACTATCTCGAGCGCGCCGCCGAGGTGCAGGTGTTGGCGATGTCGACGGGACGAAAGGTGCTGCCGGTCGATCCCGCGATCGCGGCGGAAACCTACAGGCAGATGCGCGAAGGCGATTCCGAATCCGCGCGATTGCATCTCGCCGCGATCCGCCGCCAGCTCGACGCCGAAGAGCCGCAGTACCGGCACTGACCCCAACCATCGTCATTCCGGGCTCGCGCCAAGTGGCGCGCCCTGGAATGACAAAGTGAGAGAGCGGGCTCTACGACCCCTGCCGCAACTTCGCCAGCACCTTCAGCCCGCCATAGCCATCCGCGGGCGTGATCCCCGCACGCTGCTGAAAATCCTTGATCGCCTTCATGGTGTCGTTGCCGACGCGGCCGTCGGTGCCGCCGGTGTCGAACCCGGCCTTGGTCAGGCGCGTCTGCATCTCCTGCACCTCGGCGAGCGTCAGCGCGCGCTCTGAGCCGGGGAAGGGCTGGATGAAGGGCGGCGCGCCGAGGCAGCGGTCGCCGAGATGGCAGATCGCCAGCGCATAGTTCATCGAGGGATTGTAGCTCTTCACCGAATAGAAATTCGGTCCCAGCAGGAATGTCGGCCCGCCCGCAACCGGCGTCCACATCTGCGCGGATGCATTCGGTTGCGGAAACGGCTGGCCGTCGGCGCGGGTGACGCCGGCCGATGCCCACGCCGCGTAGGTCCGGTTGCCGCTCATATCGCCGGACGCGCGCACCTCGTAGCCCCAGTGCTCGCCACGGCGCCACTTGCCGCGATTGACGAGGTACTTTGCCGTTGAGCCCAGTGCATCGTCGGGCTTGCCGAACGGCGAGACCTTGCCGTCGCCGTCATAGTCGATGCCAACATTGAGCCAGACTTCCGGCATCCATTGCGAATGCCCCATCGCGCCGGCCCAGGACCCCTGCATCTGCTCCGGCGTGCTCCAGCCCTTGTCGACGATGCGCAGCGCGTTGATCAGCTCGGTCTCCCAATAGGCCTTGCGGCGCGGCTCGTTCCAGGCGAGCGCGGCGAGCGAGGGGAATACCGGCGTCATGTGGTTTTGCTGCACCAGCGGATCGCCGTAGGCCGACTCCACGCCCCACAGCGCCAGCAGCGTACCGCGCTCGACGCCGAAATCACGCTCAATGCGCGCGAGCAGCGCCTCGTTGTTCCTCAGCGCGATCTTGCCGTTGATGATGCGCCAGTCCGAGACGCGACGGTTGATGTATTGCCAGACCTGCTCGTGGAATTCGGGCTGGTTGCGCATCTGCTTGAACACGCTCATGTCGGGCTCGACCCGCGCCATCGCGCGCTGCCAGGTCGCAGCCGAAATGCCCTTCGCCATGGCGCGTGCACGAAAACCCTCGCGCCATTCGTCGAAGCCCGGAGGCGCGGCGAGAAGCTGCGTGGGGAATGTGATGAATGCGGCTGCACCGAGCGTGGATCGAAGCAGGGCGCGGCGGCTGCGATGGGCCGAGGAATCAGCTTGTTTCATGGACCCATTCTAGCGGGAATCACGGCTGCTGTGGGCCGGTTCCTGGAACACGGGGAACAGGCCATCGCGCCGCGTTCCGCCGGAACAAAGTGTCGCAGTCCCGCATTCCCTCCGCATACACTGGAGGATGAAGATGAAAAGATATCTGTTTGCCGCCGCCATGGTCACGGCCATCGCCGCCCCTGCATTCGCTGACGAAGTCGGCGTTCACGTCGGCCCGGTCGGTGCCGGCGTGACGGTCGGACAGTCCCACGAATATCGTGAGCGGGACCGCGATCGCGACCGCACCACGGTCATCAGGGAGCGCGAGCCTGCCAACCGCACCACGGTGATCAAGAAGGAAGATGAATTCGGCAATCGCAGCAAGACCGTGATTCATCACGACAACGACTGACGGAGCTGGGCCCCGGCCGAGCGCCGGGGCCCGCCGTCTGCACGCAATCTGCTCATCGAGAATTCGGGGTGGAATGAAGATACGGGCACATGCGGAAAGCCACGTCGTCGAGCTCGACGACGGATCGCAATGGCGGATCTATCCCGGCGATCTCGCGACCACGTTGAGCTGGAAGCCCGAAACCGATCTGCGTCTCGAGCCGAGCGGTGATCGGACGAGTTCGCATGCGCTGGTGAATGCCGCCGATCAGAGCCGCGTGCGCGTGAGCGCGGCGGGCGATGCCTGGCCCGACGGCGAGGTTAAGCAAGCGTTGAAGGGCGGCTGAGCGTCCTTAGGCTTGCCCGGATATCCCCAATTTCAAGCCTGTCGCTTTACGGTCGGTTTGCTTCCGTCTGCCCAGAATGCGCGCATGCGGGAGCTGTTCGACATCATCCGTACCAATCCCTGGCCGTTCGGCGCCGGGCTGTTTGTCGTGATCCTGATGATCATCGCCGAGAACTTTGGCCGCGGCATTCAGGGCGACGGCGCCGTCAGCGATTTCTCGGATGCCGATGGAGGCGACGGCGGCTGCGGTGGTGACGGAGGCGGCGGCGACTAGAGCCGGTTAGTCCTCCTGCAAATCGGCGGCGATGCCGGCGAGCCAGCGCCGGATCGCGGTCTCTGCCTTGGCGTCCAGACTTGCGGCAAGGCGCTTCTCCAACGCGATCACGCGCTCCCTGCACGCCTTCAACAGCGTCGTTCCCCGCTGCGTCAGCGTCCATTGCTGGATCCGGCCGTGGACCGGATGAGGCGTCATTGCGATCGCACCGTCGCGATCGAGGTTGCGAATGATCACGCCGACCGTCTGCGGGGTCAGGAAGGTGAGCCGGGCGACGTCGGCACCCGAGAGGCCCGGATAGGCGTTCAGCATGGTCAGCACGGCAAATTGCGGCGACGTCACGCCGAGGTCGGCGAGCGTCCGTTCCATCGTCAGGCGGACCGCGGCATGGGCTTGTCGCAGCAGATAGCCGAGATAACCTTGCTCGCCGCGCTTGCCTTCTCCGGGCGCGGGCACGCGAACGGCAGCGATTTCGGCAGGCGCGGCCGGCTTCCGCGAAGCCTTCGATTTCGTGATGGCAGCGGTCTTGCGTGTCATATAAGAGCTCTTATAAGATGTAAGCAGTCTTACAATACACGAGGTGAACGCCAATGTCACACGCCCGCGGCGAGTACGAGGATTTCAAGAAGATCGCGCCCGATGCGTATGAGCTGGTGCTGGCGCTCGGCCAGGTGGCGGCCAAGGCGGGCCTCGACAAGCAGCTGCTCGAGCTGGTCAAGCTGCGCGCCTCGCAGATCAACGGCTGCGCCTTCTGCGTGCAGCACCACGTCCTGTTGTCGGAGCGGATCGGCGTGCCCGTGGACAAGCTCAATCTGGTCGCGGTCTGGCGCGAGGCGCCGGTCTTTTCCGCGCGCGAGCGGGCCGCGCTGGCCTGGGCGGAGGCGCTGACCTTCCTGCCCGATGGCGTCAGTGAAGAGGTCTATGCGGACGCTTCCGGCGAATTCTCCGAGGCCGAGCTGATGTACCTGACCTCGGCGGTCGCCTCGATCAACGTCTGGAACCGCTTTGGCGCCGCGTATCGCTGGACGCCGGCGAAGCGGCCGGTCGCAGCGAGTGCCGCGGCATCTTGAGTGCAACAACGAGAAAACAAGGGGAGGTTATCATGACTGCAATGAGTTTGACCCATGCGCAGCGTCCGGTGCCGTCGCGCTCGATGGCGCTGGCCGTCGTCGGCGGGCTCGCCTGCGCGCTCGCGATCGGCAAGGCGTTGCCGGTGACCATGGACACGATATCCGGCGCGTTGGCGCCGCTCTGCGCGACCGCGGCGGAGAGCTCGCCGCTCGACAAGGTCGAGCCGATCGGCTCCTACGCGCTGCCGAACGTCCCGGGCAAGCGCGTCACCATCGTGCGTGTGTTCTACGGTCCCGGCGGATTTTCGCGGCCGCATCGTCACGCGGGTTCGGTGACCGCCTACATCACCAAGGGTGAAATCCGTTCCCAGCTTGGCGGCGGTCCTGTCGAGACATTTGGTGTCGGCCAGTCCTTCTTCGAGCCGCCGGGATCGACGCATCTGGTCTCGGCCAATGCCAGCACGACCGAGCCGGCGGAATTGATCGCGGTATTCGTGGCGGACGAGGGCGCGCAACTGACGACGCTGTTGGAGTAGTCCGTAGCGGCCGCATGAGCGAACTCGCCCCTCAATTCTCCTCGCCGCTCGATCCTTCGCGCAGGTCCGGCTTGATCACGTCCTCCGGCAACGCGTGCGCCACCGGCTGCGGCGTGCCGGCGATCTCCGGGCCGACTTCGCGGCCGCGGGCGTGGATCAGGCGTTCATAGGCCGAGACCAGCGTGACGTAAGGACTGACCCAGATCCAACCGTCGCGAGTAAATACCTGCACGTCGAAATGCAAATGCATCGATGTGCCGGCGGGATGGTCGAGATAGTTGGAGACCACGCCGATCTTCTCGCCTTCGGTGACGATGCGGCCGTTGAGCATGCCGTCGGCGGTCAGCGCCTGCGGGTTCATGTGCATATAGCGGAAGCGAATATGCTCGGTGCGGCTGTTGACCTCGAGCGTCGCGGCCTGATCCTTGGCGCCGCGGATCACGATGGCGTCGCGCACCGCGACGACGCCGCGCTGCTTGCGATCGCAGGGTTCGTGGCCTTCGCCGGGCGGTGGGCATTCGGCGGCACGGATGTCCTCGCCCTGGTGGCCATAACCGCCGCCGCACTGCCAGACCTCGAAACTGCGGGACTCGCAGAAATTGTCGCGCCAGGGATAGGCCGTCGGGCCGTCGCTCTTGTCGCGCTTGCCGTAGGATTGCGAACGCACGAAGGCGGGCGCCTTTTCGAGCGGAAAACGGATCTGCGCATAGGCCATCACATCCGGATGGCCGGCCTTGTTGCGATAGCCGGTGTTCGGGATGATGTCGCCGCTCGGTCGGTAGGTGAAATCCGGCGACCGCGCTGAAGGACGATCGATGATGCCGGAGGCCATGTCTGTGAGCGGCCGCATGCGCTGGCCGCCGGCGATGCGGAGCCCTTTCAGGAAGCGCTCGGCAACCGGATAGGCTTCCTTGCAGGCGAGCCTCCGCGGCTTTGCGATGCTGTCCAGGCACTGGATGGAGACGACATAGGCAACGCCGAAGCGGGTGAAGGCGTAGCGCACATAGCCTTCCCGGATGAACCTGCGCAGGTCCGGATAGGTTGCCGCAAGCGGCTTGACCTGCTCGCCCTTGCCGCCGGCGGGATCGGCGACGTCATAAACGAGTGCCGAGCCCGTGATCTGCACCTCGACCGGCCTTGTGTAGACGCGGCTCGGCATACCGTCGCCGGCACCGGGTTCGAGCGAGAAGCTGGCACTGTAACCTGAGGGGCCGGCATCGAACATGTCGACGGGATTGAAATCGGCCTGATAGTGCGAGAGCGCGAGTGTCCCCGGCGCGCGATTGCGCTGCGCCTCGAGATAGGCGGCAGCATCGAACGGCAGCAGCACGGGCACGGAGCTGCGGGCGATTCCGGTGAAGAATTGCGATGAGACCGCGTTGAGCTGCACCAGCGCAGGCATCGCGCGCGGATCGTAGCGTGGCACCGAACGGCGGGGCGCGAAGATGAAGTCGCCCGCGATCGGGGGACGACTGTTGACCTCGGTGCGGAACTGGTCGAGCGCTGCGCGCCAATCGATGCGCAGAGCCGTGAGCGAAGGGCTGCGGATTTCGTCCGCAGCGAGCGGAGTGGCGGTGAGGAGCGAAAGCGCCGCCAGAACCAGCGAGACGAAGCGGAAACTTTTCCCAACCACTGCCTCGGCCCCCGGCGGCACCTGCTCTGATTCCTCGCTTAGTCCTTGGCGCGCTCGGAGTAGGAGCCGTCTTCGGTCATCACCACGATACGGGTGCCGACGGCGATGTGCGGCGGCACGGTGGTGCGCAGGCCGTTGGAGAGCACCGCGGGCTTGTAGGAGGAGGAGGCGGTCTGGCCCTTGGTCACGGGCTCGGTCTCGACCACTTCCAGCGTCACGCGCTGCGGCAACGCGATCGACACCACGTTGACGTCATGCGTCGACAGCTTGACCGTCATACTCTCCTGGAGATAAGCGGCCGCATCGCCGATGACGTCCTTGGACACCTGGACCTGGTCATAGGTTTCCGGGTTCATGAAATGGAAGCCGTCGCCATCTTCATAGAGGAAGGTGAAGTTGCGCTCTTCGATCGTGGCCTTCTCGACCTGGTCGGTGGTCTTGTAGCGCTCGGAGATCTTTACCCCGTCCGAGATTCGGCGCATTTCGATCTGGCTGACCGGAGTGCCCTTGCCGGGATGGATGTTCTCGGCGGTCACAACGACATAAAGCTTGCCGTCTTGCTCGATCACGTTGCCCTTGCGAATAGAACTGGCGATGACTCTCAAAGCTATATTTCCTGCTTGCTTGGCCCGGCTCCGGCCAGGACGTGGTCAAATTGATGGGGGACCTGGGGCCTCAAATCAGACCGCGGCACCCGTTTCGGGCCGCAACATACGCATTTTGTCGTTGAATGCCAGCATTTTGCTGGCCTGCGGGGCGGCCGGTTGATGGTTGGGGACAAGCCGATTTCGCCGTTCTGGTCGCCCTCGCGGCACCTCGACCGGCGGCCGTTCCTCCAGGCCAGGGGGGCCATTACCGGGTCTCTCAGGGGCTTTTTCGCCGAGCAGGGGTTCCTCGAGGTCGAAACCTCGGTCCTTCAGGTCTCCCCGGGCAACGAAACCCATCTGCACGCCCCCCGGACCGAGATCATGCGGCCCGATGGCAGCCGTGCCAGCCGGTACTTGCGGACCTCGCCGGAATTCGCCTGCAAGAAGCTGCTGGCGGCGGGCGAGGAGCGGATTTTCGAATTCGCACGGGTGTTCCGTGATCGCGAGCGCGGCGACCTGCATCTGCCCGAATTCACCATGTTGGAATGGTACCGGGCCAGCGCCCCCTATGATGCCATTATGGCGGACACCGTCGTCGTCATCGCCCGCGCCGCGCAGGCGACCGGGATCGGGAATTTCTCCTTCCGCGGCCGGACCGCGGATCCCTTCGCCGAGCCGGAGCTGGTGACGGTCGCCGGCGCCTTCGAGCGGTTCGCAGGGATCGACCTGCTGTCGACAATTTCGGGCGGCGAGGGTAACCGTGCCGCGCTCGCGCAGGCGGCCGGCGGCAAGGTCCGGGTGGCGGAGGACGACACCTGGTCCGACATCTTCAGTAAGGTCCTGGTCGAGCATGTCGAGCCGCATCTGGGGCAGGGGCGTTTGACCATTCTGTTCGAATACCCATCTCCAGAGGCGGCGTTGGCGCGCGTGAAAGCAGATGACCCGCGGGTCGCCGAGCGGTTCGAGGTCTATGCCTGCGGCGTCGAACTCGCCAACGGCTTTGGCGAGTTGACCGACACCGAGGAACAGCGCAAGCGCTTCACGGAGTCGATGGCGGAGAAGCAGCGCCGCTATGGCGAGGCCTATCCGCTGGACGAGGATTTTCTGGCCGCGGTCGCCCAAATGCCGGAGGCGAGCGGTGTCGCGCTCGGCTTCGACCGGCTGGTGATGCTGGCGAGCGGCGCAGCGCGGATCGATCAGGTGGTGTGGACACCGCCTGCAAATGAAACGTTAAGTGAGACATGACGAAGACCAACCTTGCACGCACCCTGCGTGAGCCGGCCGAACTTGTGGCCGCACAGCTTGCACCTGCCGAAGCGCTGCCCGCGCTCGAACGTGTCGCCGCGCGGTATGCGGTGGCGATCACGCCGGCGCTGGTCGAGCTGATCGACACGTCCGATCCCGACGATCCGATCGCGCGGCAATTCGTTCCGACCGCCGCGGAACTGGAGATGCAGCCAGGCGAGAGCGCCGATCCGATCGGCGATCATCCGCACTCGCCGGTGCAGGGCATCGTGCATCGCTATCCCGACCGCGTGCTGTTCAAGCTCGTCCACGTCTGCGCGGTCTATTGCCGCTTCTGCTTCCGCCGCGAAATGGTCGGGCCCGGCAAGGAGAACGCGCTCTCGGACGGCGCCTATCGCGCGGCGATCGACTACATCCGTTCGCACAGCGAGATCTGGGAAGTGATCTTGACCGGCGGCGATCCCTTGATGCTGTCGCCGCGCCGGATGAGCGAGATCATGGCCGATCTCGCGGGAATCGATCACGTCAAGATCATCCGCCTTCACACCCGCGTGCCGGTGGCCGATCCCGCGCGGATCAGCGACGAGATGGTGGCTGCGTTGAAGGTCGAGGGCGCGACCACCTGGGCGGCGGTGCATGCCAACCATGCGCGCGAGTTGACGGGGCCTGCGCGCGCGGCCTGCGCACGGCTTGCCGATGCCGGAATTCCCATGGTGAGTCAGTCCGTGCTTTTGCGCGGCGTCAACGACAGCATTGCCGCTTTGTCGGATTTGATGCGAGCTTTCGTCGAATGCCGGATCAAGCCCTATTATCTGCATCACGGCGATCTCGCGCCGGGCACCGTGCATTTGCGAACGACGCTGGCCCAGGGCCAGGATTTGATGCGGCAGTTGCGCGGACGGGTGTCAGGACTGTGTCAGCCCGACTATGTCATCGACATTCCCGGCGGCGCCGGCAAATCGCCGGTGGGGCCGAATTATGTGTTGGCGGTGCAAAATACCGCAGCCGACGCGCGTGAAGCGGAGACGGAAACGCGCTATCGTATCGTGGATTATTGCGGCGACGTTCATCTCTATCCGCCCGAGACGTGAGCGGCGATGCAGAGAACGTGGGTTTGAGAATGGAGGAACGGACATGAAGAAGATCATGGTGGTGGCAGCGTCGCTCGTGGTCTTGCTGGGCGGCGCGGCGGTTGCACAGCCCAGCGGCTCCAAGGGTGCGACATCCGGCGGCGCCACGTCGGGATCGGTGCCGCAAGCGCCGATCGGGCATCGCCAGCCGCGCGCCGGCGATGTGCCGAACGAGAAAAATCTGAGCGATCCGAATAATCCCGTGAACAAGGAAGACGCGGCGCTCGACAAGAAGATCAAGAGCATCTGCCGCGGCTGTTAGCTTGTGGCTAGCAGCGGGCAGGGCGCGACAGCTCGCCCCGCCCGCGTTGGCTTTGGCCTTACGCCGAGCGTTCGTGCAGCCCCGCGCGCTTCGTGTTGCGCCTGATCTCTACCGCGTCAGCGAGCTGCTCGAGCGCGGTTGCCGTGGTCGCCCAGTCGATGCATCCGTCCGTGATGCTCTGGCCGTAGGTCAGCGGCTTGCCTGGCACCACGTCCTGGCGGCCGGCGACGAGATTGCTCTCGATCATCACGCCCATGATGCGGTTCTCTCCGCCCGAGATCTGGCCGGCGATGTCGGCCATGACCAGCGGCTGGTTTTCCGGCTTCTTGCTCGAATTGGCGTGGCTCGCATCCACCATCACCAGCGGCGCGACGCCGGATTTGGCCAGATCGTTGCAGGCCGCCGCGACGCTTGCCGCATCGTAGTTCGGCTGGCTGCCGCCGCGCAGGATGATGTGGCAATCCTCGTTGCCCGCGGTCGAAGCGATCGCCGAACGGCCGAGCTTGGTCACCGCCATGAAATGATGCGGATGTGAGGCCGACTTCACCGCGTCCGCCGCGATGCGCACATTGCCATCGGTGCCGTTCTTGAACCCGACCGGGCAGGACAGCCCCGAGGCCAGCTCGCGATGGATCTGGCTCTCGGTCGTGCGCGCGCCGATCGCGGCCCAGGACACGAGGTCCGCAATGTATTGCGGCGTCGTCATGTCCAGAAATTCTGCGCCGGCGGGCAGGCCGAGATTGTTTACCGCGGACAGCACGTTGCGCGCCAGCCGCAGGCCCTTGTTGATGTCGAAGCTGCCGTCCAGATCGGGATCGTTGATCAGGCCCTTCCAGCCGACGGTGGTGCGCGGCTTCTCGAAATAGACCCGCATCACGATCTCGAGCTGGTCGGCCAGCTCTTCGCGCAAGCTCGCGAGGCGCTCGGCATATTCGAGCGCGGCCTTGGGATCATGCACCGAGCAGGGGCCGACCACGACCAACAGGCGGTCGTCCTGGCCGTTGAGGATGGCATGGATGGCGTTGCGCGCCGCCATCACCACACGCGTTGCGGTGAGCGTGCGCGGGACTTCCCGCATCACCTCTTCCGGTGTGCTCAGCTCTTTCAGTTCGCGGATACGAAGATCGTCGGTCGTGCTCAGCACGGCGGGCTCCTGTTTGTTTGAACCTGCCGGCAATAAAAAAGCCGCCAGGTCTGGCGGCTTGTTCGGACGTTTGCTTCAATATTCAGATTGAGCGCGATCCTCCTGCCGCCAGCGAGCTGTCGTAGCTAAAGTACCAAAAATAGCTGGTGACGAGGGTGATCATGGCCGGTCATATAGCGCGCGATTGGCGGGTTGTCACCCCCCAATCGGCGCGAGGAGCCACGAGGCGCCTCAACTGTTGCTCTTGCGTGCAGCCAGCGCCATGCCGATCAGGGTGGCGCCGCCGAACAGCAAATTGATACCGACGAGGATGCCGATCGCCCATTCCGCCGAGCTCGGCAGCCCCGTGATCACCATGAACGCGATGGCGATGTCGACGAGGCCCGAGATCAGGAGCCAGGACCAGCGGCTGCTCAGCTCGCGGCGGTGCTCCAGCGCATACATGATGGTAGCGACGCCCTCGGCGAGGAAGTAAGCGCCGAGCACGATGGTCAGCGTCAGCACGGCCTGCATCGGCCGGGCCAGCAGGAGCATGCCGGCGAGCACGGCCAGCGCGGCCGAGATCAGCGACCACCAGAAACCCGGCGAGCTGCGCGCCCAATAGGTCACGATCAGTCCGCCGATGCCGCTGATCAGGAACATCCAGCCGAGAAAGATCGTGATCGCAAGGCTCGCGAGCGGCGGCAGGATCAGCGCGGCGACGCCGAGAACGGTAAGCAGGATGCCTTCGAACAGGAAGGCCTTCCAATGCGCCTTGACCGTTTCGCTCATGGCGGATTGCAGCCGGGAAAAATCCTCAGGCGATGTCATCGGCAGGCTCCAGATCGTAAGATGTGTGCTCAATCTAGTATGCACACACCGCGCTTGCCATCCCGGGGCTCAACCGCCGCCGTGCGCTGACGAAAAACCTTCGCCGCTGGTGCGAACGCGGTTGCGGCCGAGAATGTAGATCGCGATCGTGACGATCAGGAGCGCGAGGCCGAGCAGGATCGAGACGAAGCCGATCGGGATCAGGGCCAGCGTCAGATTGCGCTCGGGGTTGATCAGCCAGTGATGGATCGAGGTCAGCACGAAGGCGAGGCCGAGGAAGCCGACGCCGCCGCCGGCGAGCAGCAGCGCCCACATCCGGCGCAGCTGGCTGAGCCGCTCCCGCGCGATATCGGTCCTCGGCGCGTGATGGCGCGCGACCCGCCGCACCAGGCGGATGGCGAAGGCGATCGAGCTGAAGCCGATCAGCAGGCTCGCTCCGCCCAGCCACATCCGCAGCGTCGGATCGAGATCGGGCATCCGCTGCAAGGTCAGCAGCGGGAAGTCGAAGGCCGAATGCAGCGCGAGCGGACCTGCGAAGATCAGCAGGCGGCTGGACAGGCGGGCCCAGTCGCGATGGTGGCGGTTGGCGCCCAGCGCCGTGCCGGCCCGCGCGATCGTCAGGTAGGCGCCGGCGATGATGCCGAGCGCGCCGTGGAACGGCACGGTCAGCACGCTGCGCAGCGCGGCCAGCGAGCGCCACATCTCGGCGTGCTGGACGAGGTAGGCGAGGTTCTCGTAGGCGGCGAAGCCGAGGCCGACCGCGGCGCCATAGACCACGGTGTCCATCGGATTGGCGAAGGTCCGCCGCTTGGTCGAGGAGACCAGCACGATGGCGATCACCTTGACCGCTTCCTCGGGCAGCGCGACCCCGAAGACCGAATGCATGGCGAGCGCCGCCCAGGGGTTGTCGGGGGCCGCAACCATCTTGGCGAAGGGCGCGCGGGCAAGGCCCAGCAGCGAAATGCTGGCTGCGCCGAGCAGAAAGGCAGTCCAGACCTGGGCCGGCGGTCCTGGACGCTCCTCGGCGGCAATGACGAGCCACAGCATCAGCAGCGCCGGGGCGATGGCGGCAGTTCCGATGACGGTGGGCAAAGCTTCAATCAGGTACATCGGCGCCGAAAATAGGTTCCCTTGATCTGCTTATCTACGTCTCCCGATGCGACCATGTGTCATGCATTTGCTGTCGCGTCACTTAACAGGCGCGACAGCCGGCGTTCATCGGGATCGGCACCGAACGTGTAGAATACGAGCGCAATCAAGCGCATGACAGAACCAATTCGTCATCGATGGGAGCGGTCCGCGCCCGCCACCGGATCGCGATTGGCAAGTCAGATCAAGGCACTGCGCAGGTTTCTTCGATTCACGATGCACGTGCGCGAGAGGCGTGTCCAGAGGCGGCGTGGCTGCCGCCTGGACAACGCTGGGCCGGGCCAACCGGCCTAGTCACGCTTCGTTGTGCGCCCACGGGGCGGCGCAGCGACCCGGCGTGCCCGCACCTGCTCCAGCTCCCAGAAGGCGCGTACGAGGCACGTGCCAAGGCAGAAGACGATGAGCAGCAGCAGGAAGGCCTGGTCGACGGCGGGGATGTGCATCATGACGTTGATTAAGCAACGTGCATGCCATGCGTTCCCGCAGTCGCCTGCGCCGCGCGCAGCCCGCAAGGCGATTTGGGCCGGCGTTCCCGCGCTTCAATGCGTGGTGAACGGCGGTGGGGTGTCCGGCGCGATGTCGAAGGCGCCGAGATGGAATTCCTCACCGACGGCCTCGTCCGGCTCGGCGTGGTGCGCGAGCAGCGTGAAGGCGGCTTGCGGATATTGCTTCCAGATATCGAGATCGCCGGCCGTAATCGTCAGCCAGCCAAAGGTGTACATGTAGCGTCCGGGCTCGGTGACCCGGCCAACCCTGTCCCAAGTGATCTTATCAATCCTAATCTTGTTGACTGCCATTCGGTCCCCCGATCGCAAGTCTGCAAATGAGGTCCGGCACGAGGCACAGACCCTCAAAAGCTGATCCCGCAATGGGGCCGCGATAGGGCAGCGGAGCGGAGGCAAGGCGGCCGGAGGAACGGCCGCCGCCTGCCGCCTTTAGCGCGCCGTCGTGGCTGCCTGCGCTTCCGCTTCGGACGCCAGCTCGAGCTGACGGTGCGAGGCGTGGAAGACGTCGTGGACGAGGCCGATCTTCTCCATGCCCAGAATGATCAGGCCGTTGAGATCGATCTCCCACCAGGCGTGCGAGATATAGGCGTCCCGCGGGAAGCGGTGATGGTTGTTGTGCAGACCCTCGCCGAAGGTGAGGATCGTGGTCACGAACTCGTTGGTCGAGGCGTCCTCGACCTCGAAGCGGCGATAGCCGTAGGCGTGGCAGACCGAGCCGGTGAGCTGGCTGGTGAGGATCAGCAGGTAGCAGCGGAGCAGGCCGGAGAACAGGACGCAGCCGATCATGGTGTGCACGCCGCCGAAAGTGTAGCCGATTACGCCGGGAATGAAGACGCCGGACATCCCGTACCAGACCCAGCGCGTGCGGACGAAGAACATCGCGATCGGATCGGCCAGGATGTCCTTGGCATAGTATTCGTTGTCGGTGGTCGCCTGGTCGAACACCCAGCTGCCCTGGGCGTGCAAAAAGCCCTTGAGCGCGCTGACATAGCGATTGCCGAAGCCGTCGAATTGCGGGCTGTGGGGATCGCCGACGTCGTCGGCATAGAGGTGGTGGCGGCGGTGGTTGGCGACCCATTTCGCGATCGAGCCCTGCACCGCCATCTGGGCGATGGCGCAGAAGAAGACGCGCATGATCGGGCCGGTGCGGAAGCTGCGATGGACGAACAGGCGGTGCATGCCCGCGCCGATGCCGAACGTCGTCAGCGCGAACATCCAGGCGAAGGTAAACAGCTCCACCTTGCCGACGCCTTGCGTGATGGCCCAGATGATGCCCGCGACAGCGCCGACATAGAGAATACCGAGGAGGAGATAGCTTTCGCGCAACTTGGCCTGGACGAGTGGGCCTTCAGTGATGACGCCGGGCGGGAGTTGCGGCTTTGCGGCGGCGGGCGCGTTTTGGGCGGTCTCTGCCGGGGCGAACTCAGCGATGGACATTCCGGGACTTCCAATAACTCGGGGCCCGCAGTGATTGCGGACGTGCTGGGTCACACCCTACCGCGCGGGGATCAGCACCTCCAGTATTTAGTTAAAATTGAGTTAAAATCGATCGAGCCGATTCAGGCCGATTGCAGCAGGGGCGTACGGACGACCAGGCGGACGAGGTCGTCCCGCTGCTGTTTTTCGGCGAACTTGACCGCAAAGCCGTTGTCGAATTTGCGAATGACGCGCCCGACGCAGGCGCCGACCGCAAGCGGGGTTCCGATCACCGGGTCGTATTCGCAGGATATCGCGACGCCGGCCGTGGAGACGTCGATGATAAAGCAGGGATGGGTGCTGCCGTCGGCGAGCGTCAGAAAGCTGTGCGAGACTTGGGGAACGAAGCGCGCGTCATTGCGCAGTTCCAGAATGCTGGCGTCCTTCTGCTTCTTCTCCAGCCAGGTCAGCTTTTCCGACATCCAGGCGCGCCGCTCCCGCGTCATATCGAGTTCCATCAGGAAGCCCGCCTTCAGTGTCGCGCTGATGGTGCACTGGAATTCGCCAAAGTCCTGAAAATAGGAGGTCAGGCGCTCGCCGACCTTTCCGACAACAGGCACGTCGACGATCATGCGGAACGGGGAGACACGCTTGGTGCGGCAGGCGAAGGTGCGCAGCTGGCCCTCACAATCGTACCAGCGCGGCAGCGAGTAGCTGCCGCTCACGCTGACTTCCACTGCACGCTGCCGGAGGAACTCTGAGACGGACATGAACGCCAATCGTGTTTCGGATTGTTTCCGTAGATTCACGGTAGGGCGCAACGTCTAAGCAAACGATACGCCGATCAAATAGCAGGGGTAAATTTCCGGTAAACGGCCCGGCCGTCTCACGACATCGTCATTGCATGCCGCTCAGAGAGATCCGAGCAGCACCAGCAAGGCGAGCAGGCCAAGGGCCATGAGGAGCTTGATCGCCGTCGCGGTCAGGCTGTCCGGTCTGATCTGGAATCCGAACCACGGCAATACGTGCCGCATCGCCAGCCCCGCAGACGCTTCGACGGTCGCGAACACGACGGCGATGCCGGCAATGGCGGACCAGGATGTGTCCGGCGGCATCCATGCCGCAAGCCAGGCCGGGACGGAGCCTTGCAAGGATGCGAGCAGCGCGAACCATCCGAACAGGGATGCGAAGCCCTTGACGATGTCGGGACCGACCGTATCCGGCTCGAACCGGATGCCGACCACTCTGAGCGCGTGCTCGATGCGCTCGCCGTCGGTGAGGAAGAGATAGGCGCCGAGGTAGAGCGGAATGCGCGACTGGAAGAGCAGGGCGATGACACCGAACAGGACCGTGTAGCCGAAGGCATCGCCGAGAATGTCCACGCCGCTCGTGTGCGACGGCGTCGGCACCGTCGCGGCCTGGGGCTGCGGAAGCGATCGGGCGCGTGCCATGTGCTCCAGCATTCTGGCGCGCCGCTCCGGCGCGTAGGGCGCGGTACGGTGCATCCAGGACGGCGGTGCCGGCGAGGCGGCGCCGGTCTGGCGGTCCGAGGGGGATTTGCGCTGCGCCATGGGCCTGTACCGGTTCCAACGGGACATTGGTCGTCGGTCAGGGGCGGGGAGGTTCATGGAGGGGCGGCGGATTTCGCCGCATCACCCGACCCGATGGCCCGGATGATGGCGCTCCCTGGCGGAATCGAACCGCTCTCTCCACCGTGAAAGAGATGGGATGATGTCCATGGTCGTTTATCCCCGTCTAAAAATGCGTGCTGCTTCGGCTTCCTCGTCGAGCTTACGCATCCGCTCCTGGTGGTAGGCCCTGGCGGCCGCTCGGTTCTCTGCCTTGGTCATTGCGCCATCGAAGCCTGGCGCCGCGAGAGTCAAATTATCAATCCCTTGGGCCGCGGAACGAACGCGGGCTACTGCGCATCGTGGGTGTGGAAAAGCAAAGGCCTCGCCGGTTCACGCTGGCGGGCCCCAGCCTTGTTGCATGCGCTAATCATTCGTGAATTGCCCAGCCCTGACGCCGTAGAAATACTGATCCAGCTATGATGGCGGTGGCGTTGATTACCGGCTGTGTCAGCGTTTTGGCTCTAGGCGCCACATTCGCGGTGGTCATCAATTTCGATGCTAGAGCGGATCGCAGGCGCCAGCAGTAAGGCCGCGCCGGAAGTTGATTACCTGATGAACAGGATCACTCAAACGTTGGGCCGGACGGGGATGTCCCTTGTTGTCGTCTCTCTCGTCTCTGCCTGCTCCAGCTCAGAACATGCCGCTCCGAAGTCAGTTGCTCGATCTGGCGCGCCGTGGGCCCGAGACCTCAATGAGCCGCCCCCAAATCGAGAGCCCGCGAGTGCCGCAACTGCACAGACAAAGGCAGGCCTGAACGCTGCGCGCCAGAAGGCGGTTACCGGGCGGTAGGGGGGCTTTCGCGCTGAGTCGTCCGCAAGCTTACCTGTGCTGGCAGAACTTCACGAGCGGCGGGGCTTTGGTCCCGCGCCTAGATCAGCGGAAAATGGTTGTTCCTATATTGAAGGGCTGACGGATCCGCAGGGCTCATGGGTTAGGAGCACGTGCCCGTGCCAACATTCATGGTGCGTTTGGGCGAAGCCAATCAAGGCCAGGATAATCAAAGCCACTGCGACGCATCCGGCTACAACGTTCTGCATCATGGCTGCCACTCCAGGTAAACTGTGACTGGCTTACTCGGCCAGGCACCGGCGAGCAGGCCTTCGAAGTCCGCGCTGGGCGCCCGGTCACCGAGTGATCACCGCGGACGGTGACCGGGCGGACAAGCTATCTGGCGAAACCGGAGTCTAGAAGCTTCAGAGTCGAAATCGGCCACTTGCCGTCGTGGCCACCGATCGAGATCCGGAGCCCGTGCACCTCGTCAAGGAAGACGTGATCAACCGTCCCCGCCTTACCGTCGGTCAGGATAACACCCCTGCCGATTAGCTCCGTCTCAGCAGCATGAAGTTCTCGAAGGATGTTCGTCGCTCGTTTGGTCCAGTCATCGGACATGGTCATGCCCTACGCGGCTGGCGGACTAGTGAAGATCAGTCAGAGCGGCAGATGCATTGAGGCCATCGCCGCTTCGTGCGAGTCAGTGCCGCCAACCGTCCTTGTCGAGCTCGACCCTGAAACCTTCCGGCAGCCGCGGCGTCTCGCCTTCGGTCACGACTTGCAGCGCGGGTTACTTCGGTGGGCGCAAATCGCCTTGAAGCCAGCGGCCATTGGAATGCATGGGATCTTCATGCGTTGCGAATGTCGTAAATGCGTGATTGCAGACAGCGCAGCGAAACATGTGCAAGTCCACGCTTTGGCTTTTTGGCTCGATGCTGACGAGCATCATCTGGGCCTTGCACCTCGGACAGGCTGGGCGCGCAAATGGAGCCGGCGGAATGGGCCGCGCCAATCTGGCGGCCCACCGTTGTTCGAACTTTCTTTCGAGGTCCGCAGGGATCGTGCTCATGATCCGAACTCCGGGGTTCGCGATCCTGCCCCGGTGCTAACGCCTCAACGCTCACCGCGCCCTAAAGGTCCCAAACACCAGAGGGAACCATCGCGTCCGCAGCGGCGCGGTAGTCGGCCGCCAGCGCGTTCGGTCCGTCGCGCGCGAGAACGAGATCGTCATCGTCCGCCCAATCCGAGCAAAGGCGCTCCATTTCGCGCAGCTCCGCGACCCGGCGCTGTGTACGAGTCCACACGCGTATATTGGCCATGTGTTGGACAAGGCGGTAGGGCAGGGCAGTAAGTGATTGATTTGTTGGCGCTCCCTAGCGGAATCGAACCGCTCTCTCCACCGTGAAAGGGTGGCGTCCTAACCGATAGACGAAGGGAGCAAACACAAGGCCCCGCCGCTTTTCACGGCATGGCCGCCGGCCATCCGAGTCGAGCCCGGCGGCTGCAGCGGGCGAACGTATAGTGGCCTTTGGCGCCGTGGGCAAGCCGTTCGGGAACGGTCTTTTGGCACCGGTGGATAGCCTCCACCCCCGTTACATTCGGGGGCGATTTCAACGGTTTCTTAGGGGGCCCTGAGCTAGCGCTGGAACCGGAGAAATTTGTCCATGCCCCAGCCCAAGAAGCGCGCAGCCCGCAAATCGCTGTCGCGGCACGCCTGGATCACGCTCGATGGCGGATTCGCGGCGCGGCATTGCCTGGTCCAGGACATCTCCGATACCGGCGCGAAGATCATGCTGGACGAGGACGCAAGCCAGCTCCCGGGCGTGATCCGGATGGCCTTCGCTCGCGATGCCCGCACCGGGCGGAGCTGCCAGGTGATCTGGCGCCGCGGCAAATCGGCCGGCGTCAAGTTCATCTGATCCCGGCCGAGGCGACCCGGATGGCGCGTGGCGCCGGTCCGGGCTAGAACGGCTGCATGCGCGCGCCGCTCCTCATCCTCCTCCCGTTGCTGGCCACCTCCGCAGCCGCGGCCGAGGACCTGCGCCTTCCGCCTGCCGAGCGGCCACAGGCCGGCAAGGCTCTGCCGCTGAAGGGCGCGGGCGGCACAGTGAAGGCCGGCTCCTGCGCCGCCTATGGCCCGCGCTTCGTCATGGTCGAGAGCACCGGCACCTGCGTGAAGATCGGCGGCTCGGTCAGCGTCGAGACCACGGTCAGGCGCTGAAGCCGGATGCCGCCCGATCTCATGCGGCCCGACATCATCGTCCCCTTCGTGATGTATTGCGCGCTGCTGTTGTGGGTCGGCCGCGGCCTGAGCTGGACGGCCAAGCTCGCCACCGCCGCCGTGACGCTGGTGCTGATCATCTGCGTGCTGCTGGTCGAGCGCGGCTGGCGCTAGGCACCACCCGAAACAAAAAACGCGAAAACAACCCCATGCACAGTAGCCGTCAACTCCCGGCGCGACGCCCGAGAGGTGCGCCATGACGGCGATTCATCGCGCGCTCAGCACAGCTTGGGCCGCGCCGCCGGCTCACGACATCGGCGGTGCGACAAACTGTGCAAATCCGGGCCGTTTGCCGAGCTCGGCGAGCCAGCGGGTCAAATGCGGTTGCGCCGGGCGGGTGATGCCCTCGACGCCGAGCCAGCGCCGCGCATAGGCGCCGATCGCGATGTCGGCCAGCGTGAACTGGTCGCCGTCCATAAAGCGGCGCGACGAGAGCAGGCGGTCGGCGATGGCCCAGACCTCGGCGGCGGCGTCGGCATCCCGCTGCACCTGGATCATGTCGCGCTCGGCGGGGGCCGTGCGCACGATGCCCCAGAACACCGGCCGGTCGACCGGCTGCACCATCGACAGCGTCCAGTCGAGCCAGCGGTCGACGCTGGTGCGCAGCTTCGCGGCCTCGGGATAGAGCGGCGTGCCGCGGCCATGCGCGAGGCAGAGATAGCGCATGATGGAGTTTGACTCCCACAGCACGAAGTCGCCCTCGACCAGCGTCGGGATCCGCGCATTGGGATTCATCGCGAGATAGTCGGGCTCTCGGGTCTTGCCAAAGCTCATGCCGGCGTCGATGCGCTCATAGGGCAGGTCGAGCTCGGCGAGGCACCACAGCACCTTCTGCACGTTGACCGAGTTGGCGCGGCCCCAGATCGTCCGCTTGGTGTCCGGCATGAAGTCCTCCCGCATTTCGCTTTGGCGCGCGTGATAGCGGAATTCCCTGGCGGGAGCGACGGCGATTGCGGCGCGCCCCTCATGCAAAAAGCTCCGCCGTCGGCGGAGCTTTCATTGCAAGCCAAACTCGGCAAGTTGAACTTGGTAAATCGAACTTGGCAAATCGAACCTGGCAGATCGAGCCCGATGATCAGTGGCCGAAGAACAGCCACAACAGAATGATCACCGGGATCGGCACGCCAAGCATCCACAGCAACAGTCCTCGTCCCATTGCGTCCTCCTCCAATCGTTATGTCGGAGGGACAACACCGGTCGCGAGGGCTGGTTCCTGCGTCGCGGCCCTACCAGTGGCCGGTATTCGGCATCGACGACCAGGGCTCGGCCGGCGCCTTCGGCTCGCCCTTCTGCAGCAGCTCGATCGAGTGCAGATCCGGCGAACGGACGAAGGCCATGTTGCCGTCGCGCGGCGGACGGTTGATGGTGACGCCGGCCTTCATCAGCTGCGCGCAGGTTGCGTAGATGTCGTCGACCTCATAGGCGAGATGGCCGAAGAAGCGATCCTCGCCATATTTCTCCTCGTCCCAATTGTAAGTGAGCTCGACCAGCGGCGCGCCGCGGCTCGAGGGCTGCTTCTTCAGCGCCTCGAGATCGTCCGCCGAGCACAGGAAGACGAGCGTGAAGCGCCCCTTGTCGTTCTCGATCCGCCGCACCTCCTTCAGTCCCAGCGCATCCTGGTAAAACTTCAGCGCGACATCGAGATTGCGCACGCGCAGCATGGTGTGGAGATAACGCATGGTTGTTGCTCCCTGATACGGAGGTGTTTTGGTTTGGGCCGGGACGGCGGGGACAGGAGATAGCAGGAAAGTGGGAGGAGGGGCAGGGGGCGCAGGCACATGTGCGTGAGGGAGAGACGGTGGGTGCGGTCAGCCAACTCAGCATGGACGGACAAGCCGTAGCGTCAGCCGGGACACGCAGATGAGTTCAATGCGCTGTCAGCGGAATTCAGCGCTTCTCGTCAATGAGCAAGCCCGGTCCTGCCGATGAACCATCCTCAATGTCACGGTCACTAATGCCCATATCTGGAAGGTATTTCGCCGTGAAATGGTTCAAGCGATATGCAATTGGCTGCCTGATCTGGTTGATCCTCGGCGGCATCAACGATGGCTACAGACGGCCCGGCGAAGACATGCGTTGGGGCGCTATCGTCATGGTGGCGGGTTTTTGGCCAATCGTGACCGCCGTCATCGTTGGCAGCTCTGTTGGCGAGGTTGCGCACAAGATCAATGAAGGGAAGCTGGGGTGACTGACGTGTCCAACACCCAGAAACTGATGCCCGCACTCTCGACGCCTAGGCGCGACCTGCTGAGGCGAGAAATATATAGGCAATTCGGAGTTGATGGTCGAAAGACGCTCTTCTTGCTCCTTCTCCTTTTCGCGATCCCCGCGGACGACTGCTCCGCGCAGACACCGCCGCCCCCAGTCGACGAACATGCGTTCGAGCGCGTGCCGCCGACAGTCGTGAAGAGATTGGCGACCCGCTTTTCGCTAGGCGCATTCGCCGGCCGCTTCGAAGAGACGCGGCTCGGCGCGGTTCGCGAAGCCGTGGGCGAAGGGACCATCCGACACCAAGGCGACGCTGGAGATAGCATCTATTGGCTGTGTTATCGGCGCGCGCAGCATCGATTATGGGTGGTGTCCAGCGGAGAGATGGGCGGCCCGGACCATCTCGTCACGGAGATCGTTGAAGAGCTCACCGAGAAAGACGCCGGGGCCTCGGCCGATTGCGCCATCATCCCGGAAAAGTTCTCGCCCGTCGTCCTCGACAGCAAGCTGCATTTAGGTATGTCGCGTCAGGAGGTCATCACGGCGTTGGGACCGCCGTCGAAGTCGGAAGCTGCTCAGATCGTGTATTCTCACGAGGGAAAGCTCGCAGACGGTTTCGATGAGACCGCTTGGCTCATTCTCGGATTTGGTGAGGACAAGCTCGTGTCCATGCGCGGCGGCAAGACCACGACGAATTGAAGTGGCTGCGAGCAGCGTTCGCGCTTCGCGACGGACGCGAACGAGTCACGCTCGCTGCCGCACCAGCCCCATCACATACCCCAGCTTCTCCACCACCTTCGGCGAAAGCAAGCCAATGGCACTTGCGCCACGCGCGTCGACCGGGCCCCAGGGGATCTGGTCCGGCAATATGACGATCTCCCCTTGATTGGCGCCGGTTGAAGTTGCACCTTTTGGTTGCGGTGGGCGCGAGAGGGTCCTATTGCCGACGCAAGGCGTGGGCCGCGCATGCGTGACCTTCTGTCCGCGCGAGGACATGACACGACGCGGCTGCAACATCAAAAAGGGGGATCGCGGTGTGCGCGCGACAGCTACGTCACTTGGCTAGCTCACTTGGCGTAACCCTGGGAACGGAGCCATGCGATCTTGCGATCGCCGTTGATCCAGTCGTCGGCATCTGCCTTGCTGGCGAATCCGGTGATTTCGCGCTGTTCGTGGTCGGGGTAGTCCGCCAGTATCTTCCAGTCGCTGTCTGAGAGGCGGACGGTTTTGAAGGTCACTTTTGCTTTAGCCATGCTGCACTATGCAGGGAATTCTCTTAAATGAGAACCCGCCTTGCGGCGGGCTTTTCGTCAATCCGCATCGGCATCACTCACGGTGAAAAACCAATCCGCCCCCGATCGGCCCGTTCCTCGGCGATGATGGCTGTTTATGAGTGTCGAGCAGTGACCTTGCCAGCAACCTATCGAACCGGCACCCGCAATGGCCAACCCTTGGCAGTTGAACCCCGCCAGAGGGCAGCCAAGGACGCTCGGCGACGACCGCTTTCTGGCCGGTATCGAACGCTAGACCGGGCGCGTCCTCAAGCCAGCCAAGCGCGGACCCAAGCCATCTGCGCCAGACGGCGAATGAGGCCATTGCACTGTCACCGTAATTTCGGCACGGCCGAATATCGTCACTCGCCATACCGTGCTGGCGCCGGTACCGGGAAGCATGGTGAGCCCACGGTGCCCATGAGGGTGCCGCTGTCGCTGGTGGAAGAGGTCGAGAATCTGGTGCGAATCCGGGGCCGCAAACTACCGGTGTACGGGGTGGACCGGAGAGCTGGTCGGTGGATAACTCAGACGGGGTGACTGACGAGACCAAGCAAAATCAATGGACTAGTACTGTCGGTTGCAAATAATTCTTGCGGACCCCTTGCACGAGTCCCGAAAAGCCGGGCACATAAATCATCCCCCTGAAAGACATGATTCGCCTCTCAATGGAGAACTGCGTCATGTCGAAACATCATCTGGAATTTAAGGGCTGGGGATTCAGCATCAGCGCGACCGGGCTCGGTATTATCGCCGCCGTCGCGATCATCGCCTTGGTGGTGTGGGTGCCTCGTCCATGGTGAAACACACCCACTGCTATCTCTGCGGCAAGCCCTTAGAGAGGCCAACCTCGGCTGACCATGTACCTCCTCAGTTGTTCTTCCCGAAAGAACTGAGGCGCAAGTACAACATCGACAAGCTGCTCACGATACCGGTACATCCTGGCTGCAATCTCTCGTACCAGTTGGACGAGGAGTATTTCGTGCACACGCTGTTGCCGATGACGAAAGGAAGCATAGCGGGTGATGCTCACCACTTCCGCGTCCGCGAGAAGATGCGGGCTGGGAAAAACGTCGCCTTGGTCAACAAGGTGATGGACGAGTTCAAGCACGTCGTGAAGGGGGTACACCTACCCGCGAACCGTGTGGCAAAGATGATCGACCACAACCGGTTCTTCCGGGTGCTCTGGAAGATCATCCGCGGGCTGCACTACCACCACACGGGTGAGATACTGCCTCCTGAATGGGGAATGCGGTACTGGATCACGGCGCCCTATGAGCCCCCAGAGGAGTTCTTCAAGCTCTATACCGAGAGTGGGCGGGAAGTGATCCACGGCGAGTACCCGCTCATCTTTGCCTATTTCTTCGACCGCTTCACCCCTGACGGCTGGAATTTTCAGTATTGGGGCTTCCACCTGTGGGACAGCATCATCGTAACGGCGATGTTTCATGACCCCACCTGCGGGTGCGAGGTTTGCCAGTTCGTCGGCCCGGTGTTTCCGGAGCCGATGCCGGGAACGATCCGGGCTTGACTGTGACGTTCTACTTTCAGGTTTGGTCATGACTGTCACCGTAATCCCGTAGTTCGTAGCCCAATTGAACCCCGCCAGAGGTGAAGCGACAAAACGCCATGGCCGCTTTCTTTGCAGAACTCCTGTTTGATCTCGTCAGAATCCTCGTCGGTGACTGGCTGAGACGGGCTGCGGTGGCGGTTTGTGCGTGGCTCGATACGAGGATTCACGGCCGCGCTGCACGCCTTGTCGTGGGCGGCCTTCTCGGGCTCGCCGCCTATTTCCTCGTTCCGATTTTCGCCGGGTTGCTGGGGTTTTGATGCTCTCCGTGAAAGCAAACCTCATCATCGCATTGGCCCTCGGGGCGCTCATCTCCTCGGTGCTCCTCGCCATCGAGCCGCTGACCGACTTCGCTTTTCTTTCGCTGGAGTGGCCCGGCATCAGCGCAGCGTATTTGTTCTGGGGAGCGGTCGGAGGCTCCAGCTTCGCAGGGATTGCCATTTCCTGGCTCGTGAATGCACTCACCTACGCTCTCGGTGCTTTCGCCATTCTCATCGTTCTCAGCGCTCTGAGGCTGCTGGCCAGGCCGAAGAGTTGAGGCGCGCGGCGACCTCCTGGAGCTTATGAAAGCTGATCCGGACAAAGGCGGCAGCTGAGATCCACGCCATGATGAGGGCGGCATGACGCGCTGGCTTCAAAGGCTCGGAAAGATTGCGAGGGTTGCGGCGATTTGCGGGACCGTCGCGTGGCTTGTGCTCTTGACGAGCTCTCCCCAAGTGCCYGATGCCGCGCATCCTGAGCGTTACAGCCACCGGCACGATGTCCGGTACGTGAGCCAGGAGATGGGATCAACCCTGCGAATTCTGCTCGGCTCGACGTTTGCTCTGGTCCTGGTGGCGTTTGGATGTCACTTCGCGACCAGGGACATGCGAGATGGGACGTAGCCGCAGCGTGTTCGTCGCTGTTGGACCATGCTTCGCATCGCCGCGAGCGCTGCGTCCGGGGCACGAGCGCACATGAAAAACCGCCCCTGACATGGCCAGGGGCGGTTTTGAAAACAGTCGGTCTAGTGATCGGTGCCGGGCTTCGTCGTCTTCGGCGGCTTGCCGTCTTCGACGCGGCCTTCGTTCCTGAGGTCGCGACCCTCCTGAGCCTTCTTCTGGCTCTCGGGCGACTTGCCGTGCTCGTACAACTCTTCCTTGACGTAGCCGGCGGCTTCCTTGGCTTTTCCTTCACGCTCATTGCAATCTCCTCATCTGGAGATGGGTCAATGTGCGGGAGAGCCGACCGTTCCTATCCAGCGGTCATTGTGAGGATGCGCTTGCCGTGAGCCGCTACGCAGCAATCCGCCGTTCGACAGGTGCCGTCAGATATTTGAGCATCTGCGCATGCTCGAGGTCGGGAACCGCGATCGCCGTGTGGCTGTAGATCGCATGGGTCCGCGAATTGGCAATTCTGTCCAGGATCTCTTTGCCCTTGATGACGTGGAGGCCCATGCCTTCCTGCGAGGGGAAGATCGCCAGCACCACGTCGTAAGCCGCGATGACGGCCTTGAGCGCTTCGGCCTTGTCTTCGGCGATGTCAACAAACACGCGAACATCAGCTGCGAGTTCACGCAGCTCGTCAAAATTCAGCACTGTGGGTTTACTCCAACGCAACGATACTGGCGGGGAGAGTGGATGGGTTAGGTTACCGAAGTCTCAACAAGGCGTGCCGGGCCGCAGGTTTCACGACGAGGTGACGCGATGGCTGGGGATAACCGGGTTGCGGTGACGGTCCGCTCATTTCGGCGCAGCGCGCCTAGCGCTTGGCTTCGTCGTTGCGAAGCCCGTTATCCCAGGCCTCGTCCACGAGCTTCAAGGCGCTGCCGTCGTAGCTCAGCTTGAGCCCACGGCCGACGATCCACGTCCATCCCTCGCGGGCGTCCCTGGTCGGCCGGGCGTTGAACTGGTTGGAGATCGATTTGACGGCCGCGTCCTGCGGCCCCGGATTGTTCAACTCGGCATTGACGCGCCGGATGGGGTGGCTGGCGTCGACGTCGTCATTATAGACGGTGACTTTGGCGCCGTTGATTTCGCATTCGAGGATGTACGAACCCCGACCCTGTCGGCAGCGGTAGTGACGTTGCGTGACGAGCTTGTTGG